>JBOHUX010000040.1:0-16014 GCA_050734915.1 Candidatus Dormibacteraceae bacterium
CTCCGAGCCCGCCACCCTCCAGTACATCGCGCCCTACGCGGGCTGCGCGATCGGCGAGCACTTCATGGAAGAGGGCAAAGAGGCCCTCTGCTGCTACGACGACCTCACCAAGCACGCCTGGGCCTATCGAGAGCTGT
Source organism: Candidatus Dormibacteraceae bacterium (assembly GCA_050734915.1). Taxonomy (GTDB): domain Bacteria; phylum Chloroflexota; class Dormibacteria; order Dormibacterales; family Dormibacteraceae; genus JBOHUX01. The sequence continues at coordinate 138 of JBOHUX010000040.1, forward strand.
CGCTGACGCTCCGGCGCCCACCGGGCCGGGAGGCCTACCCGGGCGACGTCTTCTACCTGCACAGCCGCCTGCTCGAGCGGGCCGCCAAGCTGAGTGACGGCAACGGCGGCGGCTCGCTGACGGCGCTGCCCGTCATCGAGACGCAGGCCAACGATGTCTCCGCCTACATCCCCACCAACGTCATCTCCATCACCGACGGCCAGATCTATCTGGAGGCGGACCTCTTCAACTCCGGGGTGAGACCGGCCATCTCGGTCGGCCTCTCGGTCTCGCGGGTGGGCGGTGACGCGCAGACCCGCGCCGTCAACAAGGTGTCGGGCCGGATGAAGCTGAGCCTGGCCCAGTTCCGGGAACTGGCCGCCTTCGCCCAGTTCGCCTCCGACCTCGACAAGGCGACTCGCGACGACCTCGAGCGGGGCCGCCGGCTCACCGAGTTGCTGAAACAGCCCCAGTTCCAGCCCGTTTCGGTGCCGGTCGAGGTGGCGGTCATCTACGCCGGGACGCAGGGCCTGGTGGACGCTGTCCCCGTCGATCGGGTGCGCGAGTGGGAGGCGCAGTTCACGCGCTTCCTCGACACCGACAAGAAGTCATGGCTCGAGTCCTTCGACGCCGCCAGATGGGACGACGAGATGGCGCGTGATCTCGAGGCGCTCATCCGCGAGTTCAACCGCCAGTTCGGAGTCGACACGCCGGGCGACGGAGGCCCGAAGGGCGCCGAAGCCAAGCCCGGCGCCCACGCCCCCCCGGAGCCGGAGGCGAGCGCCGGCGTGGCATCAAAGACAGAGGGTTCATCCGGACCCGATGCCGGCGACGTGGAGCCCGAGACACGGGCCAAGGCCGACGCCAAGGCGGCGGGCAAGGCGAAGGCCAAGACCGAGGGCAAGACCGACGCGATGATGGAGGCCAAGACGCACACCAGGACGGACGCCAAGGCGGCGGGCAAGGCGGAGGCCAAAACCGAGGCCAAGACCAACGCCAAGGCGCCCGCCAAGGCAACCGGGCCCCGCGCCAGGCGCGGCGGCAGGCGCCCTGGAGAGGGCTAGGAGCCTGTGGCCTCACTCCGCGATCTCCGGCGGCGCATCCGCTCGAACCAGAACACGCAGAAGATCACCAAGGCGATGCAGGTCGTCTCCGCCTCCCGGCTGCGGCGCGCCCAGCGGCAGGTGGAGGCGGCTCGCCCCTACTCCGAGAAGATGGTCGAGGTCCTGGCCACCACCGCCGAGCGCGCGAAGGAGTTCAAGCACCCGTTCCTGGAGCGGCGGGAGGGTCGGCGCGCGGTCATCATCCTGATCACCTCCGACCGCGGGCTGGCGGGGGCGCTCAATGTGAGCACGATCCGAGCCTCGATGCGCGAGGTGAATCAGCGATTCCCCGACCATCCCCGGTTCGTCACCCTGGGCCGCAAGGGCCGCGACTACCTGATCCGGTTCCGGCGGGAGGTGATCGCCGACGCCAGCGACCTCTCCGCCCCGCCTCAGCTGGCCCAGGTCCTGCCCGCCGTCACGGTCGCGCTCGACGAGTATCGCGAGGGGAAGGTGGACGCCGTCATGCTCGCCTACGCGAGATGGGTCTCGACCCTGCGCCAGGAGGCGGTGGTGCGGACGATGGTCCCCGTCGAGGTCCCGGAACGGGAGGACCAGGGCACGCGCTCCGACTACATCTACGAGCCGGAGCCGGAGGAGGTGATGGGCGCGCTCCTGCCCCGCTACGTGGAGACGCAGGTTTTCCAGGCCGTGCTCGAGAACAAGGCCAGCGAGCACGCGGCCAGGATGGTCGCCATGCAGAACGCGACCAGCGCGGCGGGGGACCTGATCAAGGATCTGACGCTGACCGCCAACAAGGTCCGGCAGGCCACCATCACCGCCGAGTTGATGGAGATCGTGGGCGGCGCGGAGGCGCTTCGGGAATCGGCACTTTAACCTCCCCGTGCAATCGCGAGATTGGGCGGGGCGATCGAGGAGACACTTGAGCTGATGGCGAAGACCGACGAACGGCGGCGGAGCGGCGTCGAGTCGGACGGCGACGGCCTGGGTCACGTCTCTCAGGTCATCGGTGCCGTGGTGGATGTGGCGTTCCCTCCCGGGCGGCAGCCCAACATCTACGATGCGGTCTCGGTCGCGACCGAGGACGGGCGGGAGGTGATCATGGAGGTCGAGCAGGCGATCGGGGACAACACCGTGCGCTGCATCGCCATGGACACCACCGACGGCTTCCGGCGCGGCGACCGGGTGCGCGCGAGCGGCGGTCCGATCACGGTGCCGGTCGGGGTGGAGACGCTGGGCCGGATGTTCAATGTGATCGGCGAGCCGATCGACGGCGAGCCCGCGCCCGAGGGGGTGGAGCGGTGGCCGATCCACCGGGCGGCGCCGCCGGTGTCGGAGCAGCAGACGCAGGTCGACCTCCTCGAGACCGGGATCAAGGTCATCGATCTCATCTGCACTTTCACCAAGGGCTCCAAGATCGGCCTCTTCGGCGGCGCCGGCACCGGCAAGACGGTGATCGTCCAGGAGCTGATCCGGAGCATCGCCCAGGAGCACAAGGGGCGCTCGGTCTTCGCGGGCGTGGGGGAGAGGACCCGGGAGGGCAACGACCTCTTCGTGGAGATGTCGGAGTCGGGCGTGATCAACTCCACCAGCCTCGTCTTCGGCCAGATGAACGAGCCCCCGGGCGCCCGGGCGCGGATCGCGCTCACCGGCCTCACCATGGCCGAGCACTTCCGCGACGCCGAGGGGGCCGACGTCCTCCTCTTCATCGACAACATCTTCCGGTACATGCTGGCCGGATCCGAGGTTTCCGCGCTGCTGGGCCGGATGCCCTCCGCGGTCGGGTACCAGCCCACCCTGGCCACCGAGATGGGCGACCTCCAGGAGCGGATCACCTCCACCAAGAAGGGCTCGATCACGTCCGTGCAGGCCATCTACGTGCCCGCCGACGACATGACCGACCCCGCCATCCAGACCACCTTCGCCCACCTCGGCGCCACGGTCACCCTGAGCCGGGCGCTGACCGACATCGGCATCTACCCGGCCGTCGATCCGCTCGACTCGTTCAGCCGCTTCCTGGCCCCGGAGATCGTCGGCCAGGAGCACTACGACGCCGCCCAGGGCGTGAAGAGAGCCATGCAGCGCTACAAGGAGCTGCAGGACATCATCGCCATCCTGGGCATGGAGGAGCTCTCGGACGACGACAAGCAGACGGTGGCCCGGGCGCGGCGCATCCAGCGCTTCCTGAGCCAGCCCTTCTTCGTGGCGGAGAGGTTCACGGGCAGCTCCGGCGTCTACGTCCCCGTCCAGGAGACGGTGCGCGGGTTCACCGAGATCCTGGAGGGCAAGCACGACAGCCTCCCCGAGCAGGCCTTCTACATGGTCGGCACCATCGACCAGGCCGTCGAGAAGGCCGGCCGGATGAAGGGCGAGGAGAAGTAGGGAGTTGCCGGTCCCGGTTCGGGTGGTCAGCGTCGAGCGGAGCCTTTTCGAGGGTGAGGCGGACTTCGTCCTCTGCCGGGGCGCGGAGGGGGACCTCGGCATCCTCCCCCGCCACTCGCCCCTCCTGACCACGCTCCGGCCAGGCCCGGTCAGGATCGACAGTGGGGCCGCCTCGGAGCTGCTCTTCGTGGGCGGCGGGTTCCTGGAGGTGCTGCCGGACCGGATCACCATCCTCGCCGACGAGGCCGAGCGCGCCGAGGACATCGACGAGGGGCACGCCGAGGAGGCCCGCCGCCGTGCCGAGGAACGCCTCCAGCACGTGGAGACCGCGGACGATCGTGTCCGGCTTCAGGAGGAGCTGGAAACCGCCGAGGAACGGCTCCGGCTCGCTCGCGAGATGCGGGGGCGCCGAGGCGGCGGCTGACCGGCCGGTCCACGTCCGCTCCGCGCCCCCGCCAGGCCCTGGTTAGGATTTGCAGGTGCCCTCCGCGGATCGGTCCCAGGCGATGCCTCGCGACCAGGTTCTGCTCATCGAGGGGGGCCGCGAGCTGGTGGGTCGCATCTGCATCAGCGGGTCCAAGAACGCCTCCCTGCCGATCATGGCCGCCTGCCTCCTGACCAAGGCGCCGGTCCGGCTCGAGAACGTCCCCGATGTCGCCGACACCCAGGTCATGGGGGAGATCCTCTCGTCGCTCGGCTGTCGCCTCCGGACCCACCCGGCGGGCGGGCTCGAGGTCAGCGCGGTGGAGATCACGGAGCCGGATGTGCCCGACGAGCTGGGCCGCCGGATGCGCGCGTCGGTGGTCCTGCTGGGCGCCCTTCTGGCGCGGACGGGCCGGGCCCGCCTGCCCCGGCCGGGTGGGGACGAGATCGGGCTCCGGCGGGTCGAGCAGCACATCCGGGGCCTGCGCCAGATGGGTGCCCGGGTGGTCGAGAGCGACGGCTACTTCTCCGCCACGGCCGCGCGCCTGCACGGGGCTCGGATCATCCTCGACCTGCCGACCGTGACCGGGACCGAGAACCTGATGATGGCGGCGGTGCTCGCCGAGGGGCGGACCGAGATCCTGAATGCCGCCCGCGAGCCCCACGTCCAGGACCTGGCCGTGTTCCTGGCCAAGCTCGGAGCCCGCGTCTACGGGGCGGGTACCGATGAGCTCGTCGTGGAGGGCGTGGAGCGGCTCGGCGGCTGCGATCATCGGGTCATTCCCGACTACCTGGAGGCGGGTACCTATGCGATGGCCGTCGCGGCGGCGGGCGGCGAAGCGGTGCTGGAGTGCAGCCCGCCCCAGGACCTGACCACGGTGCTGCTCAAGTTGCAGCTGGCGGGCGCGGAGGTGGAGGCGGGGATGGACTCGATCCGCGTCCGCCGGTCGCGACGCCGGCGCCTCCAGCCGGTCGACCTCACCACCTGGGTCCATCCCGGATTCCCGACCGACCTCCAGGCCCAGTACCTCGCCATGATGACCCAGGCCCACGGTGAGAGCGTGATCTCGGAGTACATATTCGAGAACCGCTTCCAGCACGTCCCCGAGCTGATGCGGATGGGGGCCCGGATCAGCGTGGACGGGCGCACGGCGACCGTTCACGGCCCCAGCCTCCTCCACGGAACCGACGCCGTCATCCCCGACATCCGTTCGGGCGCCGCGCTCGTCATCGCGGCGCTCTGCGCGCGTGGCACCACCGAGCTCCACCAGGCCTGGCACGTGGATCGCGGCTATCACGACCTGGTCGGCAAGCTGACCGCCCTCGGAGCACGGGTGCGGCCGGCCCGGGCCCGCGCGCGGCGCGGTCGCCCGGGCTCGGGCACCTACGAATGAGACCCCGGTGCTCGCCAAGCGGATAGGAATCGATCTCGGGACGAGCACCCTGCTCGTCTACGTCAGAGGGGAGGGCGTGGTCGTCAACGAACCCTCGCCGGCGGCCTCCAGCGCTCCCGTCCAGGGCGCCGAGGACATGCTGCGGTCCGCGATCGAGCGCGTCCAGGGCCGGCAGCGGCTGTTCAAGCCGGAGGTCGTGATCTGCGTTCCGTCCGGCACCGCCGGAGGTGAACGCCGGGCTCTGACCGAGGCCGCCATCGCGGCCGGGGCCCGCCAGGCGTGGCTCATCGACGAGCCGCTGGCGGCCGCGATCGGAGCCGGCCTGCCGATCGACGAGGGCGGCGGAATCGCCGTCTGCGACGTCGGCGGGGGCTCCACCAAGATCGCGGTCATCGCCCGAAGCGGAATCCTCGTCGCGCATTCGGTCCCCGCCGGGGGGACCAGCCTCGACGAGGCGATCGCCGCCTTCCTGAAGCGCTGCCATCACCTCCTGGTCGAGGCGTGGGAGGCAGAGGCGATCAAGCTCTCGGTGGGGGCGGCGGCGCCGGCGCCGGAGGCCCGCTCGACCGGGGTGGGCGGACGGGATGCGAGGAGTGGGCTGAGGAAGGAGGTCACCGTCAGCTCCGGCGAGATCATGGATGCGATCGAGGAGCCGCTGGCGGCGATCGCCGAGGCGGTGCGGGCCGTCCTCGACCAGGCGCCGCACGAGCTCGCCGCCGGCATCCGGCGCCGAGGGGTCGTGCTGACCGGCGGGGGCGCGCTCCTCCCGGGGATCGATCGCTGCCTGGAGTCGCGGACGGGCGTGCGCACCGCCGTCGCCGGGAACCCCCAGACCTGCGCTGTTCGGGGCGCCGGGCTGGGACTCGACCAGCTGCAGGTCCTGAGGCGCAGCCAGGGCCCTCTGCGGTGACGCGGCTCCGAGCGAGGTGGCGGGGCCCGCGCACGCGCGCGTCGCGGCCCCCGCCATGAGCTCGCTCCACGTCGCCATCGACGGCTCCGGGCTGGCCCGACCGCTGGCCGGCGTTGGCACCTACACGCGGGAGATGCTCCGCGCCATGGCGCTGGAACGGCCTCTCAACCGGATGACGGTGTTCCTGGGGCAGGCCGCCTCGGCGCCTGTGGACGAGGCGCCCATCAGGTACCGACCGGTGCCCGCCACGCGGCTCCTGGGCCGCCACCTCCGATGGCCGGCCCACATCCGCCGCGCCGGAGCCGATTGCTACTGGGGGCCGGCGGGCCAGCTGCCACTGGGGCGGCTCGGGCTGCCGTCCGTGATCACCGTGCACGATCTCGCCATCTACCTCGAACCGGGCTGGTTCCCCGCCCGTCAGCCGCTCAGCACCCGTCTGGTGGTGCCGCGCTCGATCCGGCGCGCCAGCCGGATCGTGGCCGTCTCCGAGAACACGGCGCGGGACCTGAGCCGGATCTTCGGTGTCGAACCCGGGCGCATGGAGGTCGTTCCCCACGGGGTGGGGGCGGCGTTCCGGCCGCTCGATCCGGAACGGCAGGCGGCGGCTCGCGCCCGCTTCCAACTGCCGGAGCGCTTCATCCTCTTCGTGGGCACGATCGAGCCGCGCAAGAATCTCGACACGCTGCTCTCAGCCTGGGCCATGATGCGGGACCGGCCCGCGCTGGTCGTCGCCGGCGGCTGGGGTTGGCGGTTCGAGGAGACGCGGGCCCGGATCGCGCGGCTGGGCGACCAGGTGCACCTCCTGGGGGAGGTGGCGGCGGCCGACCTTCCACTCCTCTACAATCTCGCCGCCTGCCTCGCCCATCCCGCCTGGTATGAGGGTTTCGGCCTCACCGCACTGGAGGCGATGGCCTGCGGCGTCCCTGTGATCGCGTCGGATCGCGCCTCGCTTCCAGAGGTGGTGGGCGACGCCGGGCTCCTGGTTCCGCCCGACGAACCCGAGAGGTGGCGGGAGGCGCTGGAGAGGGTTCTGCGGGAGCCGGAAGTCGCCTCCGACCTGCGGCGCCGGGGCATCCTGAGGGCGGCCGAGTTCACCTGGACCACGGCGGCCGCCCGCGTCTGGCGGGCCCTCGAGCGCGTCACTGGATGAGGCTCCGAATGACCTCGGCGATCCTTCCGACGCACCGGTCCCATGTGAAGAGCGCCGCCCGCTCCCGGCCGGCGGTGACCAGTCGCGCCCTGAGGCCGGCGTCGCCGAGCAGTCGCTCCAGCTGCGCGGACAGGGCGGCGGCGTCGCCGGGGTCGTCCACGTAGAGGGCGGCCTCGCCGGCCACCTCGGGAAGTGAGGAGATCCGCACGGTGACGACCGGCAGCCCCCGACCCATCGCCTCCAGCACGGGGAAGCCGAACCCCTCGTGCAGGCTCGGGAACACCAGGGCCGAGGCCTGCCGGTAGAGGATCTCGCGGTCCTCGTCGTCCACGCGGCCGAGCAGGCGGCAGCGCGGGGACCGTCCCAGCTTGCCTCCGAGGACGGGATCGCTCACCGACCCCGCGCACACCAGGAGCAGGTCGGGGATCCGTTCCACGGCGCCCAGCGCGGCGAGTTGGTTCTTGCGCGCCTCGACCCGGCCGACGTGGAGCGCGAAGGGCCGGTCGATGCCGAGGGCGCGCAGCCGGCCGGCGTCGCCCTCCCCGGACGGGGGCTCGCCACCATCCGGTGGGGGTTCGCCCCCACCCGGCGGGATGACTACGATCCGGCGGGGGTCGATCCCGTGCATCGAGACCAGGTCCTGGCGGGTCGCCTCCGAAACCGCGATCAGCGTCGGACAGACCCGTTCCGCCCACCTCGTGGTGGCTCGCAGGTAGGCGCGGGCGGCGCCCCCGTAGGCGCCTGGATAGCGCTCGAAGGCGAGGTCGTGGACCACCGTCAGTGCCGGGGCGGGACACCAGAAGGGGATCACGTGCGCGGGCGCGAAGAAGAGCCGAGGGCGCCGGCGGACCAGCTCCAGGGGAAGCCGGGCCTGGGACCAGAGGCGAGGGAAGGGCATGACGAAGAGGTCCAGTCCCAGCCCGGGTGCCGGTCGGGGCGAGTAGAAGGCCCAGTCGATTCCGGGACCGGCGGCCGGCAGCCGCCGGCTGACCTCCCGCGCATAGAGCTCGGTCCCGGTCGCCGCCCGGCGGGCGGCCGGCCCGGCGTCCACGGCCACCAGCGGCCGCGGGCTCACGTCACCGCCCCCGGACCGCGCTCGGGACGGGGGAGGAGATGAGGGGCGAGGGCCCGAGCCGATGCCTCGGCGCTGAAGGCCACCGCGAGCTCCCGGCAGCGGCCGGCGAAGCCGGAGCGGACCTCGGGCTGGGTGGCGAGCAGGATCAGGGCCGCCGTCCAGGCCGTCTCCTCGCCAAGATCGAGGACCAGTCCCGCGCCGGCCACCACCTCGGGCAGGGCGCCGGACGCCCCCACGATGGGTGGCGTGCCGCAGGCCATGGCCTCGATCACGCTGAGCGCCGAGCCCTCGTGGAGGCCGGCGTGGAGGAAGGCGACCGCGCCCGACAGAAGAGCCGGCATCCGTCCTCGCGGGATCCTGCCGATGCCGACGACGCCGGCGGGAGCTCGGCGGGGCGGTTGCATGCCGGCCACCACCAGCCCGACCCCGGCGCCCAGCCGCGACTCCGCCGCCGCCCAGACGCGGAGCAGCAGGTCCAGGTTTCGGGAGGGCAGGGCACGGCCGGCGATCAGGAAGTAGCGGTCCGGGATCCCGAGCTCGGCCCGGAGCGCCGCCGTGCCCTTCCGGGGCGCCCTCTGGAACCAACCGGGCAGGCCGGGTGGCACCAGCGCCAGGCGGGCGGCGGGAACGCGCAGGTAGCGTTCGAGGCTGTCAGCGACGAAGCGGGAGGGGGCGATCAGGACCGAGGCCTGCCGGCTCGCCCACGAGACCGACCAGTTGCGCCTGGCCCAGCCGGCCAGGCCGAGGCCCCGGCGCGCGAGCAGATGGGCCACGTCCGGGACGGCGACCACGCTGTGCACCCCCCGAGGTGGCCCCCCGCCGTCGAGCCTGAGCACCGCGTCCGGGGCGGGCTCGGCGTCGCCCCGCCTCCACCCGGGGCCGTGGACGGTGACGGTGCCGGCCGGCAGCAGCGGGGGTAGCGCCTCGGCCAGGGCGGTGGCGTAGGCGAAGGGACCGGGGGCGGACTCCTCGTCGATGCGGCTGAGCTCGATCAGGATGTGCGGCCCGCGCCGCCGGGCGTCGAGCGACGGCCGCCGGCTCATCGCCGGTCGGGGCGCCCTTGTTCGCCTCCTTCTCGCACCACCCTTCTCGCCGATGATAATCAGCCGTCGTGGGCTCCTCCGCGGTCCGGATCCTCGGCGTCCGCGTGGACTGCCTCGACATGGCCGTCGCCCTGGCTCGAATCGAGGCACTGGTCGACGCCCAGGAAAGTGCCCTGGTCGCCACGGTCAACCCCGAGCTCGTCATGCGTGCGTGCGCCGACCCCGGCTTCGCGGCGGTGCTGGAGTCGGCGGCGCTGTGCCTGCCCGACGGGGCCGGCGTGGTGTGGGCGGCCCGCCGGCGCGGATGCGCCATCCGCGAACGGGTGACGGGGACCGACCTGGTGCCGGCCCTCGCCGCCCTCTGCGCGCGGCGCGGGTGGCCGGTCTTCCTCCTCGGCGCCGGCCCCGGAGTGGCCGAGTTGGCGGCCGCGCGCCTGATCTCGAGCAGCCCGGGCCTGCGGGTGGCGGGCGTCCACTCCGGCTCACCGTCAGCCGCGGATGACCCTCGTAGCCTGGGCAAGATCGTGGCGGCTCGCCCCAAGGTCCTGCTCGTCGCCTACGGCGCCCCCCACCAGGAGCTCTGGATCGCCCGCCATCGCGAGCGGCTCGGCGTCCCGGTGGCGATCGGCGTCGGCGGGGCGTTCGACTTTCTCTCCGGCCGTGTCCCGCGGGCGCCCGCGTGGATGCGCCAGGCGGGCCTGGAATGGGCGTTCCGCCTCGCGCGCCAGCCCTGGCGGGCGCGCCGGATGGCGGTCCTCCCGGTCTTCGCTCTCCGGGTTCTGCGGGAGGGCGGCCTCTTATGATTGGGCGCCGTGACTCCACCGGTCCAGCTCTCGGTCGTCATCCCCGCCTACAACGAGGAGGAGCGCCTTCCCGGCACCCTGGCGGCGATCCACCCCTATCTGTCGTCCCGTGGCGGCTCGTTCGAGGTGGTGCTGGCCGACGACGGGAGCGGGGACGGGACACCGGCGGTGATGCGGGCGGCGGCGGGCGAGCATCCGTACATCCACGTCGTGACACTGCCCCGGAATCGCGGCAAGGGCCGGGCCATCGCGGCCGGCGTGGCGCTCACCACCGGCGAGCGGGTCCTCATCTCGGATGCCGACCTCTCGACGCCGATCGAGGAGCTGGCCAAGCTGGAGACCGCCCTCGAGCTTGGCGCCGGCATCGCCATCGCCTCCCGCGCCCTGCCCGGCTCCGAGATCGAGGTCCACCAGCCCGGCCACCGGGTGATGATGGGGAAGTCCTTCAACCTGGTCGTTCGCGCGCTGCTGCTGCCCGGTATCAAGGACACCCAATGCGGCTTCAAGCTCTTCCGCGGCGAGGACGCCCGCCGTCTCTTCGGGCAGCTCCGGACCGAGGGCTTCGCCTACGACGTGGAGGTGCTCTGGCGGGCTCGACGAGAGGGCCGGACGATCGTGGAGGTGCCCGTGCGCTGGCTTCACTCCACGCCCACCCGGGTCGTCGCCGGGCGCCACGCACTGGACATGCTGAAGGACGTTCTCAAGCTCCGGATCGGCCTCTAAGGTACTGGCAGCCCGGTCCCCGGCCGGGAGATTTGGAGCCCGAAACCGTTTGATGAGGCGATGGTCCCCCAGCGGTCCCCAGCCGCGAGCGATTCCCGGCGCCCCCGCCTGATCTGACGGGAATGGCTGTCGCCACCGCCGAGCCGCGAGCTCAGCTCCGGGCCTGGGTCTCGCGATCGTGGCCCTCGCCGCTGCCGCGCGTGCCGCTGCTGCCGCTCGGGCTCGCCGCCGCGGTGGTGGTCGTGACCTCGATCCCCTATCTTCACGCGTATCTGACGCAGCCGCACGGGCGCGTCTTCATGGGCTTCTTCTTCCTCGGCGACGACGCCAACACGTACCTGGCCAAGATGCGGGAGGGCTGGCAGGGATCGTGGCTGTGGACCAACCACTACACGACCGAGCCGAGCCCGGGGGCGTACTTCTTCACCTTCTGGCTGGCCCTCGGGCACATCGCGGCGCTGACGCACCTCTCTTTGATGGCCACCTTCCAGGCGGCCAGGATCGCCGGAGCGGTGGCGCTTCTGGCGGCGGCCTGGAAGTTCATCGAGCACTTCGTCGCCGACCCCCGGGCGCGCCGGTTCGCGATCATGCTCTGCGCCTTCGGTCTCGGCTGGGGCTATCTGATCCAGGCCCTCGGCCATCCCCTGATCCTCGGTGTCCGGAGCGACACGCTGGACTGGCGCATGCCCGAGCTGACGGCCTTCTATTCGACCCTCTCTCTGCCGCACTTCATCTGGGCGGCCGCCTTCCAGGCCGCGGGCGTGGTGCTGACGCTGAGGGCGGTGGAGCGCGGGAGCCTGCGGTGGGGCCTCCTGGCCGGGCTCGCCTGGGCGGGCGAGGCGTCGATCCACGCGCAGATGCCGATCCTGCTCGGGGGGGCGACGGTGGCGGCGCTGCTCTTCCGGCCGCCCTCTCGGCGGGGGCTGGCCGCGGCGGTGCTGGCCTTCGCGATCCCCGCCCCCTACATCGTGTACTCCTACCTGGGGTACCTCACCAGCCCGGAGGTGGCGCGCTGGAGCGCCGACTGGCGCAACGGGGCCGACCCGGAGGCGATCAGCCTGGCGCTGGCGCTGGGCCCCCCGCTGCTCCTGTCGCTGTTCGCCATCCCGGGTGTGATCCGCCGCCGGTCCCGCGCGGACGTCCTGCTGATCGCCTGGTTGGTCCTGGTGGTGGTGATCATGTGGGCGCCGACCCCGGCCGCGCACCTGCGGCGCCGGTTCCTGGACGGCATCTACCTGCCGCTGGTGGTGTACGCGGCCCGCGGCATGTACGAGCAGATCGTGCCCTGGCTGCGCCGCGCCCGCGCGCGCCGGCTGGTTCCGTTCGCATACGTGGTCATGGCCTCGATCGGGAGCGCGATCCTGATCCTGGCGCCGCTCCGGCTCAGCGACCAGCCGCAGTACTCGCTCGCCCGCCCGCAGTTCCAGGCCATGACGTGGCTGGCGCGCCAGCCCGCCGGCGTCGTGCTCTCCTCGCCCTCGATCGGGCTCCTCCTGCCCGCCTACACGCCCGACACCGTCTACGTGGGCCAGTACAGCGAGACCTACCACTACTTCCAGAAGGGACCGCTGGCCTACCGGCTGCTGACGGGGCGCCAGGCCGTGGCTCCGTTCGTCGCCTCCAACCACGTCCGCTACGTGTTCTGGACCGACGAGTTCGGGGGCCTTCCCCCCTCGGGCCTGGGCGCGCCCGCCTACACGGGGTCCGGGGTCCGCGTCTACCGGATGTACTGACCGCGGGGGCCGCCCGGCCCCGCCGTGTTCAGAGGATGACCGCCGCTAGGGCCGGCGCACGAAGATGTCCGCCACCTTGTCCTGATACACGCGCTGCCAGCCGGGCTCGGTGAGAAGGGCATTGGAGAGCGCGGCGCCGTGGTTGAAGATGACGTAGTCGACCCGGTACCGGTTCAGCAAGGACATCCAGTCCGAGTGCAGCGTCTCGACGTGCGCGTAGCGGTAGAGCATCGGGTCCCCCATCAGCTCCGCCTCGCCGAAGATGAAGACGCGCCGGGACGGGTCGGGGTAGAAGCGCTGGACCAGATAGCCTCCCCAGCCGTACTGGTTGTACATCCGGGTGCCGACCTCGGGGTGGGCGGCGAGCCAGTCGGCGGCCGCGACCGGGTAGGCGGCCGCCGTCACCCCTGGCTGCGACCTGAGGGCGGACACGATCCGGAGCCCGCTGGCGCCGGCGATCAGGATCAGGAGGAGGGCGGTCAGCGCGGCCATGCCCCGGGGCACCGCGACGCGCCGGCCGGGGTGCCATCCGCGCCGCGCGGCCAGGTCCTGCCAGCCCGCGGACCAGCAGTCGACGAGCACCGGGGTGCAGGCGGCCACGAAGAGGGAGATGTGGCGCTGCGACTCCAGGGCCAGGCCGAGCGCGGCCAGGCTCAGCAGCAACTGGTAGAGGCTCGGCCGCCGGATCGCGAAGCCGACGATGAGGAGGAGCAGCATCGCCTCGAACGGGCGCAGGTAGGCCTGGTGGAAGTCGGGGGAGAGCCATTCCTGGATCAGCTGCTGCTGGGCGACGCTGCCCTGGGTCTTAAACGGGTAGAGGATGAACCCCAGTCCGTGGGGGGTGGCGAGCATGGCGGCCGCGGAGCCGGCGAAGACCAGCCCCAGCCGGATGGCGCGGGCGCGATGCTCGCCCGAGTCCGGGCCCAGGGCCCAGTGCGCCGCCTCGGCCGCGATCGCGACGCCGAGGAAGACGAAGGCGACCACGAAGCTGCCGTGCATGTTCGCCCAGACCACCATCACGAGCGGGAACCAGACGATGGCGCGGCTCCGGCCCGACCGGTGGCGCTCGAGCCAGTAGAGGAGCAGTGCCGAGAAGGCGAACTCCAGCATCTGCGCACGCGGCCCCCAGATCGGAAACCCGGCCAGCGCGCCCAGCAGGATCCCCAGCGCCAGGATCACGTACGGGCGCCGCCGGGGCCGGCACGTCCGGTAGACGAGATAGAAGCCGAGCCAGGTCACGACGCCGAAGGCGATGCTGATCGCGGCCGGGCCGCCCAGCCGGTAGACCAGGTACATGAGGACCTCGGTCAGGTACTCGTGGTCGGTCCAGGCGTGGCCCGACACCGTGTACGTGAAGAGGTCGTGGGAGGGCAGGCGGCCGTGCTCCACCATCCACTGGCCGGCCCTCACGTGCCACCAGAAGTCGGGGTCCTGGACCGTGGTCGTGAACGCGGCGAAGATGGCGATGAGGACCCCCCCCAGGAGCAGACCGCGTGGTCCGAGGGCCGCCCGGCTCGTCGCCGGAAGGTGACCGTCTAGCGTGAGGGTCTGAGCCAGGGGAGGGGCACGATCATGGGCACCCGGCGCCGGTAGGCCGGGTAGCGGTCGGGGAACTCGCGCGCCAGCACCCTCTCCTCCCAGCGGATCCGAAGCGACAGCGCGGCCAGCGAGAGGACGACGAGACCGGCACCCGGGCCGCCGACCGTGGGGATGAGGAATCCCAAGCCGGCCGCGACCTCACCCAGGTAGAGCGGGTGCCGGCTGAGCCGGTAGGGACCGCCGGTGACGAGCCTGCGCGCCTCCGGCAGAAGCGAGAAGGAGCGCCCCAGGAACGCCAGGGTGAAGACCGAGAAGGCGAGCCCGGCGAGGAGCAGGACGCCGGCGCCGGCCACCAGGTCGGGGCGGGGGGCGGAGGCGCCGGGCAGGCGAGCCGCCACCAGCATCCCGAAGCTGCCCACCAACGTGACCGGCACCACCAGCCAGTCGCGCGCGCCGCTGAGGCGAGGGAGCCTGACCACGTAGAGGAATGTCAGCAGCGCGAAGTAGCCCAGTCCCAGCGTCTGGTCGGCGGCGTTCATGATCTCGGAGCCCAGGTTCCGTGTGGTCAGCGTGGAGAACGACTGCCGCACCAGCTGCAGCTTGTCCACCACCAAGACGGACATGATGAGGGCCGGCACGAGCCGGGAGGAGAGAAGGTCGAGGGCGCGTCCACGGCCACCCCGTGCGCCCAGGCCCGGGGCGAGGGGGACGGCATGGGCCTGCATGGCAGTGGCGTAATCTATCACTCCCGTTGGCGCCGCCCTTTGCACCGCCGATTGCATCTGCCTTTCCACCCGCCTCCGCCGGGTTCTCGACCCGACGAGCGTCAAAGGTTTGATGGTGGTCCAGAGGAAACCCCTGGTGGCGGAGCCGAGCGCGGCCCTCTCAGAGCGCATCGATAGTGAAATCGCGGAACTGGCCAACCTCTTGCTGACTCTCGAGGGGGCGGTCGCCCGGGCCCGAGAGGAACAGGGGCAGGCGGAGGTCATCCGCCGCCACGTCGCCCGCAACCCGGAGAAGTTCTCGCCCCACGAGCGGGAGAACGTCTTCCGGCGCGCGCAGGCGCTCGCCGAGCGACGCGTCGGCCTCCAGGCCTCGCTGGAGGGCGCGCGAGGGCGTCTGGAGCTCCTCCAGGAGGTGCGGCCACTGCTGGCGGGGCCCCGTCCCGAGGCGGCCGTGCTGGAGATCCATCAGGCGGTGGAGGCGGAGCGGCTGCGCATCGCCCGGGACCTCCACGACGGACCCGCCCAGGTCCTCTCCAACCTGGTGCTCGAGGCCGAGATCCTGGAGCGCCTCCTCCACCGGGATCCGAAGCTGGTTCCCGCCGAGCTGGAGGAGTTCAAGGCCTCGGTCCGCAACGCGGTGGGGGACATGCGGCGTTTCATGTTCGACCTGAGGCCGACCTCGCTCGACGACCTGGGGCTCGTGGCGACCCTCAAGCGGTACACGACCGAGTACCAGGACCGGACCGGCATCGTCTGCCGCTTCAACGTCAGCGGTGAGGAGAAGCGCCTGCCCACCGACATCGAGGAAGCGCTCTACCGGATCATCCAGGAGGCGCTGACCAACGTCCAGCGCCATGCCGGCGCCAAGACCGTGGAGGTGGCGCTCATCGTCCAGGCGGGGACGGCCTCGCTGCGGGTCAGGGACGACGGCGCC
>JBOHUX010000041.1:0-15948 GCA_050734915.1 Candidatus Dormibacteraceae bacterium
GCGCGATGCGCCGGCGGTTGGCCCTCACATCAGAACCGATGAACGAGGATACTCAGCCTCCGGGTCGCAGAGGACGTTGACGCAGGCCGGCACGCCGGCCCCCGCGGCTCGCGCGAGGGCGGCCCGGATCTCCTGGGGGCGCTCGACCATCTCGCCATACCCGCCCAGCGCCTCGACCACCCGGTCGTACCTGGCCCCAGCCCGCAGCCTGGTGCCGACGGTCTCGCCGAAGAGCCGCCGCATGGGATGGTCTTCGAGCCCCCAGGCGCCGTTGTTGCCGATCACGCAGACGACCGGCAGGCGATGCCTGACGAGCGTGTCGAAGTCGAGGGCGGAGAAGCCGAACGCGCCATCGCCCGCGAGCAGGACCACCTGGCGGTCCGGGTGGGCGATGCGGGCCGCCATCGCGTATCCGGCGCCGGTGCCGAGGCATCCGAAGGGACCGGCGTCCAGCCAGAGTCCCGGCCGCGGCCGCTCGATGATCCGGCCCGCGAAGGAGACGAAGTCGCCGCCGTCGCCGATCACGATCGCGTCGGGATCGAGCATGCGGCCGACCTCCGCCACCAGCCGGGCGGGATGGACGGGCGTGGAGTCGGACTCGAGGAGCGCCCGATCCCTGGCTCGTGCTGCCGCCTCCGCCCCCGCCAGCTCCTCCAGCCAGGCCTCGTGCCGCGATCCGTCACGGCAGGCCTCGGCCAGTTCCGCGGCGCCTCGCTTGAGATCGCCATAGGCCGCCGCCAGGGGTGGGACGTGTTTGCGGCGGCTGTCCACGTCCAGGTAGACGACGCGGGGGTCGTCGGGGAAGACCGGCGGCTGGCCGAAGCCGAGCCGGAAGTCGAGGTCCGCCCCGACGATGAGGATCAGGTCCGCGCGCCGGAGCGCGGCGGAGCGAGAACGGGAGCGCGAGAGCGGGTGCTCCGGGGCCAGCATGCCGCGCGCCTGACCGATCATGTAGACGGGCAGGCTCGCCCGCTCGGCCAGCTGCTTCACCTCGTCCTCCGCGCGGGCCCACCAGGCCCTGCCGCCGACGAGCATGAGTGGCCGTTCCGCCTCTCTCAGCAGCCGCCCCGCGAGCGCGATCTGATCCCCGTCCGGACCCGGCCCGGGGTCCGCCTGCGGCGCTGCCTCCCGCTCCGGCAGCGACGCCTGGCTGAAGAGGATGTCGGCAGGCACGTCCATGAAGACCGGGCCTGTGCGCCCGCTCCAGGCGCGACCGACCATTTCGCGGGCGGCGTCGAACGCCCCTTCGGCGGCGCCCAGGGTCGAGGCAGCCTTGGTCACCGGACGCACCAGGTCCAGGTGATCCATCTCCTGGAGCTGGCCCATCCCCCAGCGCATGGTCGCCGCCCGGCCGCCGAGCAGGAACATGGGGCTGTCGGCGCCCAGGGCGCCCGCCAGTGCTGAGACGGAGTTGGTCACCCCGGGGCCGGCGGTCACGGCCGCGAAGCCGCAGGTGCGGGTGAGCTTGGAGGTGGCCTCCGCCGCAAAGGCGGCCGTGCGCTCGTCGCGGGTGTCGATGACACGCAGCCCGAGCCGGCGCGCGGCATCCATCGCGGGCCAGATGTGGCTGCCGTTGAGGGTGAAGAGGGTCGAGGCCCCCGCCGCGCGCAGCGCGCGCACGATTCCCTCGCCGGCTGTTGCAGCCCGTCCCGGAGAAGCCGACGGGGCTTCGGCGCCCATGCCGCCCGATACGGATGTCAGGTTCTGCGCTTCTCGTTCACGCACTTCAAGGGCGCTCGCTGCGATGCTCGGCGCTTCCGGCGTCTCGACCCACCGGGCCACCGTATCCCTCGCCGTCCTTCCGGGACAGGCTGCTCGCCACCTCCGCCGCGGGGCCTGCCGCCTCAGCCAACCTGCTTCGCCCAGGCCATGCTCTTGGTGTTGAAGGCGACACCCACTTCGCCCGCCGGGCTGACCACGATCACGCCCCCCATGCCGCCGATCTCGACCAGCTGTCCGATGGCTGCGTCGGCCGCGGCCTGGGCGGAGCTCCCGGCCAGGAGGTGGACCGCCTGGCGGCAGATCGAGATGCGCATGAAGTCCTCGCCGCGTCCGGTCCCGCAAGCGGCGCCGAGGCGATCGTCGGCGTAGAAGCCGGCACCGGGGATGGGGCTGTCACCGACCCGGCCGGGGAGCTTGCCCTCCACGCCGCCGGTGGAGACGGCCACAGCGACGTGGCCCTCGCCGTCAGCGGCGACCGCTCCCACGGTATCGGAGAGCCGGGCCCGCCAGCGCTCCCGGGCGCGGGGGGTGACGAACAGGCTGTTCTCGCACATCTCGAGGCCGGCCTCGCGGGCGAATTGGGAGGCCCCGCCGGCCACCAGCAGGACGTGGCGGCCGTCCTCCATGACCCGGTGCGCAAGATCGACCGGGTGCCGGACGTCCTGGACCGCGCCCACCGCGCCGGCGCTCAGGGTCGCGCCGGCCATGACGCCGGCGTCGAGCTCGGCGGCGCCGTCCCGGTTGAGGCAGGCGCCGAGGCCCGCGTTGAGGATGGGCTCGTCCTCCATCCAGCGGACCGCGGCGGTGGCGGCCGCCAGGGCGCCGGCGCCGATCTCCTGCCAGCCCGCCGCGAGCGCCCTCGCCACGGCGGCGGCGCGTTCCGGCAGCTCATCTCGAGGGGCGGCCCCGGCGCCGCCGTGCACGACGAGGGCGATCGACATCTTCCACTGACGATGGTAGATCGCCCGAGTGCGCCGGAGCCGCTCAGCGGGCGAGGCGCGCCCGCCGCTCGTCGATCCGGCGCTCGCCCTGCCGCCGCTCCAGCTCGTCGCCCGCGCCCATGTCGACGAAGCTCGCGTGACGGGCGAGCCGGGGATGGACCTCCTGGACCCGCCGGAACATCTCCTGCGCCACGAACCGGTAGTCCGGATGCCCCTGCGGCGTCGTGCGCAGCTCGCAGAGGTGGTAGACCTCGCGGAGGTTGGCCCTCACGTACCAGCGAAGCCGGAAGGCGATGGGGACCGCGTACTGCGCCAGGTCGGGGCCAAGGTCATCTTCGAGGCGGCGCTGCGCGGTGGCCGCGCCGTCGACCGCGTCGCGGAAGCGAGCGCCGAAGCCGAGGCGCTCCATCTCCGCCGGAACCTCGTACCCGAGCCGGGTCCCCAGCGCCTGGCGGTCCTGGCTCAGCATCCGGTGCCGGTGGAGGTCGCGGTAGGCGGCGAAGTTGGCGACGATCTCGAAGGTGTAGGTGGCGTGCTCGAGTGCCCTCGGCGCCCGCTGGCGGCGGTTGGCGCGATCGCCCATGATCACGTCCATCACGCGGTCGAGGTCCTCTCCGCCGGCGACCTCGTCGAGTGGCATGTCCGAACGGCCAAAGAGGGCCGCCCGCAGAACCTTCCGCTCCGCGTCGGGATCGTGCTCGACGAGCCGCACGGCGGCCGGCGCAGGCGCCCTCGGCTCTCGAGGGGCGATCAGGCTCAGGGCCTCGCGCATGCGGCCGATGCGGGCCGCGGCGGGCAGGCCGTGGCGGTCGTCGAGCGCGCGGCGCACGAAAGACGGGATTACCGCCGAGAGCTCCCGATGGAGGGCCTCGGCCAGGCGCCGGCATTCGGGCAGCTCGTGACCGGCGAGCTTGGTGACCAGGTACTCGAAGGCACGGCCATTGCCGAAGAGGCCGAGGTTGGTGAGCGTCGAGGCGGGCAGGAGGCCGCGGAGCAGGTCGAGCGCTCGAGCGCGGGTGGCCGCCTTCCAGGCCCGCTCACTCTCGTCCTTCTCGACCGGATGCTCGGCCCGGACGCGCTCGGTGAGCGGCGCCACCATCGCCGAATAGGCGGTGAAGAGCCGCTCCATGGCCGGCTCGTAGGCGGGATGGGCCAGCTCCTGGGCGCGCAGATAGAGGAACCGGCCATCCGGGCCGGCCCGGTCGAAGCGCACGTAGCGGGTCGACTTCTCGAGCGGCGAGATTCCGATCCGGGAGTCCTCGAGCGCCTTGGCGGCGAGAAGCGAGGTTTGCTCGCAGGCGAGGTGCGCCCCCGCCAGCTCCGCCACCGAGTCGTCCCCGTACCCGACCAGCACACGCTCGTAGAACTCCTCCGCGCGGCGGGCCGCGACCAGGTCCTCGACTCCGCGCGGAGAGTCGTCAGCCAGCGCCCCGAACCCCGTCTCGGGCGCGTTCACGAACTCCTCCAGCAGCACCCGGCGAAGACTCTTCTCGGTCCTCGAATAGCGGCTGAAGAGCGCCCCCTTGACCACCTCGGGCAGGTTACGGAGCGCGAACACGGGCCTTTCCATGTTCGTGAAGTACCGCCCCAGGAGGGCGGACTCCGCGGCCGTGAACTCGGAACCGGCGGGGGATGCCATGCTCAGCGAATGCTAAGAGGAGAACGGTGGGGATGACGGGGCGGCTGGGGCGGCGCGAGGGATGAGATCATCCTCCAGACGATGAGCGACGCCGCCGAGGGGGTCGACTGGGCCGGCTGGCTGCGGCGCTGGGAGGCCCAGCAAGGGGGCTTCCTCCCCCATCGCGAGGAACGCTTCGAGGCCGTGATCGAGGTCGCCCGGGCGCTGGTCGGCCCGGCGCCGCTGGCGGTGGACCTCGGCTGCGGCCCCGGCTCGCTGGCGGCGCGCATCCTCGATCGGCTGCCCAGGGCGCACGTCGTGGCCGTGGACGGCGACCCGCTGCTGCTCGAGCTGGGGCGCCGGGCGATCGGAGAGAAGGAGGGCCGGATCCGCTGGGTCGATGCCGACCTTCGCGACCCCGACTGGATCTCCAAGCTGGGATTGCACGGCCAGATCGACGCCGCCATGTCGACCACGGCGCTGCACTGGATCTCGCCCGAGGAGACGGTCAGGCTCTGCCAGGCCCTGGCCACCCTGATCCGGCCGGGGGGGATCTTCGTGAACGGGGACCACATGAGCTTCGACGCCGACCAGCCGTGCCTGGCGGCCGTGGCCTCGATGCCGCCGGAGCCGGGACCGGCCGGCGCGGCCGAGGGCTGGGACCAGTGGTGGCAGGCGGTCGAGGCGGAGCCGGGCCTGGCTGATCTGGCCGCGGCCAGGCGGGCGCGCTGGGGAGGCCATCCCGACCACCACTCGGCGGGCGAGGCCTCGTTCTGGCGGGCGACGCTTCTGCGGGCGGGGTTCTCGGAGGCCGGCTTCGCGTGGCAGCGCCTCGACGACCGGGTGCTGGTGGCGGTCCGCTGAGGCACCGCCAACGGCCCCACCAGAGGCCCCCGTGTCGGCCCGCGCGGGCTTACGCCGAGAGCTCGGTGGGCGCCGGCTCGTCGCCCATCCGCGAGCGCCGGTAGAAGGCCGCCAGGGGGCGCGGAGCCCACCAGTTCCAGGAGCCGAGCAGCCGCATCACGGCGGGCACCACCAGCGCGCGGACGAGGGTGGCATCGACGGCGACCGAGATCGCCAGGCCCAGGCCGATCTCCTTGATGACGATCGTCTGGGCGAGGCCGAAAGCTCCAAACACCGCGACCATGATCGCCGCCGCGCCGGTGATGATCCGGCCGCTGCGCTCCAGCCCCTCGGCCACCGCCAGGCGGTTGTCGCGCAGGCGCCGGTACTCCTCCTGGATCCTGCTCACCAACATCACCTCATAATCCATCGAGAGCCCGAAGACGATGCTGAAGAGGAGCACGGGCACGGTCGGATCGATGGCCTGGGCGGTGAACCCGAGCTGGGTGCTGAGGTGGCCGTCCTGGAAGATGAAGACCAGGGCGCCGAACGCGGCCGCGATCGAGAGCAGGTTGACGATCACCGCCTTGAGCGGCAGCAGAACCGACCCCGTGAGACCGAATAGCACCAGGTAGGTGACCAGGAGCACGAAGCCGACCGCGAGCGGGACGTGCTGGAGGATCGAGTTGACGGTGTCCACGTCGAACGCGGTCTGCCCCGTCACCAGGACCCGGGCGCCGGGCACGCCCGGATCGGCCCTCACCGCCGCCAGGACGGCGCGAGCGCCCTCGCTGGTGGGGTCCTGGTTGCCGTCCACGGAGAGGACCACGATGCTCCTGCCGACCGACGCCGCGACGTCGCGCCGGAGTGGGTCGGGCAGGGCTGAAGGGGGGCCGGAGAGGAGGCGCTGGAGCTGGGAGCGGCTGAGGGTGGACGAGGAGTCGACGATGCCGTGGACTCCGATCACGTTCGGGATGGACTCCAGCCGGCGGCTGAAGTCGTAGAGGGCGCCCACCCGCGCCGGCGTCAACGGGCGCCCGCGGCCGTAATCGACGACCACGCCGTAGAAGTTCTGACTCTGACCGGGGAAGTTCCCGAGCAGCTGATCGTAGCCCTGGCGGGCCGGGTTGCCGGGTGGCAAGCCGTCGACACTGCCGTTGGAGAGGCGGATGTGGAGGAAGGGGAAGCCGAGCAGGAGGAGCGCGGTCAGTGCCGGCACCAGCACCACCACCGGCCGCCGCATGACGGCCAGCGCGGCGCGGCGCCAGAAGCCTCCCCCGCCCGGCCGCCGGAAGGGCAGCCGGAAGCGGTCCACGGCGGCTCCGAGGATCGACAGCAGGGCGATCAGGAAGGTGAGACCGTAGAGGACGGCGAGGGCGACGGCGATGGCGCCCGCGACGCCCATCGAGGCGAGGAAGGTGCCCCGGAAGAAGAGCATCCCGGAGAGCCCGACGGCGACGGTCAGGCCCGAGAAGGTGATCGCCCGGCCCGCGGTGGCGACGGTGTGGGCGACGGCGTCCTCGCGCGCGGCGCCGGCGGCGAGCTCTTCGCGGAAGCGGTTGACGACGAAGAGGGAATAGTCGATGGCGATGCCGAGCCCGATCAGGGTGACGATATTGAGCGCGTACTGGGAGACGTCGGTGAAGCGGGCCAGCAGGAGGGTGCCGGCAACCCCTCCCAGCACGGTCAGGATGCCCACCCCGATGGGAAGCAGCGCGGCGACGGCGGCTCCGAAGACGAGCAGCAGCAGGATCAGGGAGATCGGGAGCGAGATCATCTCCGCCCGTCGCACGTCGCCTTCCAGGACGTCGTTGAAGGCGCGGCTGATGGCCAGGTCACCGGTCACGAGCACGCCGAGGGGGCCCGGGCGGATCTCCTTCACCAGCTCCCCGAAGTAGCCGCGCGCGGTCGCGTGGCGATCCCGCGTGGTGACGATCGCCAGCGCCTGATGGGCGTCGCGAGACACCAGCGTCGGCGCCTCGGCACCGCCGTCGTAGGGGGTGGCGATCTTCTCGACGCGCGGATCCACCCGCAGTCCGGCGAGGGCGCTCGCGACCGCGGACCGGAAGCCGGGATCCTGGACGTGCAGGCGGGGGCTGGTGAAGAGCACGTCGAACTGGTCGCCGGCGCTGGCGCCGGACTGCGGGATCTGGGTGGCGATGAGCCTGGAGGCGCGCGCGTACTGGAGGTCGCCGCGGGCCGGGCTGGCGTTGGTGAGGACGCCTCCGAAGTGGAGCACGGCGAGGGAGAGCGCCAGCAGGAGCGCGGACGCGATCAGCGTGCTCCAGCGGTGCCGGTGGACGAAGCGGCCCCAGGCCTCGAACAATCGGTTCCTCTCCACAGGTTGCCTGCCCAGGTGGCGGGCGGGCGATGCCGCCCGGCGTGGGTCCCTACCATACCTTCGGTGAACCGCCTCGATCCCGTCTCCGCCGGCGCCTCACCCGACGTCGATCCGGCCGCCGCCTGGAGCCGGCTGGTCGAGGAGCGGGCGGCCCAGATTGGAGGCGCCCGGCCTCCCGACTTCTGGGACCGGCGGGCGGCCGCCTACCGGACCGCGACCGAGGGCGAGGGCGAGGCGGACCCCTTCCTAGCCTTCATGGAGCCGTTCTGCCGTCCTCGCCTGAGCCTCATCGACGTCGGGGCCGGCGCCGGGCGCCACACCACGCCCCTCGCCGCACGGCTCGACTGGGTGACCGCCGTGGAGCCCTCGCAGGGCATGCGGGAGAGCATCCCCCTCCTCGACAACGTGACCATCGTCGCCAGCACGTGGGAGGACGCGGAGGTGGCGGTGGCGGACCTCGTGATCTGCTGCCACGTCCTCTACTCGATTCGCGAGCCGATCCCCTTCATCGAGAAGCTGGAGATGAGCGCTCGCGAGCGGGTGTTCGTGCAGATGCGCGACGGCCAGCTCCGCCACCCGGCGGAGCGGATCTGGGAGGAGCTCTCCCGGCGGCCCCGCTCCCCCCAGCCCGAGTTCGGCGATCTGTGCCGGCTGCTCCGCCGGCTGGGCGTGGAGCCGGAGCTGGCGTGGCTGCGCCGGCCGCTGCGCCAGCGGTTCTCGAGCCTGGAGCAGGCGCTCGAGGACTGCCGGCTCCGGGTCGGGGACAGCTGGGACGAGACGGTGGGCCGGGCCTGGCTCGAGGCTCATCTGGAGCCCGACGGCGGCGACGCTCTGGTTCACAGGGGAGGCGAGATGGTCTCCGGGGTCGCCCACTGGGAGCCACGGACACCGAGCGCTTGAGCCCCGGCGCCGGGACGCCGCCGGATCCCCCCGCCGCCCTCCTCGAGATCCGTCCGCTGCGGGCGGCCGACCAGGATCGGGTTCTGGAGCTGGTCGCCGACGTCTGGGACGGCCACGACTACATCGCCGAGGCGTTCGACCGCTGGATCGCCGATCCCGGCGCCTGGTTCCAGGGCGCGGAGCTGGACGGATTCCTGGTCGGGCTGCAGCGCCTGCGACCACTCGGTCCCGGCCTCCTCTGGTACGAGGGACTGCGGGTGAAGTCCAGCCACCGTCGCCAGGGCATCGCCCGGAGGATGCTGGCGGGGGCGCTCGCGCAGGCACTGGCGATGGGCTTCCGGGAGATCCGGCTGGTCACCGCCAACCCGGCCGCTCGCGGGCTCTTCGAGTCGGCCGGCTTCCGGCTCCTGGTCTCGCCCCGCCTCTGGGAGGCCGGCCGCATCGAGGGCGGCGAGCCGGCCCGGATCCCCGCCCCCGACGAGGCGCCGGCGCTCGCGGAGATGGTCCGCGCCGACCCCGCCCTGAGCGCCTACGGGGGTGTCACGGCGGACTTCAACGGGGCGCGCGACCTCGACGCGATCGAGCTGGGACGGCTGGCCGGGATGGGGCGCCTGCGGGTGGGCGCCGGGGGACGCGCGCTGGCCGTGATCCGGCCCGCCCGCAACCGCGCGCGCCTCAACGTCACCTTCCTGGCCGGCCGGGGGGGAGCGCTCCGCGACCTCCTCATGGCGCTGCGCGTGGAGGCTGACGCCGACGACCTCGAGGGGGTGAGCCTGGCGGCGCCGCCGGAGCACCCCGCCGCCGGAGACCTGGAGGCGGTCGGTTACGATTTGCGCCCTGACTTCCAGGGCCACATCTACTCATTGAGGACGTTGACAGGCTGATGCGCCGCTACGTGATCCTGGGCAACGGCATCGCCGGACAGACGTGTGCCGAGGAGCTGCGCGCCCGCGAGCCCGACTGCTCGATCACGATGATCGCCGCCGAGCGCCACCCGCTCTACAACCGGGTCGCGCTGCCGCGCTACCTGCGCGGCCAGGTCCGCCGCGAGAAGGTCTTCATGCGCACCGTCGAGTCCTACCGGGAGAAGGGAATCGAGATCCACTTCGAGACCTGGGCCACCGAGATCGACGGAGCCGCCCGGCTGGTGAGCACCAACCGCGGGCAGCGGTTCGCGTACGACGCCCTGCTGGTCGCCACCGGTGGCCGCCCCCGGCCGCCGCCATGGCCGGGCAGCGACGAGATAGACCAGGTGCTCGGGTTCCAGACCATCGACGACACCGACGCCATCATCGAGCGGGCGGACCAGGTCGATGAGGCGCTGGTCATGGGGGGCAGCTTCATCGGCTACGAGCTGGCCGAGGGGGTGAGCTACCGGCGGCACGCGCGGGTGACTTGGATCATGCGTGGGCCCTGGTTCCTTCGCCACGTCCTCGACGCGGAGGGGGGCCGGCTCTGCCACCTACTCGGGGAGGCGCAGGGCGTGCGGTTCGTCTGCAACGACGAGGTGGCCAGGTTCAGCCGCGTCAACGGTCGCTACCTGGCGGAGACCGCGAACGGGGAGCGGATCGAGTTCGACGTCCTCACCTACGGGGTGGGGCTCGACTATTACGTCGAGCCGGTGCAGGCGGCCGGAGCCGAGCTGAAGCGTGGCATCGTCACCGATTCGCGCCTGCGCACCTCGCTTCCCGACGTGTACGCGGCGGGCGACATCGCCGTCTTCCACGACCTCATGATCGGGCGCCACAACCAGATGGGGACCTGGGACAACGCCGAGGCGCACGGCAAGGTGGCCGCCCACAACATGGCCGGCGACGATGAGGAGTACTTCGACGTGCCCACCTACACGACGACCATGTTCGGCTCCACCCTGGCCGTGATGGGGATCACGCCCGACGTGCAGCCGGACCTGGAGTCGGTGCGGACCTTCTCCCACGAGGAGAAGTTCTTCCGCAAGCTCTTCTTCCAGGCCGACCGGCTGGTGGGCGCGATCATGATCGGGCCGCCCAAGGGCCGCAAGAAGCTGATCGAGATCATGCGCTCCCGGAAGCCGATCGGCGGCGCCAGGCAGGACCTTCTCGACCCCGCCAACCTGACCGGCTGAGCCGGTGCCGGCGGCGGTGCGACCGGCGCTCTCGGTCTCGGTCCGCGCCGCGCGGCGCCTGGCGATCGTGCGCCAGGGTCTGGCCGGGCCCGCGCCGGCCCCTGATCGAGAGGGCATCCTGGACCTGGTCGGCCGGCTCGGCTATCTGCAGCTCGACCCCACCAGCGCCGTCGCCCGCTCGCACCTGCTCGTGCTCTGGAGCCGCCTGGGGCCCTTCCGGCGCTCGGACGTGGAGCACCTCCTCTACCAGGAGCGCGCGCTCTTCGAGTACTGGTGCCACGCCGCCTCGATCGTCCCCGCCTCCGACTACCCGCTCCACCGGCTGCTGATGCGAACGTACCCGGGCACCGGGACGGCCTCCCGGCGCTGGGTGGGGGCGTGGATGGAGGAGAACCACGCGCTGCGCGCCCACATCCTCGCCGAGCTTGCGGCGCGGGGCCCCCTGCGCGCCCAGGACCTCGAGGATCGCTCGGCGCGACCGTGGCGGTCGTCGGGTTGGACTGACGGGCGGAACGTGCCCAGGATGCTGGAGATGATGTGGATGAAGGGCGAGGTGCTGGTCTCCCGCCGGTCGGCGAACGCGCGCTGGTGGGATCTCAGCGAGCGCTGCCTGGCCCCCGACACCCCGCGCGAGGAGCTCTCGGAGCGGGAGGTGGTCGAGCTCGCCGCCCAGCGGTCGCTGCGCTCCCTGGGCGTGGCCACGCCGCGGGATATCAACAGCGGCTTCACCGGGGGCCGCTATCCAGGCCTCGCCGAGACCCTCGACCGGCTTCTCGCGGCGGGCACGGTGCTCCCCGTTGGCATCCGGGACGGCGGCCGCGCGCTGGCGGGGCGCTGGCTCGTCCACGCGGACGACGCGGACACCCTCCAGGAGCTGGACGCGGGCGGGGGCTGGCATCCCCGGACCACGCTCCTCTCACCCTTCGACAACCTGATCGCGATCGCGGACCGGGCGCGCGCCGAGCGGCTCTTCGGCTTCCGCTTCCGGCTCGAGATCTACCTGCCCAAACCCAACCGACGGTACGGCTACTTCGTGATGCCCGTCCTCCACGGCGACCGCCTGATCGGCCGCATCGACCCCGTCTTCGATCGGGCGCGAGGCATTCTGGCGGTCAAGGCGGTCCACCCCGAACCGGAGGCGCCGATGACCCACGCCACCGGCCGGGCGATCGGCGCCGCGGTGCGGAGGCTGGGCCGGTTCCTGGGCGCTCGGGAGATCGAATACGGCGAGGTGCCCGCGGCCTGGGCGCCCGCCATCGACTAGGGGCAGGCCTCCTCGCGGCTCTCCGGCGCGCTCAGCGGCAGAAATCGTGATAGCGCGCCGGCGCCTTCTTCGGTAGCCTGGATGCAGTGGACCCCGCCCGTCCCTTCACACTCAAAGCGTCCTTGGCGAGCCGCCTCCTGGGCGCGGTGGAAGAGGCGCCCTGGTTGGAGAGGGTCAACGGCGCCGTCACTTCGGCGCTGGAACCCCTGCTCCGGCGGGCCGAGTCGTCTTTGGTCCTCGACCTCCTCCACGGCCGCTGGCTGGGACACGCCCTCCACCCCGTCCTGAGCGATCTTCCGATCGGCTTCTGGACGGCGTCGCTGCTCCTCGATTGGCTGGGCGCCCGCTGGTCGGCGGCCATCCTCAGCGCGGCCGGCTCGGCGAGCGCGGTCGCCACCGCGCTGTCCGGCGTCGCCGATTGGACCGTCACCGACGGCCGCGAACGCCGCCTGGGCCTCTTCCACGGCCTCGTCAACGGGGCCGCCCTGACCCTCCAGGTGGGCTCGCTCGCCGCCCGCCTGACAGGGGACCGCCGGCGGGCCCGAAGGATCTCCACGGTCGCCTGGCTGGCCGGCGTCGCCGCCGCCTACGTGGGCGGCGAGCTCGTCTTCGGCCGCGGGCTGATGGTTGACCACACCGCCTGGCTGGCGGGGCCGGACCGGTGGACGCCCGTCCTGGGCTCCGACGACCTCGCGGAGGGTGGGACCAGGAAGGTGGAGGTGGAGGGCAGGGCGGTGCTCCTCCACCGCTGGCGCGGCGCGGTCCACGCGCTGGAGGACACCTGCAGCCATGCCGGAGGCCCCCTTTCGGAGGGTGAGGTCGAGGATGGCTGCGTCACCTGTCCCTGGCACGGGTCGAGGTTCTCTCTCTCCGACGGAGCCGTCCTGGGGGGGCCGGCCACCTATCCCCAGCTCCGCCTCCAAGCTCGGGTGCGCAAGGGCAGGATCGAGGTCCGCGGCCGCCCGGGCATCTAGGGCCGGCCAGGCGGCTCCCCGGGCGCTTCCCAGACTCCCCGGCCCTGCGCGGCCGCTCGCTCGGGGTAAGGTTCGGTTCGCATGAGCCGCCGGCCACCCACAGGCCCGTTCGGGCCGTTCGATCCATTCGAGCGGCCGCGCGAGGGCATGCCGGAGATCCACCTCAAGCCGCCGTCGCGGCGAGCCTGGATCGGCATCGGCCTGATCGGGCTGGCGATCCTGCTTCTGATCGTCGTCCGGCCGCTGGTCGGATTCTGGACCGAGCGGCTCTGGTACCAGGGGCTGGGGATCGGCGGCGTCTACCTCACCCGGGTCGGGCTCGAATGGGAGCTGTTCGGGGCCGCGCTGGTGGTGGGGCTGGCGGTCACGATCGCGAACCTGCTCCTGGCGCTGAGGCTTCGCTCCGGCCCCGTCCTGCGCACGATCGGGATCCGGCGTCGCCAACTGGCGACCGGGGCGGGCGTGGCCGGGCTGGTGGCCGCGTGCGCGGTCTCGCTGCTGCTCGCGATCGGGGCCTCCGGCCAGTGGGAGCGCCTGGCCCTGTTCCTCCACGCGCGGCCCGCCGGCGTCGTCGAGCCCGTCTTCCACCTCGACGTCAGCTTCTACATGCTGATCCTCCCCTTCCTCGAGTTCGCGGCCGGCTGGGCGCTGGGGCTGCTCTTCCTGACCGCTCTGATCGTTGCTGCCCTCCACGTCTGGCGCGGCGAGACCATCGATCTCCGGCTGTCGCCCGCCGCGCTGGCCCACATCTCGGGGCTGATGGCGGCGATCGCCCTCCTGATCGCCGCCAACACCTGGCTGTCGCGGTACGACCTCGTCTCCGCGCACAACGGGGTCGTCTGGGGTGCCGGCTTCGCCGACATCCACGCCCGCATCCCGATGGCCACCTTCGTGAGCGCGGTCCTGGTGCTGCTCGCGCTCGCGCTGGCCGCCAACGTGCGTCTCCGCCGGATCTGGCTGCCGGTGGTGGCGGCGGCCGTCTGGATCCTGGCCGTGATCGTGGCCGGAATCTACCCCGGCCTCGTCCAGAAGGTGCAGGTGGCACCCTCCGAGCTGGCCCAGGAGACCCCCTACATCAAGCGCGAGATCCAATTCACGCGCCAGGCCTACGGGCTCACCCGCGTGGACGTCCAGAACTACGCCGGCGACACCGCGCTCACCGCCGCCGCCGTCGCCGCCGACCAGGCCACGATCGACAACCTGCGCCTTTGGGACTCGGGCCAGCTGCAGGAGATCTACGGCCAGCTGCAGACGATCCGCACCTACTACAACTTCGGGAACATCACCCTCGACCGCTACCACATCGGGGGCAAGTACCGGCAGATCGAGCTCAGCGCGCGGCAGCTCCAGCCGTCGAACCTGCCCAGCGCGGCGCAGACCTGGGTCAACCAGAAGCTCCAGTACACGCACGGCTACGGCGTCGCCGCCAGCCCCGTCAACGAGGTCGCCGGAGAGGGCCTGCCCACCTACGTGGCCGGCGACATCCCGGACACGGGACCACTCCACGTCCAGCGCGCCCAGATCTACTTCGGCACCGGCACCAACGACTACGCCCTGGCGCCCTCGGCGACACCCGAGTTCGACTACCCCAAGGGCCAGCAAAACGCGTACACCACCTACTCGGGCACCCACGGCGTGCGGATGACAGCGCTCAACCGCGCCCTCTTCTCGCTCCGGACCGGCGACTTCAACCTCCTCATCTCGCCGCAGATCCAGAGCCGGACCGAGATGCTCTTCCGGCGGGACGTGGCCCAGCGGGTGGCGGCGATCGCCCCCTTCCTCAGGTTCGACACCCCCTATGTCGTCGTCTCCGGGGGCAGGC
The DNA here is from genome assembly GCA_050734915.1 of Candidatus Dormibacteraceae bacterium. Taxonomy (GTDB): domain Bacteria; phylum Chloroflexota; class Dormibacteria; order Dormibacterales; family Dormibacteraceae; genus JBOHUX01. Next base: position 14,530 of record JBOHUX010000041.1, read on the forward strand.
TCTACTGGATCATCGACGGCTACACATCCAGCTCGAGCTACCCGTACTCGCAGGAGGAGACGACCCCGGGCGGGGAGACCCTGGACTACATGCGGAATTCGGTCAAAGCGGTGGTGGACGCCTACGAGGGCACCGTGAGCTTCTACGTGGCCGCCCCCAAGGACCCCATCATCAGGGCCTATGAGGCCACCTTCCCGGGCCTGTTCAAGCCGCTGAGCGCCATGCCCTCCGACCTCCAGGCCCACATTCGCGTCCCCTCGCAGCTGTTCGCGATCCAGTCCGACGTCTACCGGACCTACCACGTCACTGACCCCCAGGTCTTCTACAACCGGGAGGACGTCTGGCAGGTGGCCCAGGAGCAGAGCTCACCCGACGCCTCCCCGACCCCGCTCAATCCCTACTACGTGGTCATGCGCCTTCCCAACCAGCCCAGCGCCGAGTACCTCGCCATCCTTCCCTTCACCCCCAACGGCAAGGAGAACCTGATCTCCTGGCTGGCGGCCCGCAACGACGCCCCCCATTACGGGCAGCTGATCAGCTTCGTGCTGCCCAAGGATCGGGCGGTCAAGGGGCCTCAACAGATCGCCAACCAGATCCAGCAGGACCCCACGATCTCCCGCGACTTCAGTCTCTTCAACTCCGCCACGGGCGGCTCCCACGTCCAGCAGGGGAGCCTGCTCGCGGTTCCCATCGGCGGCACCTTTCTCTACTTCGAGCCCGTCTACCTGCGCGCGACCGGGCAGACCAGCCTGCCCGAGCTCAAGAAGGTGATCCTGGCCGACGCCCAGCAGGTGGCCTACGCGGACACGTTGCAGGCGGCGCTCTCCCAGCTGATCGGCCAGCCCGTCGCCACCGGCGGCCCGACGCCGAGCCCATCGCCGCCCCCGACCACCCCGGGCGCCTCCGGCCGCCTGGCCGCCCTCGCCCAGCAGGCCTATGCCGACTACCAGCAGGCGCAGGCGAAGCTCAAGTCCGGCGATCTAGCCGGCTATGCGCAGGAGGTCCAGGCGATCGGCCAGATCCTCCAGCAGATGAGCGCGCTGGAGAGTTCGGGCCGGGCTCCGGCATCGCCCTCGCCTTCACCCTCGCCCTGATCCCCTATCAGGGAGTCGTGGGGGGGCGGCGGAGGGGGACGAACCGGACCGGGAAGATGAGCCGGCTCTCGAGCCGGCGCCCCGCCCAGGTGTAGGCACGCAGCTGCTGGTCGCCCTCGGGGCCGACCGGCGCCACCAGCCGGCCGCCGGCGGCGAGCTGCCCGACCAGCAGGGGGGGAAGCTCGACCGGCGCCGCCGCGACCAGGATCGCCTCGTAGGGCGCCTGCGGGGGCCAGCCGAGATGGCCGTCCCCGGTCACCACCTTCACGTTCTCGAGGCCGAGCCGGGCCAGGGTGGCGCGAGCCGCCTCTGCCAGCTCGGGCTC
>JBOHUX010000042.1:0-15846 GCA_050734915.1 Candidatus Dormibacteraceae bacterium
GTGAGGATCTCGACGAGCAGGGCGCCGACGCCGGTGACCCCGGTCAGGAAGACCGCCGCCGCCGGCCAGTGGATCACCGGGAGCAGGAGCATCGGCATTCCGGCGGCGGCCAGCGCGGCCGCCAGGGATCCCGGGCCGAGGTAGGTCTCGCCGCCGTCGAGGTAGGTGGGCGGCGCCCGGCGCAGCCGTTCCAGGAAGGCCCCGTCGTGAACCGAGGCGAGCTCCGCCAGGGCGGCCGGCGCCGCCGTCTCCAGGGGGTGGCCGTCCCCCAGCGCGGCCGCGATCCAGTCCAGGCGCTCCGGGCACTCGGGATGCCCGGGCGGCCGGTGGCGCCGGCAGGCGGGGTCGAAGTAGAGCTTCAGCGGGCTCGCGCGACCAGGCCGCGGATGACGTCGCGGAGGGCGCGGGCCTCCCGGGCGGGGTCCTCGGCGTAGATCACCGAACGTCCCACCGCGATCAGGCAGGATGCCTCGTCGCCATTCCAGGCCGCGGCGATCGACGCCTCCAGGTCCCCTCCCTGGGCGCCCACCCCGGGCACCAGGAACGGCAGCCCGGGTGCCGCGGCGCGGACCTCGGCCACCTCGGAGGGGGCGGTCGCGCCGACCACGAGGCCGACGTTCCCGTTGCCGTTGGCCCGGGCCGCCAACTCGGCGACGCGCAGGAAGAGTGGCTTCCCCCCGGCATCCAGGTGCTGCAGGTCGGCGGCGCCCGGGTTCGAGGTCCGGCAGAGGACGTAGACGCCCCGATCCGCGTGGCGGGTGAACTCCGCCAGGGAGTCCAGGCCGAGATAGCCGTTGACCGTCACGGCATCCATGCCCAGGGTCTCGAAGACGGCGGTCGCGTAGGCACGCATCGTGTGGCCGATGTCCCCCCGCTTGGCGTCGAGGAGGACCGGGATGCCGGCCGGGATCGCCGCCCTCACCTCCATCAGCGCCCGCCAGCCGTCGGGGCCGTACTGCTCCCAGAAGGCCGAGTTGGGCTTGTAGCAGCAGGTGAACTCGGCAGTGCGGCGCACGATCTCGATGCAGTGCTGCGCGGCGGCCGCGGCCGGACCGGGGATGAGGTCGGGCTGGGGGTCGAGGTTGAGACAGAGCAGCGTCTCGCGCTCGCGGGCGGCCGCGCGCAACCGGTCGAAGAAGGCGAGATGGGGGCTGGCGCTCACGCGGGCCTCGCCGGCTCGACGGGATCCCGGCCTGGCAGGGTGACTCTCACAGACCTCCATTGTCAGTTCCGGGTCCGCCCACTGTCCACACCGGGCGGCCGGCGCCGGCGCCCGCATCGTGCCAGCCTCCCGGCGGGGGCACAATGGCGGGGTGGAAAGCCACCGGGCGCGGCCGATGCGGGTGGCGCTGGCCCAGATCGACGCCACCGTTGGCGACCTGGACGGCAACACCGCCAGGATCGTGGAGTGGATCGACCGGGCGCGGGAGGCGGGTGCCGACCTGGTCGCCTTCCCGGAGCTGGCGCTGACCGGATACCCACCCGAGGATCTCCTGCTCAAGCCCTCGTTCATCCGCGACAACCTCCGCCACCTGGAGCGGGTGGTCGCCGCCAGCCGCGGGCTGGCCGTGGTCGTCGGCTTCGTGGACCTCGATGGCGACATCTACAACGCGGCCGCCTTCGCCTACGAGGGTTTGGTGAGGGGCGTGTACCACAAGGTCTACCTTCCCAACTACGGGGTCTTCGACGAGGAGCGCTACTTCCGGCGCGGCCGGCGCAGCCCGATCTTCGAGCTGGGCGGGGTCCGGATCGGGGTCTCCATCTGCGAGGACGCCTGGTATCCGTCGGGACCGGTCTCCCTGCAGGCCCAGCAGGGCGCGGAGCTGCTCGTCAACATCAACGGCTCCCCCTACCACTCCGGCAAGCGGGCGGCTCGCCAGACGATGATCGCCACCCGCGCCATGGACTCGCGCGCCTTCGTCGCCTGGGTGAACACGGTCGGCGGCCAGGACGAGCTCGTCTTCGACGGCAACAGCATCATCCTCGATCCCGACGGGGGCCTGATCGCGGCCGCCCCCGCCTTCGAGGAGGACCTGCTGGTCGCCGACCTCGACATCGTCTCCGTCTTCGGCGAGCGGCTTCACGACACCCGGCTCCGCCGCGAGGCCCAGGAGCCGGTGCACGTCGATCTGGAGGAGGAGTCGGTCGTCGTCAGCCGGGAACCGCGGGCAAGACCGCCCCGACCCCTGCCCAGACGCCTGGCGAAGCCCCTCGAAGGGCCCGCGGAGGTCTACGCGGCCCTCACCACCGGCATCCGCGACTACGTCCGCAAGACCGGCTTCGAGAAGGTCCTGGTGGGCCTCTCCGGGGGCATCGACTCCGCACTGACGGCGGCGGTCGCCGTCGACGCCCTCGGCGCCGGGAACGTGATCGGCGTCCTCATGCCCTCCCGCCACACGTCGGCCCAGAGCCTGGAGGACGCCCGCGCACTGGCGAGCGCCCTCGCCATCGAGGCGAGGGAGATTCCCATCGAGGCCGTCCACGGGGCCTTCGAAGCGACGCTGGCGGCGCCCTTCGAGGGCACGCGCCCGGACGTCACCGAGGAGAACCTCCAGGCCCGCATCCGCGGCAACATCCTCATGGCGCTCTCCAACAAGTTCGGCCATCTGCTCCTCTCGACCGGCAACAAGTCGGAGCTGGCGACCGGCTACTGCACCCTCTACGGGGACATGGCGGGCGGATTCGCGGTCCTCAAGGACATCCCCAAGACGCTCGTCTACGAGCTCTGCAGGTATCGGAACTCGCGTCCCTCAGGCCCCCCCCTCCCCGCTCGGATCCTCACCAAGGCCCCCTCCGCCGAGCTGAGGCCGGACCAGCGGGACGCGGACAGCCTGCCTCCCTACGAGGAGCTGGACCCGATCCTGCAGGGCTACGTGGAGGACGATCGAAGCTTCGAGGAGCTGGTGGCCGCCGGCCACCGGCCGGAGGTGGTGGCGCGGGTGATCCAGCTCGTCGATCGCAGCGAGTACAAGCGGCGGCAGGCACCGCCCGGGGTCAAGATCACCACCCGAGCATTCGGTCGCGACCGCCGCATGCCGATCACCAACCGGTACGAGCCCGACGGGGTGCGTGCCCGGCCCGTCCCGCCCGGTCCCCGCGGGAGCACCCGGCCGGTCCCGGACGAGGACGGGAAGCCGGCCGCGGAGGCGCCCGGGGGCACCGCGCGGCGCGCCGGGGGGCCATAGGGATTCCTGTTCGGGCCAATCGGCATAATTGATGGCTGAAGGAGACCCAAGCCCAGGCGCGGTCTCGCGGTTCACCCAACGGTTGGAGCAACCATGCCCGAACGCTTTGACATCGCCATCGTGGGCGGAGGCCCGGGCGGTTACGTGGCGGCGCTCCGGGCGGCCCAGCTGGGGGCGCGCGCGGCGATCGTCGAACGCGACCGCGTGGGCGGCACCTGCCTTCTCCGTGGCTGCATCCCGACCAAGGCACTCCTGAGCTCGTCAGAGCTGTACACGATGGCCGGCCGCGGCGCCGAGTTCGGCGTCCTCGTCAAGGGCCTGAGCTTCGATCTGGCCGCCGCCCAGAGGCGGAAGAACGAGGTCGTCGAAAAGCTCGTCTCGGGCGTGGAGGGCCTGCTCAAGGCGGCCGGGGTCGAGGTCCTCAAGGGAGCCGGCCGGCTGGGCCGCCCGGGCGAGGTCGCGGTCGGCCGGCGCCGGATCGAGGCCGCGGACGTCATCCTCGCCACCGGCTCGGAGCCGGCGCCCATCCCGCTCCAGGGCGTTGAGCTCACCTTGGATTCGGACCGGATACTGGAGCTGGACGAGGTGCCCCGCCGCCTCGTGGTGGTCGGCGGCGGCGTCGTCGGCATGGAGTTCGCCGCCCTCTACTCGGCCCTGGGCAGCGAGGTGACGGTGCTGGAGATGCTGCCTCAGATCCTGCCCATGGTCGAATCGGACATCGCCCAGGCGTACCGCCGCCACTTCGAGAAGGCGGGCGGCAAGGTCGTGACCGAGGCGGCGGTGGCGAAGGTCTCGCGGTCGGACCGGAGCGGCCTCCGGGTCGGCTACAGCGCGGGCGGGGAATCGGAGGAGGCGGCCGCCGACGTGGTCCTGCTCGCCGCCGGGCGGCGACCGGTCACCGATCACCTGGGCCTGGAGGAGGCCGGCGTCGAACTGGAGGGGGGGCGGGTCAGGGTGGACGATCGCCTCCGGACCGCCGCCGACCACGTCTGGGCGGTCGGCGACGTGATCGGCGGCGTCATGCTCGCGCACGTCGCCTCCTACGAGGGCGTGTGCGCGGTCGAGAGCATCGCCGGCGGCAGAGATCGCCGCCCCGACTATCACGCCGTCCCGAACTGCATCTACACCGACCCCGAGATCGCGAACGTCGGCCTCGGGGAGAGGGCGGCGCGGGAGGCCGGATACGACGTCAGGGTCGGTCGCTTCCCGCTCCAGGCCAGCGGGCGGGCGCTCACGCTGGGGCTCGGGGAGGGGATGGTGAAGGTCGTCACCGACGCCGGCACCGATCGCGTCCTCGGCGTCCAGATGGTGGGGCCGCGGGTCACCGACCTCGTCGCGGAGGCCACCCTGGCGGTCCAGCAGAACCTGACCGCAGGCCAGATCGAGCTGACCATGCACGCCCATCCCACGATGGCCGAATCGCTGCTCGAGGCGACGCTGGCCGCCGACGGGCGCGCCATCCACATCGCGAACCGTCCCCGCGTGGCGGCGGCGTCCGCCTCGGGGCGCCCCGGGGCCGCGAGCCGGGTTCCCGGGCCGGCACAGGAGCTGGACCGCGCCCCCGCCGGCAGGGACCAGGAGGAGGATTCATCGGTGGCAGGAAGCACCCCGGCGAAGCCCGCCCGCCCGCCCGCCGCCGCCCCCCCCGGCGGCGCCGCGGTCGAGGTGGACGCGGAGAAGATCGCAATCGACCGCAAGAACCGGGGGAAGCTGCTCGAGCTGCATCACCTGATGGTGCTCATCCGCCGCTTCGAGGAGCAGGCCAGTCTCCAGTACACCCGCGCCAAGATCGGCGGCTACTGCCATCTCAACGTCGGCGAGGAGGCGACCGTGGTGGGTGGCATCCTGGCTCTCAGGGCGGGCGACTACATCTACACCAGCTACCGTGAGCACGGCCACGCGATCGCCCGGGGGGTGGATCCCAAGGCGGTGATGGCGGAACTCTTCGGGCGCGAGACGGGCGTCGCCCACGGTCGGGGCGGCTCGATGCACATCTTCGACTACAGCCACCGCTTCATGGGCGGCTACGGCATCGTCGGCGGCCACCTCCCGCTGGCGGCGGGCGCGGCCTTCTCGATCAAGTACAAGGACCGGGTGATGGGCGCCGGCACGGGCGCCAAGGGCTCCGGCGACATCGTCTTCTGCATGTTCGGGGACGGCGCCACCAACAACGGCTCGTTCCACGAGTCGCTCAACTTCGCCAAGGTCATGGATCTGCCCGTGGTCTGGTTCTGCGTCAACAACCAGTACGGGATGGGCACGGCGGTGGGCCGCGCATCCGCGGTGGCGGAGATCCACACGCGCGCCTGTGCCTACGACATGGAGTCGATCCGAGTAGACGGCATGGACCTCATCGAGGTGCTCAAGAAGACCGCGGAGGTGGTCGAGAAGACTCGCCAGGACTCCCAGCCCCGCTTCATCGAGGCGGTCTGCTACCGGTTCAAGGGTCACTCGGTGGTGGACCCCGACAAGTACCGCTCCGAGGAGGAAAAGGAGCGATGGCTCAAGAGCGACCCCCTGCTCTTCTTCGAGCACCAACTCGAGAAGGCCAAGGTGGCGGGGCCGAAGGACTTCGGCTCCATTCGCTCCCAGGTCGAAGCGGAGGTCGAGCGGATCGTCCAGTTCGCGGACGAGAGCCCCGAGCCAGCGGTCGAGGATCTGCACCGCTACGTGTACGCCGGTGAGTGGGAGGAGGCCGCGCCGGCGGGGTCCTCAGATGGGAGGCGCCGCGGATGAGCGAGAAGCTGATGCGCGCGGCCCTGCGAGAGGCGCTCCTCGAGGAGATGGAGCGCGACGAGACCGTGTTCTGCATCGGCGAGGACATCGGCCAGTTCGGCGGCGCCTACCGCGTCACCGAGGGGCTCCTGGACCGATTCGGGGCCATGCGGGTGGTCGACACCCCTATCTCGGAGGAGATCATCGTCGGGGCTGCCATCGGCGCCGCCATGACCGGGCTGCGGCCGGTGGTCGAGATGATGACGGTCAACTTCTCCCTGCTCGCCTACGACCAGATCGTCCAGAACGCGGCCAAGATCCGTTACATGTTCGGCGGCGAGGTGAGCGTGCCGATGGTGGTCCGCCTGCCCGGGGGCGCCGGCCACCAGCTCTCCTCCCAGCACTCGCACAGCTTCGAGGCGCTCTACGGGATGATCCCCGGGCTCCTGGTGGTGGCGCCGACGACGCCCGAGGACGGCAAGGGTCTGCTCAAGTCGGCGATCCGGACCGACAATCCGGTCATGTTCATGGAGTCGATGAGCCTCTACAACCTGCGGGGCGAGGTGCCAGACGAGGACTACTCGACCCCGCTCGGACGGGCGGCGGTCCGCCGCCGGGGATCCGACGTCACCATCGTGGGCGTGTCCCGCCAGGCCGTCCTGGCGATGGCGGCGGCGCAGGCGTTGGAGGAGGAAGACGTAGACGCCGAGGTGATCGACCTCCGCAGCATCCGTCCCGTCGACTGGGAGACCATCGTGGGGTCGGTGAGGAGAACCGGCCGCTGCGTCGTGGTCGAGGAGGGCTGGCCGACCTACGGGGTCTCGGCGGAGATCGCGGCCGGGCTCCAGCAGCGTGCTTTCGACGACCTCGACGCCCCCATCCTCCGGCTGGGCGGGGCCGAAGTTCCGATGCCCTACAACCGCGAGTTGGAGAAGACGGCAATCCCCTCCGAGCGCGACATCGTGCACCTCACGCTACAGGTGGTGGGGAAGAACGGAGCGCGCGCCCATGCCTGAGGCCAACTCACCTGGCGCGATCCATCCGGTGGCGGTCTTGGGAGGAGCGCGATGTCTGAGGTGAACATGCCCAAGCTCTCCGACACGATGGAGGAGGGCAGCGTCCTGGAGTGGAAGAGGCAGGACGGCGACCAGGTCAAGAAGGGCGACGTGCTGGCCGAGATCGAGACCGACAAGGCGAGCTTCGAGATCGAGGCCGAGGCCGGCGGCGTCCTCGAGATCGTGGCGGAAACCGGCCGGCCGGTGCCCGTCGGCGGCGTGATCGCCCGCATCGGTACAGGTGGCGAGCGTGCGGGTGACAAGGCCGGCGAGAAGAAGTCGGCCAAGTCCGCGGCACCGGAGGTCGAGTCAAGGGCGCCGGCCCCCTCGCAAGGTGAGGGGGCCGCCCCCGAAGCAGGGCCGGACGCCCGCGACGCGGAGCCGGAGGCCACGGATGAGACCGCGGCCGAAGGCGCCGACGAGGACCGGGCCGAGGCGAAGCCCCCGCGCGAGGAGCGCCCTGCCCGGCCGGACCGGGGCGGGGAGCCGTCCCGCGAGGAGGGCCGTGTCAAGGCCTCCCCCGTCGCGCGGCGTCTGGCCGGGGAGCGCGGCGTCGACCTCGCCACCCTCGAGGGCAGTGGCCCCGGGGGGCGGATCGTCAAGGAAGACGTGCTCGCCGTGGCCGGCCGGCGCCCCGCGCCGCCCTCGGCGCCCGAGATCGAGGTCCAGGAGCCGAGCCGCATGCAGGCCGCGGTCGCGCGCCGGATGGCCCAGTCGAAGGCCACCGTCCCCCACTTCTACCTCACCGTCGAGGCGCGGGTGGACGAGGCGGTCAGGATGCGGCGGCAGCTCAAGGAGACGGTTCCCGACGCTGAGCGGGTGACCGTCACCGACATGCTGGTCCGCGCCTGCGCGCTCGCCCTGAGGAGGTTCCCGACCGCTAACGCGTCCTGGGTGGACGGCCACTTCGAGATCAGGCGACGCGTGAACATCGGCATCGCCGTCGCCATCGAGAGGGGCCTGATCGTCCCCGTCCTCGAGGACGCCGACCGCAAGGACCTGGTCCAGATCTCGATCGAGAGCCGCCAGCTGATCGAGCGCGCCCGTGCCGGTAAGCTCTCCGAGGGCGATCTGTCGGGAGGCACCTTCAGCATCTCCAACCTGGGCATGTTCGGCGTCGACGAGTTCAGCGCCATCGTCAACCCGCCCGAGGCCGCGATCCTGGCGGTGGGCGCGATCAAGGACGCGCCGGTGGTGGTGGATGGGCGGCTGGAGGTCGGCAAGGTCATGCGGATGACGGTCTCGGTGGACCACCGGGTCCTCTACGGCGCCGACGCGGCCCAGTTCCTGGCCGAGGTCAAGCGACTGCTGGAGAACCCGGTCAGCCTGGTGCTGCCCCCCCAAGGAGGGTAGGCAGCTGGCGGGCCCTGGGCGCTCAGGGTCGGGGGTCCGTCCTCCCCGCCCGCCGTCCCTCGGGCTCGCGGACGCCGGGCACGAGCAGGAAGGCGGCGGTCGTCACCCCGGCGATCACCCCCGCTCCGAGCAGGGTGAGCCGGGCGCCCAGGGCGCCGGCGACGGGGCCGGTGACGCCGTTCGAGATCGGGGTGAGGCTGAAGGAGATCGCCATGTCGAAGCTGGAGACACGGCCCAGCATCTGGTTCGGCACCAGCGCCCCCATCAGGGCGAACCAGATCATGTTGCCCAGGGCGATGCCCGAGTTGATGACAAGAGCGAGTCCCATCACCTGCCAGGCCGCGGTCGCCATCCCGATCGGGGCCACGGCGAGGGTGCTGACCGCCCAGGGCAGGAAGATCCAGGTCACGCTCCGCCGGGGCATCCCTCGTATCGCGATGTAGACGGCCGCGGCGATGGCGCCGAGGCCGCCCCCGGCATAGATCAGGCCGAGGTCGCTCGGGCTCCCATGCAGGTGGAACTTGAGGATGTAGGGGACGAGCACCTGCTGGGGCCCGGTCAGGGTGATGTTGGCCAGCGCCGCCGCCAGCAGCCCCGCCCAGATCCAGGGCTGGGAGCGGACGAAGCCGAGCGCCTGGCCGGCCTCGCGGAGGACCGAAGCCGGGGCGCCGGCGGGCCGGGCCCTCGCCGCCGGGGACGAGATCATTGCCAGGGTGACCGCCGCCACCCCGAAGCTGGCGCCGTCGAGGAGAAGGGCGACCCCGCTGCCGCCCAGGGCGACCAGGCCGCCCCCGACGGCGGGGCCGACCAGGCTCATGGCGACCGGCTGGACGAACTGCTCGACCGCGCTCGCCTGGGGCAGGAGATCGGTCGGAACCAGAGTCGGCACCAGCGCCCGGGAGGCGGGCATGAAGAACGCCTGGCTGATCCCGTAGACGACCACGAGCACCCAGATCTCCCAGAGGGCGACCGCCTGGAGCTGGGTGAGGACGCCGATCGCCCCCACCGCCGCCGCGCTCCCGACGTTGCCGGCGATCATGACCCTGCGCCGGTCGATGCGATCGCTGACGACGCCGCCGACGAGCAGGAGCAGCACCTGGGGCAGGGAGAACGCCGCGCCGACCACGCCGAGCGCGGTCGGCGAGTTGGAGAGGCGGTAGACCTCCCATGCGATGGCGACGAAGTAGACGCCGTCTCCGAGCAGCGAGACGGTGCTCCCCGACCAGAGCAGGACGAAGTCGCGGATGCCGAGGAGTTGGGCGAGGCTCGGGGGCAGGCGGAGGGGCACGGAAGCGGAGTCTGCCACCTCTGGCCTCCCGCTGGCGGGCGAGCGGGCCGGCCGGCTACACCGTCGCCGATCGGGGCAGGCGGAGCCGGAGGCTGAGCATGCCGTCCGACAGCTCCGCCCAGAGCCGGCCGCTCTGCGCCTCCGCCAGCTCTTTGCAGATGGCGAGGCCGAGGCCGACGCCGACCGTGGCCGACGAGCGGGAGGGGTCGGCGCGGTAGAAGCGATCGAACATCCGCTCCGGGTCCGGCGCATGGGCGCCGACGGGGTTGCTCACGGCCGCCTCCACCTCGTCCCCCGCCGGCCTCGCCGCCACCCGAACGGTGGATCCTTCGGGCGCGTACTTGACCGCGTTGTCGAGCAGGTTGGCGACGATCTGGTGGAGGCGGTCGGGATCGGCCTCGACCGGCGGCAGTGCCTCCGGCAGCGCGAACTCGAGCGCCAGGCGGCGCTCGATCGTGCGCTGGCGGTGGAGCTCCGCCTCCTCCTTGAACAGCACCGCCATGTCCACCGCCTGGAGGTGGTAGGCGGCCTGGCCGGACTCGACCCGGGCGAGGTCGAGCAGCTCCTGCGAGAGGCGCAGGACCCGTTCCGCCTCTTCATGGATGATGATGGCCGCACGTCGCTGCTCGGCCTTGGTTCCGAGGCTCCCGTCGATCAGCGCCTGGCTGAAGCCGATCAGGCTGGTGAGGGGCGTCTTCAGCTCGTGGGAGGCGTTGGCGAGGAAGTCGCGCTGAAGCCGCCGGGAGCGCTCCACGGCTCCGGCCATGCGGTTGAACGCCTCCCCCACCACCCCGATCTCGTCCGTCCCCTCCTCCTCGACCCGCCGCGCGTAGTTGCCCGCCCCGATGTCCTCGGCGGCGCCGGCGAGCGCGGAGAGCCGCCGCGTCATCGCCCGGCCCACCAGCAGCGCCGCCCCAAGCGCGAAGGCGAGGGCGATCAGGGCGGCGATCACGAGCCGTGGCAGGAGCGAGGAGACGGTGGCGCCGGCGAGGCTGGAGACAGGCTGGGCGAGGACCAGGAACCCGCCTCGATAGGCGGCGGCGGCGGCCAGGTAGCTCTCGCCTTCCAGCGTCACGTCCCCCTCTCGGCGGGGCGTCGGGGCGGGGACCAGGAGCTGCTGGCCGGCGGCCGTCCCCCAGCTGTCGAACCTGACCACGCCATCCGGGCCGACCAGCAGGAGTCGGCGATCCGCCGGCCCCCGGGGAGCGATGGCGGTCATCCCCTGCTCCGCGCAGGCGCTGGGGGGGCCCTGACAGGCCTGCACGTACTGGCCGATCAGAGTTCGGTCACGGGGCAGGCTTTGCGAGAGCTGGACGCGGGCGGAGTTGACCTCGAGGCTCCTGACCAGGGCCCAGGTGATCGCGCCGCTCAAGATCAGGCTGACGCCGACGATCCCGACCGCCCCCAGGAGCAGCCGGAGGCGGAGGCTCAGCCCGGATCACCTCGTCGGGTGAGGATGAGGGTCCGTGAGAGGGGGTGCTTGGGCGCCCGGGCGCCGCCACGGATCGGTGGATTCGGGCTCACGGGGCGGCTCCGGCGACGTCGAGCTTGTAGCCCACGCCCCAGACGGTCTGGATCGAGGGCTCGGTCACTCCCGCACCGCCCAGCTTCTCGCGGAGCTGCTGGACGTGGACGTCCACGGTCCGCGTGTAGCCGGGAAAGTCATAGCCCCAGACGAGGTCGAGCAGCTCGCTGCGCGGGAAGACCCGGCCGGGGTGCCGGGCGAGCAGCGCCAGGAGGTCGAACTCCTTGGGGCGGAGCTGCACCCTCGCCTTCCCCGCCCGAACCTCGTGCCGGACGAGATCCACCTCCAGGATGCCGGCCCGCACGACGGGGGGCTGGCCAGGCTCGGAGCGGGCCCGGCGGAGGAGCGCCCGGGCGCGCGCCACCAGCTCCTGCGGGTGGAAGGGCTTGGTCAGGTAATCGTCGGCGCCCAGCTCCAGCCCCACCACCTTGTCGGTGACCTCGTCGCGGGCGGTGAGCATGATGATCGGAACCTGGCTGGCGCCGCGGATCTCCCGGCAGATGCTGAGGCCGTCCATGCCTGGCAGCATGATGTCGAGCACGACCAGGTCGGGCTTGATCGCCTCGAAGCGGCTGATCGCCTGTGCGCCATCGGAGACTGAATCGACCTGGTATCCCTCGCGACCGAGGTAGAGCCGCGCCAGCTCGACGATGTGCTCCTCGTCGTCCACGACCAGGACCCGCTGCCCGTTCACCGCTGGCATGCCATCAGGAGATCATGGCCGCGTCAAGGCCCTGTGTGGGTCAGGCCAACAAAATGTAAAGGCGGTTCGGCCGGGGCCGGGATCACCGCCGCCGGCTCCGGGGCCGGGGCCGGGGCCGGGCGTCCTTCTCGTGACCGGCCCGGAGCACGATCTTGAGCGGGCTTCCCTGGTAGCCGAACCGGTCCCGGATGCGGTTCTCCAGGTAGCGGCGGTAGGAGAAGTGCAGGAGCCCGACGTCGTTGACGAACATGACCACCGTGGGGGCGTCGGAGGCGGCCTGGGTGGCGAACCGGAGCGTGAGGCGGCGCCCCTTGAAGCTGGGTGGAGGGCGGCCGTCGAAGGCCTCGCGGAGCACGTGGTTGAGCTCGTGCGTGGGCATCCGCACCCGGCGCCGGCCGACCACCTCCAGAGCCGCGGGGAGGATCCGTTGGATGCCCGCGCCGGTCTTGGCGGAGACGGTCACCAGCGGTGCGTGGGGGACGAATCGGAAGGCGGCGGCCAGCTCATCCTCCCAGACGCGGGCGCCGCGGTGCTCGGGATCGAGGAGATCCACCTTGTTGATGACGAAGATCAGCCCCTTCCCCGCCTCCAGGGCGTAGCCGGCCACATGCTGGTCCTGGGCCACGATCCCAGCCGAGGCGTCGATCACCACCAGGACCGCGTCCGCCCGCTCCATGGCCCGGATGCCCCGCAGAAGGCTGTAGTGCTCCAGGCGGTCGCGCGCCGCCGACCGGCGGCGGATCCCGGCCGTGTCCACCAGCACCACGGGCAGGCCGTCGAACGTGAGCTCGGTGTCGACCGGGTCGCGGGTGGTGCCCGGGGTCTCGGAGACGACCGCCCGCTCGTCGCCGAGGAGGGCGTTGAGGAGCGAGGACTTGCCCACGTTGGGGCGCCCCATGATCGCCAGGCGCGCGATCTCCCCGTCCGCCTCGCCCTGATCCCCCGGAGCCGGCAGCGCCTCCAGCACCCGCTCCAGGAGGTCGTCGATCCCGATCCCGTGCTGGGCCGAGATGAGGACCGGATCCGCGAACCCCAGCTCCGAGAGCTCGTGGCGGAAGTGCTCCTGGCCCGGCGCGTCCGCCTTGTTGCCAGCCACGATGACGGGGGTGGCCGACCTTCTCAGGAGACGGGCGATGTCACGATCCACCGGCAGCAGCCCGTCGCGGACGCTGAGCAGGAGCACGATCACCTCCGCCTCCTCGATGGCCGTCCTCGTCTGCGACTCGATGGCCGCCTGGGAGGTTCCCTCGGCGGACCCCAGGTCGAGCCCCGCCGTGTCGATGACCGTGAACTCCCGACCGCGCCATTCGGCGACCCCATAGAGGCGATCGCGGGTGAGCCCGGCCAGCGGGTCGACGATCGCCTTCCGCCAGCCGATCAGGCGGTTGAAGAGCGTCGACTTGCCGGTGTTGGGGCGACCGACGATGGCCACGACAGCTCGCGTCATCTCCAAATTGAATCCGATCCGCCACGGCGCCGTCGTGGTCGGCCCGGGCGGGGCCGGCGGGCCCGCGCCCATAGAATCAGTGGGAGTGCTTGAAGACCGCGTGATCCTCAAGGAGGACCGCGTTTTCGTCGTCTCGGACCTGACCGGGGACGTGGCCGCTGGCAACGAGCTTGGCCTCGGCCTCTACGAGTCCGACACCCGCTTCCTGTCCGTATTCGAGCTCCGGATCAACGGCGAGCGGCCGATCCTGCTCAACAACACCGTCGATCGCGCCTATGTGGCCACCTTCCAGCTCGTCAACCCGACCCTGGTGGACCATGCCGGAGCCACCATCCGACGCCAGAGTCTGAGCCTGCGCCGGACCCGGTTCGTGCACCGGGGCCTCCACGAGCGACTCGGGATCCAGAACTGCAACCGGGCGCCGGTCGAGATCGAGCTGGAGCTGGCGTTCGGGGCCGACTTCCTGGACATCTTCGAGGTGCGCGGCTACCGGAGCCAGGCCATGCACGGGACCCTCGAGGAGCCGGAGACGACCGAGACCGGCTTCAGGTTCGTCTATCGCGGGCTCGATGGCGTGCGGCGCGAGACCGAGGTCGTCCTCCACCCCGTCCCCCATCTCCGCCGTGACCGGGCGGTGCTCGGAATCCACCTCGCACCCCAGCAGACCTTCGTCCTGCTGGTCGACATCCTGACCCTGATCGGGGACCGGGAGCCAGAGCCGAACTTCGACTTCGACCGCTCGCTGGAGTCACTGGAGAGCAGCTACCAGGCCTGGAACCAGACCTGCACCCGCTTCGAGTCGGACAACGAGGTCCTGGATCAGGGGCTCCTGTGGCGGAGCCGGGAGGATCTCCGAATCCTCTGCGACGACCGGACCACCGGCCCCTACCCGACCGCCGGCGTGCCCTGGTACGCGGTCCCCTTCGGTCGTGACGCCATCATCACCTCGGTGCAGACCCTCGGCCTCGATCCCGAGCTGGGTCGCGGCACGCTGCGCTTCCTCGCCCAGCACCAGGGGACGGACCTGGACGAGAGCCGGGAGGAGGAGCCCGGCAAGATCCTTCACGAGCTTCGGATCGGTGAGCTGGCCAATCTGAGGCAGATCCCGCACACTCCCTACTACGGGTCGGTGGACGCGACCCCGCTGTTCCTGGTCCTGATGGTGGAGATGCTCGACTGGACAGGCGACCTCGAGCTCTTCAACGAGCTGTTGCCTAACCTGCTGGCCGCGCTGGCCTGGATCGACGACCACGGCGATCTCGACCGCGACGGCTTCATCGAATACGTCCAGCATGCCCGCTACGGCGTTCGCAACCAGGGCTGGAAGGACTCGCCTGACTCGCTGGTCGGTGCGGACGGCGAGGTCGCCCCCCTGCCGGCGGCGCTGGTCGAGGTCCAGGGCTACGCCTACCACGCCCGGCGCGGCCTCGCCCGCGTCTTCCGGCACCTGGGCCGGCCGGACCAGGCGGAGCGCCTGGAGGCACAGGCGTCCGCCGTTCGGGCCCGGTTCGACGAGGCCTTCTGGATGCCGGAGGAGCAGTTCTACGCGCAGGCTCTCGACTCCGCCAAGCGGCAGGTGCCCTCCATCTCCAGCAACCCCGGGCATGGGCTCTGGTCGGAGATCGTCCATCCCGATCGGGCCGCGGCCACGGTCGCGCGGCTGCTGGCCCCCGACCTCTTCTCGGGTTGGGGTATCCGGACCCTCTCCACCCGCGCCATCAGCTACAACCCGATGAGCTACCACAACGGCTCGGTGTGGCCGCACGACAACTCCATCATCACGGCCGGCCTGGTCCGGTACGGGTTCCGGCGCGAGGCGGAGCGGGTCGCGCGCGCGGTCCTCGAGGCGGGCATGCGCTTTCCCGACGATCGCCTCCCCGAGCTCTACTGCGGGTTCAACCGCGATTCGCGCTTCAACTCCGGACCCTCCGAGTATCTGGTCAGCTGCAGCCCCCAGGCCTGGGGCGCGGGAGCCGCCTTCCACCTTCTCTGTGTCGTGGCGGGCGTGCAGCCGGACGTTCTCGGCGGCCGCCTCCGCATCGACCCCCTCGAGACCTGCCTCTTCCGCCGCCTGCGCGTGGAGGGGATGAGGGTCGCCAACGGCATCCTGGACTTCACCGTCGAGCAGGGGAAGGGATCGCCGCGGGTCAGGGTGGACCGGTCGCCGGCCGGGCTCGTGCTGGAGCTTCCGGGCTGAATCGCGCTCGCCGGCTGGCGATGGTCCACTACGCCGCGCCTCCCGTCACGGGAGGGGTCGAATCGGTGCTGGGTGCGCACGCCCGTCTCCTGCGCCGCGCGGGCCACGACGTCCTCGTCATCGCGGGCCGCGGCGAGGCGATGGTGATCCCCGAGATCGACTCCCGCCATCCCGACGTGGAGCGGGTGACCGAGGGCTTGGCCCGGGGTGACGGCGACCCTGTCCTGTTCGAACGGCTCCGATCGACCATCTCCGACCGTCTCCGACAGCCGCTGGCCGACCGGGAGCTGACGATCGTCCACAACGTCCTCACCATGCCGCTCAACCTGCCCTTGACGGCTGCCCTGCTGGAGCTGACGGCGCCGGCCGGACCGGCGC
>JBOHUX010000043.1:0-15073 GCA_050734915.1 Candidatus Dormibacteraceae bacterium
GTCCCGGCCGCCGCGTAGCTACACTGGAGCCCGATGCTCTCACGCCGGCAGCGGCGGACCCGGATCGTCTGCACGCTGGGGCCGGCCAGCGTCTCGCCGCGGATCCTGCGCCGCCTGATCGCGGCGGGCATGGACGTCGCCCGCCTCAACTTCTCCCACGGGGACGAGGCCACCCACCGGCGAACCGTGGAGGATGTGCGGCGAACGGCGGCGGCGGCGGGGCGTCAGGTGGCGCTGCTGCAGGACCTGCAGGGGCCCAAGATCCGGACCGGCGCGCTCGCCGGGCGACCCGTTCACCTCGAGCGCCGACAGAGGGTGGTGCTCGAGGTGAACGGCGGTGCGCCGGGGACCACTCCCTCTCGCGGCCGGGAGGCGGATCTGGTGGTCCAGGTCAGCCACCCGGAGCTGATCGAGGCGATCCGGCCCCGTGATCGAATCCTGATCGCGGACGGCCAGATCGAGCTGCGGGCCCGCTCGGTGGGGCGGGGGCACGCGGTTTGCCGGGTGGTGAGGGGCGGGCGGCTGCGGGAGCGGCAGGGGGTGAGCCTGCCCGGCCGCGCACTGGAGCTGCCCGCGCTCACGGCCAAGGACCTCGCCGACCTGCGACTCGGGGCGGAGCTGGGGTTCGACTATGTGGCCCTCTCGTTCGTGCGCACCGCGCTCGACATCGTCTCCTGCCGCGAGGCGGTGGGCGCGCTCGGCTGGGACGTCCCCATCATCGCCAAGCTCGAGAAGAGGGAGGCGCTCCGCCACCTGGGGGCAATCCTGGATGCCGCCGACGCGGTCATGGTCGCCCGCGGCGACCTCGGCGTCGAGCTCTCGCTGGGCGAGGTCCCCGCCGTCCAGAAGGATGTCATCGCGCGGGCCAACCGGGCCGGCAAGCCGGTCATCACGGCCACCGAGATGCTGGAGTCGATGGTCACCAGCACGCGGCCGACCCGGGCCGAGACCTCGGACGTGGCGAACGCCATCTGGGATGGCACGGATGCCGTCATGCTCTCGCAGGAGACCTCGATCGGGCAGCACCCGGTGGAGTCGGTCCGCGCCATGGCCGCCATCTGCCGCGCGGCGGAGAACCACCCCGCCTACCAGCGTGAGCGGCCGTTCTGGAACGAGCCGGGCTCGACCGGGAACGCGATCGCTCACGCGGCGGCGGCGGTGGCCGAGGAGCTGGACGCCCGCGCCATCGTGGCCCTCACCGAAACCGGTGGAACCGCGCTGCGGGTGAGCAAGGCCCACTCCGCGGTGCCGCTGATCGCCGCCAGCCCGTCGGCGGCGGTGCTGCGCCGGACCGCGCTCTATTCGGGCGCGGTGCCGCTCGAGGTGCGGCCCGGCCGGGACACCGCCGAGCTGATCGCCAACGCCGTCGAGGCGGCGCTCCGGGCCGGCCACGTGCGGTCCGGTGACCGGCTGGTGGTCGCCGCCGGCGTCATGGTGGGCGAGTCGGGGCAGACCAACCTGCTCGAGGTGGAGACCGTGGCGTGACCGCCCGGTTGCCCGACGACGCTCACCAGTTGATCTCGGCCGTCGGCCATGACCTGCGCGCCCCGCTCACCGTCATCCGGGGTGCGGCGACCCTCCTCCTCCAGACTCAGGGCGAGCTCGAGCCGGGCCGCGCCGCGGAGATGCTGCGCCTGATCGACGGGCAGGTGGAGCTGATGAACGACCGCATCGAGGACATGCTCGCCATCGCGGCCCTCGACGCCGGCCAGCTGCGGTTGTCGCACGAGCGCCTGGCGCTGGAGGAGCTCGTCACGGCGCTCGGCGCCTGGGCCGCCAAGCGTGACGGTGGCACCCGGGTCAGCGTCCGCGCTGACCCCGACCTGTCCCCCAGGGGCGACCCCGGGCCGGTCCTCGAGGGCGACCCCGACCGCGTCCTCCAGTGCCTGCGCGCCCTGGTCCGGAACGCGCTCCGGCACTGCCCGGGCGACTCTCCGATCGAGGTCTCGATGGTCGCCGACGGCACCGGCGGCGTCTGCTTTCGGGTTCACGACCGGGGTCCCGGCCTGCCCTCGCAAGTGACGCCCTTCCAGCGCTTCCAGAGCGGAGGCTCGGGCGCCGGCCTGGGCCTGGACCTGGTCCGCGGGCTGGTAGTGGCGATGGGGGGCGAGGTCGCCTACGAGGCCCGCCCCGGCGGGGGCTCCGCCTTGTCCTTTACCCTGGGAGGTCATGCCTGAGGGAGAGGAGAGCGCCGCCGCGCCGGCGAGCCGCTACGAGCGGGTGCTGGTCGTGTCCGCCCATCCCGACGACCCCGAGTTCGGGTTCGGCGCCACCGTCGCACGCCTGGCCGCCGACGGGGCCGAGGTCACCTACGTCATCTGCACCGACGGCTCCCAGGGCGGCGAGGATCCGTCGCTCCCCGACGACGAGCTGGCGGCGATCCGCCAGCGCGAGCAGAAGGACGCCGCCCAGATCCTGGGCGTGGCCGACGTCGTCTTCCTGGGTTACCGCGACGGCAGCCTCTCGCACACCCTCGAGCTCCGTCGCGACATCGTCAGGGAGATCCGCCGCCATCGCCCGGACCTCGTCCTGACCCACTCCCCGCTGCGCTCCCTCAGCATCAGCATCGGTGCCTCCCACCCCGACCACCTGGCGGTCGGCGAGGCGACGCTCGCCGCCTGCTACCCGGACTCGCGCAACCCCCGCGCCTTCCGGGAGCTGCTCCCCGAGGGCCTGGACCCGCATCGCGTCAAGGAGGTCTGGCTGCCGGGCTACGACGGGGCCGATCACTTCGTCGATGCGACCGCCCTCATCGACAAGAAGATCGCCGCCATCCGCGCCCACGACAGCCAGGTCAACAAGCCGGGCCAGGACGCGGCAGAGGTCGAGGGCTGGGTCAAGGAGCGCGCGAAACAGATCGGGGAGAAGGCCGGCTACGAGTACGCCGAGGGCTTCCGCCGCCTCGAGATCGGCTGAGCAGCCCGCCCGGCGCCGCGTCAGCGCCGCTCGACGTCCGCCAGCGAGCTCCAGACGTCGATCTTGCGGGCGACGCGGCGGACCACCTCCGAGGTGAACGCATCCGTCGCCGTGTGGCCGCCCAGGTCGGCGGTCCGGACGTCGTCCGAGACCGCCTCCAGCGTCGCCTCGTAGATCGCCCGCGAGGCGCGGTGGGCGGCCTCCCCGTCCATGTAGCCGAGCAGGCTGGCGACGGCCAGGATCATGGCCATCGGGTTGGCCACGTTCTTGCCCTCGAGCCCGGGCGCGGTGCCGTGAGGCGCCTCGGTCATGGCCACGTTCACCACGTGCTCGTGGTCGAAGGAGAGCAGCGTCGACTCCGCGCCGGCGATGCTGCCGAACATCTGCATGACGAGGTCGCTGATGATGTCGCCGTCACGGTTGAGGGCCGGGATGACGAGCGACTCGCCGGTGGTGGAGAGGAGCAGGGCGAAGGTGGCGTCGATCAGCTGAGGATCGTAGCGGACGTCGGGATTGGCCTCGGCGCCCCGGTCCAGCTCCTCCTTGAGCATCCCCTCGTAGACCGGGCTGACGGTGTACTTGGGACCCCCGAACACCTTGCCGCCGAGGCGCCGCGCGTGGGTGAAGGCGTACTCGGCCACGATCCGGCAGGTCCGCCGGCTGATCTTCTCGGTCCGGTAGGCCCACTCGTCCAGTTCCGAGCCTTCCCGCCACTCCCTGGCGCCGTAGGCGTCGTCCACCGCCATCCGGATCACCGAGATGGGCGCGTAGACCGCGGCCAGCGGCCGGATGCCGGGGATGCGGCGGCCGGTGCGGACGATGACGCGGCCATCGACCATCCGGCGCAGGATCTCGTTCGGGCTGCCCACGTCCCCGGCGCCCTCGGGGGTTATGGTCGCCGCCTTGATCCCGAAGCCGGCCGTCCGGAGCGCGGCGGCGGCGTCGAGCACGATCTGGTTGCGAGTCTCGCGGCGGTGTTCGAGCGAGAGGTCGAAGTGCGAGAGTTCCAGCCGGATGCCGATCAGCTCCGGATCCAGCACCTTGAGAGCCTCCCCCAGCAGCTCCTCGCCGGTCTGGTCCCCGTGGAGGACGGCGACGGTGGCGGCCCCGGACATGACTGGAATGGTAAGGGGGTGATCGGCGCCCCCTCCAGGAGGAGCCGGCAGGAGGAGCGGCAGGAGGAGCGGCGGCGACCCCCTCGCTGGGAACCTGCTACTATTGACGCTGCCTAGCAACCCTAGGCTTTATTTTTTGAGGCGCCCCCCCGCGAGTAGACGAGCATGGAAACAATCATCACCCTTCAGTGCAGCGACTGCCGGCGCCGCAACTACACCACCCTCAAGAACAAGAAGAACGACCCCGACCGGCTGGAGCTGAAGAAGTATTGCCGGTGGTGCCGCAAGCACACCGCGCACAAGGAGACCAAGTAACCCAGGTGGCGGTCCAGGCCAACAAGCGCGACGTCCATCCCTCCGGGTTCTCCCCCTTCCGCTTCCTGCGGGAGACGGTGGACGAGCTCCGGAAGGTGGTCTGGCCGTCGGGTCCCGAGCTCTACCGCTACACGATGGTGGTGTTGGTGACGGTGGTCGTGCTGGCGGTCTTCATCGGGCTCGTCGATCTCGGCGCCAACTCGGCGGTGGCCCGTCTCATCGTCGGGCACTAGAGATGACAGAAGAAGCAAGAGCGACCTCGACTCCGGCCCCGGCCGCGCTCATCGAGACCGACGCCCTCTGGTACGTCGTGCACGCCTACTCGGGCCACGAGGAGAAGGTCAAGAAGAACCTCGAGAAGCGGATCGAGTCGATGGACATGCACGAGAAGATCCTGCAGGTGCTCGTGCCGATGGAGGACGAGATCGAGATCAAGGACGGCAAGCGGCGTCACGTCCAGAAGCGCATATTCCCGGGCTACATCCTGGTCCGCATGGTCCTCGACGACGACTCCTGGTACGTGGTCCGCAACACCCCCGGCGTGACAAGCTTCGTCGGCTCCGGGAACAAGCCGGTGCCCCTTCAGGAGAAGGAGGTCCGGGCCATCCAGAAGCAGATGAAGCAGGAGGCACCCAAGATCCGGGTCGAGTTCGAGATCGGGGAGTCGGTGCGCGTCGTCGACGGTCCCTTCACGGACTTCCACGGCAAGGTGGACGACATCAACCCCGAGCGCGGCAAGCTCAAGGTTCTGGTCAACATGTTCGGACGGGAGACCCCGGTCGAGCTGGACCTTCTCCAGGTGGAGAAGGTCCACTAGACGGGCGCAGTCAGGTCCGATGGGCAAGAAGAAGATCCGTGCGGTCCTCAAGCTGGAGTTGCAGGCGGCCAAGGCGACCCCGGCGCCCCCGGTGGGCACCGCGCTCGGTCCGCATGGCATCAACATCATGGAGTTCTGCAAGGCCTACAACGAGAGGACCTCGAGCCAGGCCGGCGACGTGGTGCCCGCCGAGATCGTCATCTACGAGGACCGATCCTTCACCTTCGAGCTCAAGACCTCGCCCGCCGTCAACCTTCTGAAGAAGGCGGCCGGGATCGAAAAGGGCTCCGCCCGCCCCAATCGCGAGAAGGTGGGGAAGGTCACCCGCGAGCAGGTCCGGTCGATCGCCGAGGCGAAGGCCAAGGATCTCAACTCGTACGACGTGGACCAGGCCATGGGCATGATCGAGGGCACCGCCCGCTCGATGGGGCTGGAGGTGGTCGGCTGATGGGCAAGCGGCACGGCCGCAGGTACACCGAGGCCCTGGAGAAGATCGCGGCCGCCGCCGGCGCCAACGGCGCCGAGGGCCTGGAGGCAGCCCACGCCTGCCGCATCGTCAAGGAGACCTCGGCCGCCAAGTTCGACGCCACCGTCGAGGCGCACCTCCGCCTCGGGGTCGACCCTCGCCACGCCGACCAGATGGTCCGCGGTGCCGTCGCGCTGCCGCACGGCACGGGCAAGCGGGTGAGGGTGCTGGTTTTCGCCGGCGCGGCCCAGGCCAAGGAGGCCAAGGACGCCGGCGCCGACCACATCGGCGGCGACGACCTGGTGAAGAGGATCACGGACGGGTGGACCGACTTCGACGTCGCCATCGCGACGCCGGACATGATGAGCAAGGTCGGCCCCCTCGGCAAGAT
Source organism: Candidatus Dormibacteraceae bacterium (assembly GCA_050734915.1). Lineage (GTDB taxonomy): Bacteria > Chloroflexota > Dormibacteria > Dormibacterales > Dormibacteraceae > JBOHUX01. Next base: position 6,021 of record JBOHUX010000043.1, read on the forward strand.
CCTCGGACCCCGCGGTCTGATGCCCAATCCCAAGTCGGGCACGGTCACCTTCGACGTCGGGCGGGCTGTCAACGAAGTCAAGTCCGGGCGCATCGAGTTCCGGACCGACCGGTTCGGCATCGTCCACGCCCCGATCGGGAAGGTCTCGTTCAGCGCCGAGCAACTGCACGAGAACCTTTCCGCGCTGGTCGAGGCTCTGGTCCGCGCCAAGCCCTCCGCCTCCAAGGGCCAGTACGTGAAGACCATCTACCTGAGCGCCACCATGGGCCCCTCGGTCCGGATCGACGCCCGCGAGGCTGCCAAGCTCACCACTGCCTAGATGGCGGCTAGGCTATGATTCGAGATCGCCGACAACGGGCCCAAGACAGCGGGTGCCGCGACGGGACGCGGCTTGATTTCCTGCCCAGGCATAAGGTAGAGCCGCGGCGCGTGCCGCCGAGCCTTCCCGCGCACCTGGGCGGGGAGGTTTTTTGATGCCGAGACAGCACAAGGTCGAGCAGGTCGAGCTGCTGACCCAGAAGTTCAGCGAGGCCAAGGTGGCCGTGCTCACCGACTACCGGGGGCTCACCGTGACGCAGATCGAGGATCTGAGAGCCCGGCTTCGCGGCGCCGACGTGGAGTACCGGGTGGTCAAGAACAGTCTTGCCCGCCGCGCCGCGGCCCAGGCCGGGCACGAGGACCTCCAGGTCGAGTTGAGAGGCCCGGTGGCGATCGCGTTCAGCTACGACGACCTCTCGGCGCCCTCACGACTGCTGGCCGAGTTCGCGCGCCAGACCCGCCTTCGCCTCGACATCGTGGGCGGGCTGGTCGAGGGCCGCGTGATCGGGCCCGACCAGCTCCGGCAGCTCGCCGACCTCCCTTCGCGGGAAGTGCTCCTGGCGCAGTTGCTCGGCACCCTGGAAGCGCCGGTCGCCCGCCTGGTGGCGACCGTGCAGGCGCCGTTCCAGCAGCTCGCCGGCGTGCTCGACGCCTATCGCGACCACCTCGAAGCCGCGGGCCCGGCCCCGGCGCCCGCCGCATAGCCAAGGAGAATCCACCAATGGCAGCCACCAAGGTCACCCCCAAGGACTTCGTCGAAGTTCTCAAGAGTTGGAGCGTGCTGGACGTCGTCGAGGCCGTGAAGGCGATCGAGGACGAGTTCGGCATCAAGGCCGCCGCGCCCGCCGCCGCGGCCGGTCCGGCCGCGTCCGCCGCCCCGGCGGAGGCCCCCGCGGAGGAGGAGCAGACGGAGTTCACCCTCCACCTGACGGCCATCGGGGACAGCAAGATCAACGTCATCAAAGCGGTCCGTGAGGTCACCCAGCTCGGGCTCAAGGAGGCCAAGGACCTCGTTGACGCGGCTCCCAAGCCGGTCCTCGAGAACGTGCCCAAGGACCAGGCCGACGCCGCCGCCGCCAAGCTCAAAGAGGCAGGGGCGACCTTCGAGATCAAGTAGACCGACGGCGCGGAGGGACCCGGATGGTCCCCCCGCGGGCCCCCTCCGGACGACGGCGCGGAGGGACCCGGATGGTCCCCCCGCGGGCCCCCTCCGGACGAAGTGGCTGGCCGCGGCCGGTGAGAACTTGGCATTCGGGACTCAGACGCCCCGGGGGACCCGGGGCTCCCTGGTCACGCCTTGGTCCTCTGATCTACCGTGCGGAGGGACCCCGATGGTCCCCCCGCGGGCCCCCTCCGGACGAAGTGGCTGGCCGCGGCCGGTGAGAACTTGGTGTTCGGGACTCAGACGCCCCTGGGGACCCGGGGCTCACTGATCACGCCTTGATCTTCTGAGCTATGGCGCGGGGCGGGACCCGGATGGTCACGCCTTTGATCTTCTGGGCTACGGCGCGGGTAGCCTGGCTCCCGTGATGGGGGGAGCCACGGGGGCCGCGCGGGCCTACGTGCGGAGCCTGCGGCCGGACCTGCCGCGGGCGATGTGGGTGGTGGTGGGGGCCCAGCTGCTGTCCGCCATCGGGACCGGCTTCGTCCTCCCGTTCGGGACCATCTACCTCCACTTCGTCCGTGGCATCCCGATCCCGGTCGTGGGGACGGTGATCTCGACCATCTCGCTGGGCGGGCTGGTCGTGAACTTCGCTGGCGGTGGCCTGATCGACCGCTTCGGCGCCCGGCGCGTGGTGCTGGGCGGCGTCGGCTTCCAGGCGGCCGGCTTCCTCGTCTTCGCCTTCGCTGCTGAGGTGCCGGTCGCCTTCGCGGCGGCCCTGCTGGCCGGGATCGGCAATGGCCTCTTCTTCCCGGCCATGGCGACGGTGATCGCCAACCTCACCACCTCCCGCCAGCGCAGCGGGGCGGCCTCCCTCCAATACGTGGCCATCAACATCGGCATCGGCCTCGGCTCGGTTATCGGGGGTTTCGTGGTGTCGGTGCAGCACCCCTCCACGTTCGTCGCCGTCTACCTGGCCAACGCCGTCAGCTTCGCCGTCTTCGGGCTTCTGATCGCTGCCTGGGTGCCGGAGCTCCGGACCGGCCCCGCCCAGACAGCAGCCGGAGGCCCGCCCCGAGCCCCGGACCGCCAGCCCCGGTCCGGCTACCGGGCCGTGCTCCGGGACCGCGCGTTTCTGGGCCTGGTCGGCTTCAACTCCGTGGTCGTGATGACCGGGTACGCGCAGCTGGACTCCGCGATGCCCCTCTACGCCAAGACCTATCTCGGGGTCCAGCCCTCCGCCCTGGGCCTCATCCTGGCCGCCAACACGGCCTTCATCGTCGTCCTCCAGCTGCCCATCACCAGGGCGGTCCGGCACCTGCGCCGGACCCGGGTCCTGGCCGCCTTCGCCGGAACTTGGGCGGTCGCCTGGCTGATCGGATTCGGCGCCAGCGCGATGACCGGGCTCGCGGCCGCGGTCGGGCTGGGCGTGACCGCGGTCGTCTTCGGCATCGGCGAGTGTCTCCTCACCTCCACCATGGCTCCTCTGTCCATGGACCTCGCCCCGGAGACGGCTCGCGGCACCTACATGGCCTCTGTCAGCCTCTCCTGGAGCGTCGGTCTCCTGGTCGGGCCCGCCCTCGGCGGGGTCGTCGTCGGCTCCGCTCTGCACCAGGCGTTCTGGCCCCTGCTGGCGCTCAGCGCCGTGGGCCTGGTAGGCTGGGCGCTCGCGCTCGAAGCGCGGATCCCGGGCGGCGCCAACCGGCCGGCCGCCCCCGCCAATCCGTAGGTCCGGCACGCCTCGTCCTCGGGCACCTCCTCGGGGCACCGGCCCGTGCTACAATCACGGTTCCGTGCAAATCGGGCGCGCAACCCCATCCCCAGATTCAGCGCGCCCTGTGTCCGTTAGGAGACAGCCGCCAGATGATCTCAGAGATGAAGGCTCCCGCGCGCCAAAACTACGGCCGCATCCCCAACCTCGTCGAACTTCAGGACCTGGTCGCCACCCAGATCGAGTCCTTCCGATGGTTCCAGGTCGAGGGATTGAGGGAGCTCTTCGACGAGATCAATCCGATCACGGACTACACGGGCAAGAACTTCGAGCTCCGCTTCCTCGACTATGAGTTCGGGCCCCCCAAGTTCTCCGAGGAGGAGTGCCGCAACCGGGACATGACCTACGCGGCGCCGCTGCGGATCCGGACCCGGCTCACCATTCGCGAGACCGGTGAGATCAAGGAGTCCGAGGTCTACATGGGCGACTTCGCCCTCATGACCGAGGAGGGCACCTTCATCGTCAACGGCACCGAGCGGGTGGTCGTCTCCCAGCTCGTCCGCTCGCCGGGCGTCTACTTCACCGCCGCCGAGGACCCCAACACCGGCCGCAAGCTCTTCGGTGCCAAGCTGATCCCGAACCGGGGCGCCTGGCTCGAGATCGAGACCTCTGCCAAGGACATCCTCACGGTCAAGATCGACCGCAAGCGGAAGGTGCCGGTCACGGTCCTGCTGAAGGCGCTCGAGCTGCCCCAGTTGAAGGGCACCGAGAACGATCGCGACGGGCAGCGCCGGACGCTCCTGGAGCTGTTCGGCGACCTCGATGCGGACTCCGAGCACCACTACCTCGACGCCACGTTGGACAAGGACGCCACCCTCACCACCAACGACGCCCTGGTCGAGCTCTACCGGCGCGTGCGCCCGGGCGACCCACCCTCGGTGGACAACGCGCGCAACCTCCTCCAGAGCCTGTTCTTCAACCGCCGGCGCTTCGATCTCGGCCGGGTGGGCCGCTACAAGGTGGACAAGCGCCTCGGCCGTGACGAGGAGGACATCCGGGAGCGGGTGCGCGACCGCGAGCTCCGCATCCTCGAGAAGGGCGATTTCATCGCCATCTTGCGCAAGCTGATCGAGCTCAACAACGACCCTGGCGCCATCCCCGATGACATCGACCACCTCGGCAACCGCCGGGTGCGGGCGGTCGGCGAGCTGCTCCAGAACCAGTTCCGGATGGGGCTCATCCGGATGGAGCGGATCATCAAGGAGCGGATGACCATCAGCGATCCGCAGACGGTCACCTCGGCCTCGCTGATCAACGCCCGCCCGGTCGTGGCGGCAATCAAGGAGTTCTTCGGGTCCAGCCAGCTGTCGCAGTTCATGGACCAGACCAACCCACTTGCCGAGCTGACCCACAAGCGCCGGCTCTCGGCCCTCGGGCCGGGCGGCCTGAGCCGCGAGCGGGCCGGCTTCGACGTCCGCGACGTCCACCACAGCCACTACGGCCGCATCTGCCCGATCGAGACCCCCGAAGGCCCCAACATCGGCCTCATGGGCTCGCTCGCCACGTACGCCAAGGTCAACGAGTTCGGGTTCGTGGAGACCCCCTTCCGGCGCGTCTACAACAGGATGATGGTGGGGGAGCAGGACGGGAAGCTGGCGGGCCGGGCGCTGCGCCGTCCCGCTGTGAACGGGGCCAAGGAGGTCCTCGCGGCGGGGGCGGTCTTGGACGCCAAGACGATCGCGGCCCTCACCAAGGCCAAGGTCACCTCGGTGGACATCGTGCCCTGGGTCAGCACCGACATCGAGTACCTCTCCGCCGACGAGGAGGAGATGTTCGGCATCGCGCAGGCGAACGCCGCCCTCAACGAGGACAGCACCTTCACCGACGCCCGCGTTCCCGCCCGGGCCCGCGGCCACTTCGCGGTCGAGGAGGTCCAGAACGTCCAGTACATGGACGTCTCGCCCAAGCAGATCGTCTCCGTATCGACGGCCCTCATCCCCTTCCTCGAGCACGACGACGCCAACCGGGCCCTGATGGGCTCCAACATGCAGCGCCAGGCCGTGCCGCTCCTGATGCCCGAGTCGCCGCTGGTCGGCACCGGCGTCGAGTACTACGCGGCCAAGGACTCCGGCGAGATGATCGTGGCCGAGCTGCCGGGGACGGTGATCGACACCGCCCGGCCCAAGGACATCCCCGGTCTCAACGCCAACCCCGTCTACGAGGTGGTGGTGAGGCCCGACGACGGCTCCCCCGAGCGTGCCTATCAGCTCCAGAAGTTCTACCGCTCCAACCAGGGGACCTGCCTCAACCAGCGGGTGATCGTCAAGCCCGGCCAGCACGTCGATCGGGGGGACATCCTCGTCGACGGGCCCGCCATCGAGGAGGGCGAGCTGGCGCTGGGCCAGAACGTGCTGGTCGCCTTCATGCCCTGGGAGGGCTACAACTTCGAGGACGCGATCTTGGTCGCCGAGTCGGTGGTGAAGGAGGACCGCTACACCTCCATCCACATCGAGGAGTTCGAGGTCGAGGCCCGCGACACCAAGCTGGGCCCGGAGGAGATCACCCGGGACATCCCCAACGTCGCCGACGACGCGCTCCGCAACCTCGACGAGCGGGGCATCATCTACATCGGCGCCGAGGTGCACCCGGGGGACATCCTGGTCGGCAAGATCACCCCCAAGGGCGAGACCGAGCTCAGCGCCGAGGAGCGGCTGCTGCGCGCCATCTTCGGGGAGAAGGCGCGTGAGGTCCGGGACTCGAGCCTGCGCGTGCCCCACGGCGAGCGAGGGATCGTGGTCGACGTCAAGGTCTTCAGCCGGGAGACCAAGGACGAGCTCTCGCCCGGCGTCAACCAGCTGGTCCGCGTCTACGTGGCCCAGAAGCGGAAGATCTCGGCCGGCGACAAGATGGCCGGCCGGCACGGGAACAAGGGCGTCGTCTCCCGGATCGTGCCCGACGAGGACATGCCCTTCCTGCCCGACGGGACCCCGGTCCAGATCGTCCTCAACCCGCTCGGGGTGCCGAGCCGGATGAACCTCGGGCAGGTGCTCGAGACCCACCTCGGCTGGGTCGCCAAGGCGCTCGGGATGAAGGTCCAGACGCCTGTCTTCGACGGCGCCCCGATCACCGGGATCGAGGAGGACCTGGAGAGGCACGGCCTCCCCCGGGTGGGCAAGGTCCCGCTCCGCGACGGCCGCTCGGGCGAGCTCTTCGACGCCCCCGTCACGGTCGGTTGGATTTACATGCTGAAGCTCCACCACCTGGTCGAGGACAAGATCCACGCGCGCTCGACGGGGCCCTACAGCCTGGTCACCCAGCAGCCGCTGGGGGGCAAGGCGCAGTTCGGGGGCCAGCGCTTCGGCGAGATGGAGGTCTGGGCCCTGGAGGCGTACGGCGCCGCCCACGTCCTGCAGGAGATCCTGACCGTCAAGTCGGACGACATCGTGGGCCGGGTCAAGGCCTACGAGGCCATCGTCAAGGGCGACAACACGCTCGAGGCGGGCATCCCGGAGAGCTTCCGGGTGCTGGTCAAGGAGTTGGAGGGGCTCGCGCTCGGGGTCGAGATCCTGAGCCAGGACGAGCGCCAGATCGTCCTCTCGGAGGAGGACGCCACCGAGCTGCCCCTGGATCTGGGCATCAACCTCGAGCGCGACGAGTTCGGAGAGCCGGCCGAGTAGGCACGTACGAGATGTTTTGGGGTCCCCGAAAGGTCACCGGATCTTCGGGGTCCGAATTGAGGGACTAGAAAAGAGTGTTGAAACTCGAGAACTTCGACGCGCTCCGGCTTTCGCTTGCCTCGCCGGACACGATCATGAGCTGGTCGCACGGCGAGGTCACCAAGCCGGAGACGATCAACTACCGCACGCTCCGCCCGGAGCGGGACGGCCTCTTCTGCGAGCGCATCTTCGGCCCCCAGCGGGACTGGGAGTGCCACTGCGGCAAGTACAAGAGGTACCGCTACAAGGGCATCATCTGCGACAAGTGCGGCGTCGAGGTGACGAGGTCCAAGGTCCGCCGGGAGCGCATGGGCCACATCAAACTCGCCTCCCCGGTCAGCCACGTCTGGTACTTCAAGGGCATCCCGAGCCGGATGGGGCTGCTGCTCGACATGTCCCCCCGCAACCTGGAGAAGGTCCTCTACTTCGCGAACTACATCGTCACCGACGTCAACGAGGATCACCGCCAGGACCTCCTCGGCAGCCTCACCATGGACAACGACGAGCGGGCGGTCCGGCTCCGCCAGCAGATCGACGGTCACGCCGACCAGCTCCGCACCCAGCACGGCGCGGAGGCGAAGGGGCTCGCGACCGAGGTGGATGCCGAGGTGGCGCGGCTGGAGAAGGAGTACGAGCGGACGGTCAACCTCCTCTCCGAGCAGGGCGCCAAGCTCCAGGAGACCATCCGCGCCGGGGCCGGCACCAAGGCCAAGAAGGCGCTCGTCCTGGGCAAGGGCGAGGACGAGGAGCGCCTGGTCGCCAAGGGTGAGGTCATGACCGAGGAGAGCGCCGGCGCCGTCCTCCACAAGGTCCAGGAGCGGATCGAAAAGCTGGAGGCCAACATCCGGTCCGCCCAGCAGCAGGCGCGGGCCCGTCTGGAGGCGGCCCAGCACGAGCTGGAGGCGTTGATCGAGCAGGAGACCACCGCCGAGCGGGAGGGTCTGCAGGTCCAGCTGGAGCAGCTCGAGAACGAGCTCGCCGAGACGCGCGACGCGCTCGAGGGGCTGCACGTCAAGCAGCTGCTGACCGACACCCAGTACCGCGACTACGTGGAGCGCTTCCCGCGCGCCTTCAAGGCTGGCATGGGCGCCGAGGCGGTCCGCGACCTGCTGGGCAGGATCGACCTCAACCAGGAGATGTTCCGTCTCCGCGAGGAGTCGCGGACCGCCAGTGGCCAGCGCAAGCAGAAGGCGATCAAGCGCCTCAAGGTGGTGGAGGACTTCCGGAAGTCCAACGCCAGCCCCGCCTGGATGGTGCTCGAGGTGCTGCCGGTCATCCCCCCCGAGCTGCGCCCGATGGTCCAACTGGACGGCGGCCGCTTCGCGACCAGTGACCTCAACGATCTCTACCGGCGCGTCATCAACCGCAACAACCGCCTCAAGAGGCTGCTCGAGCTGGGCGCCCCGGAGATCATCGTGCGCAACGAGAAGCGCATGCTCCAGGAGGCGGTGGACGCCCTCGTCGACAACGGCCGCCGCGGGCGCGCCATCACCGGTACCGGCAACCGCAAGCTCAAGTCGCTGAGCGACATGCTGAAGGGCAAGCAGGGCCGCTTCCGCCAGAACCTGCTCGGCAAGCGGGTGGACTACTCGGGCCGCTCGGTGATCGTGGTCGGGCCCCACCTCAAGCTGTACCAGTGCGGGCTGCCCAAGAAGATGGCGCTCGAGCTCTTCAAGCCCTTTGTGATGCGGGAGCTCGTCAACAAGGGCTACACGACCAACATCAAGTCCGCCAAGCGCATGGTGGAGCGGACCCGGCCCGAGGTCTGGGACGTCCTCGATGAGGTCATCCACGACCACCCGGTGCTGCTGAACCGCGCCCCCACTCTCCACCGGCTCGGCATCCAGGCCTTCATGCCGATCCTGGTCGAGGGCTCGGCGATCCAGATCCACCCGCTCGTGTGCGCGGCCTTCAACGCCGACTTCGACGGCGACCAGATGGCGGTTCACGTGCCGCTGTTCTCGGGTGCCATCGCCGAGGCCAAGAACCTCATGATGAGCTCGCAGAACATCCTCAGCGCCGCCGACGGGCATCCCGTCGTGGCGCCCACCCAGGACATCGTGCTCGGCTGCTACTGGCTGACGGCGGTCCGCGGCGAGCAGCCGGAGCTGGCCGCCAGGCTGCGCACGTTCAGCTCTCAGGACGAGGCGCTGCTGGCGATGGAGTCGGGCGCCATCAAGCTCCAGGAGTGGGTCAAGGTGCGCGC
>JBOHUX010000044.1:0-15010 GCA_050734915.1 Candidatus Dormibacteraceae bacterium
CGCCCAGAGAATCGACGCCGGCGTCGACTTCCAGGTCCAGCCGGTGGGTGCCATCGTGGCCCCCGCCGACGCCATGCCGGCGACCACGGCCGATCTCTTCGCCGGGGGGGCGCCCGTCGGGGGCACCCGCGTCTAGCAGAACGAGCTGTGCTCTACGTGGAGGTGGCCGTCGAGCCCGCCCGCAGCCTCGATCGCGAGACGTATACGTACGCGGTGCCGCAGGGGATCGAGGTGGTGCCCGGGCACAGGGTCCTGGTCCCCTTCGGGCGGCGGTCGGCGTACGGCTACGTGGTGGGGGCCGGTACCCAGGCCCCCGAGGCGGGGCTGCAGGTGAAGGAGCTGCTGCGCGCCGATCGCGATCCCCTGCTGCTCCCGCATCAGATCGAGCTGGCGCGGCTGGTCGCGGAGCACTACTGGGTACCGCTGATCGAGTGTCTGCTGGCCATGGTCCCGCCGAGGGTCCGGGGCGGTGGGGGCGGCGGCGCCTCCACCCGCCAGCGCCGGCACAGCCGGCTGCTCGAGCTCGCCCGCCCGGACCGCGCCCGCTCCTCGCCACCGGACCTCACCGCCGAGCAGCGATCGGCGCTGGCGGCGATCGCTGCCAAGCGGGCCATCCTGCTGCACGGCGTGAGCGGCAGCGGCAAGACCGAGGTCCACCTGGCGGCGGCCGAGGCGGCGATCGAAGCCGGCCTCCGGGTGCTGGTGCTGGTGCCGGAGATATCGCTCACCCCGCAGCTGGTCGGCCGCTTCGCGGGCCGTGTCGGCGGCCGGGTGGCGGTGCTCAACAGCCGGCTGACCCCCCTCGAGCGGGCGCAGGAGTGGTGGCGGGCGCGACGGGGCGAGGTGGACCTGGTGATCGGGAGCCGCTCGGCGGTCTTCGCCCCCATCCCGAAGCTGGGACTGGTCTGCGTGGACGAGGAGGGGTCGCAGGCCTACAAGCAGGACCGGACGCCCCGCTACGAGGCGGGTTGGGTGGCCAGGCAGCTGGCCCGGGTGGCGGGCGCCCGGCTGGTGCTGAGCTCGGCCACGCCCAGCGTCGCCACCTATCACGAGGCGGAGACCGGCGGCCTCGTCCTGGCATCGCTCCGGCGCCGGATCGGGGGACGCGGCGCCGAGGTCGAGCTCGTCGACATGCGGGAGGAGGCGGCGGCCGGGCGCCGACCCTATCTCAGCCGCCGGCTGTGGGAGGTCATCGACCGGTCGCTCTCGGAGGAGGAGCAGGGGATCCTCTTCCTCAACCGTCGCGGGCTCGCCACGTTCGTCCTTTGCCGCGAGTGCGGGCGGGCCGTCCAGTGCCCCCAGTGCTCGGTGGCGATGGTGCAGCATGCGGAGCTGGCCGGCCTCAGCTGCCACTACTGCGGGCACGGCCGTCCGCTGCCCGCGGTTTGTCCCTACTGCGGAAGCCGCCAGATCCGCGGTTTGGGCGTCGGCACCCAGCGCCTGGAGGGGATGGTCCGCAAGCTCTGGCCGTCGGCGCGCGTGCTGAGGCTCGACAGGGATTCGGCCCGGGGTCCGGACGCCTACCTCGAGATCTTCGAGGAGTTCGCCTCCGGACGCGCCGACATCCTGGTCGGCACCCAGCTGGTGACGAAGGGCTTCGATCTGGAGCGGGTGACCGCGGTGGGAGTCGTGGACGCGGACCTCCCGCTCCACTTCCCCGACTACCGCTCGGCCGAGAACACGTTCTCACTGGTTGCCCAGGTGGCCGGCCGAGCCGGGCGGGGCCGGCGCCCGGCGACGGTCGTGGTCCAGACCTCGAACCCGGATCACTACAGCCTTCGGCTCGCCGCCGGGCTGGACTATCGGGCCTTCTACCGCGAGGAGCTTCCTTCGCGCCGGACGTTCGGCTTCCCGCCCTTCGCGGACCTGGCGGTGATCACGTATTCCCACGAGGATCCGGAGCGGGCGGCCGCGAGCGCCCGGGAGGTGGCCGAGCAACTGGCGGCCCGGCTGCTCGCCGAGCACCTGGAGGGCATCAGGGTGATGGGGCCCTCACCGGCCTTCATCCACCGCCTGCGCGGGAGGTATCGCTGGCAGATCACTCTCAAAGGCTCCGACCTGGGCCGGCTCCGGGCCTTCCTCCCCCGCAGCCGGGGATGGAGCTTCGACGTCGATCCCCTCGCCTGAGCCCGGCTGAGGCCAGGGCTCGCACTTATAGTGCGTGGGGGGCGGCCCGGGCGGCGGCTCCCCTTCTTCGACCGGGGTCTTCAGTCGATGCCGAGCGCGGCCCTGACCTGGTCCATGTGGCTGTCCTCGTGCTCGAGCATGTAGGGGATCGACGACCGGATCGAGCGCGCCGGCCACTCCGGCCAGCGGATGGCGCGGTCGAGGTCGTCCTCGTCCAAGGCGGCGAAGATCTCGCTCAGCGCGCCGCGCGAGTCCTCGAGCTCGGACCGGATCCGGGCCCCGTCCCAACCAACGGACTGGGTCACCTCGTCGGAGTTGAACCGGTCCCGGTCCTCCGGGCTCATGTGGACGATCTGTCCCTCGGCGGCGGCGCGGATCAGGAACGCCTGGCCCAGCTCGGCGCTGGCGAGGTGGGCGAGGATGCGGCGCACGCTCCAGCCGGTGCCCTCGTCGATGCGGTCGAGGTCCTCCTCCCGGATGCCCGCGAGCACTCTCAGGGTCTCCTCCCGCTGGCCTTCGAGGGGCCTCAGCAAGTCGGCGGGCGCCACGTCGATCCATTATCTCGCCCCGTCGCCCGCACGCAACCCTCGCGTGGCGTGGCGGCGCCCTGCGGCGCGGCACCGGGGCTCGGGCGCTCGGACCGTGCGCGGCTGACCTCCGGTTTGCGAAGCCGGCGCGAGCGGACAAACCAGGATCCTAGAATCTAGCCGATGGCCATCCGCCCCATCCTCGGATTCGACCAGCCTCTCCTTCGGCAGAAGACCAGGCGCGTGAGCCGGATCGACGACTCGATCCTGCACCTCCTCGACGACCTCGCGCAGACCATGCTGGCCGCGCCCGGCGCGGGACTGGCCGCGCCCCAGATCGGCGTCGGGCTCCGGGTCTGCGTGGTGAAGGGCGACGACAACACGATCTGGGGGCTCGTCAACGCGGAAGTGGTCAAGGGCCGAGGGGCGGCGGCCGGCTACGAGGGCTGCCTCAGCTATCCGGGCTGGGTGGGGGAGGTGACCCGGTTCGAGTCCGTGGTCGTCAAGGGTCTCAACCGGCGCGGCAAGGAGGTGCGGATCAAGGCTGGCGGATTCACCGCCCGCGCCTTCCAGCACGAGATCGACCATCTGGACGGAATCCTCTTCACGGACCGGCTGACCAGCCTCGACACCCTGCGGCGCGTCGAGGAACTCCAGGACCAGGGGCAAGAGGCGGAAGCGGCGGTAGAGGCCTGAACCTCGTCTTCATGGGGACCGCACCCTTCGCGGTGTCCTCGCTGATCGCGCTCCACCGCGCCGGCCACCATATCCGGCTGGTCGTGACCCCGCCCGACCGGCCCGGGCACCGGCTGCGGATGACCCCGCCCGCCGTCAAGCTCGCCGCCGACCGGTTGCGGGTCGAGGTCGCCCAGCCGGAACGGATCCGCTCCCCGGAGGCGCTCGACCTGCTCCGGACGGCGGCGCCGGAGCTGATCGTCGTCGCCGCCTACGGACAGATCATTCCGGCGCCGGTGCTGGCGCTTGCGCCCCTTGGCATCGTCAACGTCCACGCCTCTCTGCTTCCCCGCCATCGCGGCGCCGCGCCGGTCGCGCACGCGATCTGGGCGGGGGATCGTGTCACCGGAGTCACCATCATGCGCATGGACGAGCAGCTCGACCACGGACCCACGCTGGCGGTGCGCGAGACCGAGATCGGAGCCCACGAGGGCGCGGCGGCTCTGACCGGGCGCCTCGCCGGTCTGGGCGCGGACCTGCTGGTCGAGACGCTGGCCCATCTCGCGGACATCACCCCGCGCGAGCAGGACCACGCGGCGGCCACGCAGGCCCCCCGGCTGGCGAAGGAGTACGGCCGCCTCGACTGGACGCTGGCGGCCGTTGAGATCGATCGTCGCGTGCGCGCCTTCGCCCCCTGGCCGGGCACCACGCTGCCCTGGCAGAGGGGCCGGATCATCGTGCTCCGGGGTCGGCCCCTGGAGCGGACATCAGGTGCGGCGCCCGGCGCCGTCACCGCGGTCGACGACGAGGGCATCGCGGTGGGAACGGGGGAAGGCGTCTACCGCCTCGAGGAGGTGCAGCTCCCCGGCCGCCGCCCGATGGCGGCCCGGCGGCTGGCGGCCGGCCATGCCTGAGAGCAGCTCCGACCGCGAGGTCGCGCGTAACCGCCGCGCCTACCACGATTACTTCGTGGAGGAGCGGTTCGAGGCGGGCATGGTGCTGACCGGCACCGAGGTGAAGTCCATCCGAGGCGGGAAGTGCAACCTCCGCGACGGCTACGTCCGGATCGACGGCAGCCAGGCCTGGCTGGAGCAGGTGCACATCTCCCCGTACGCGCAGGGCGGCGTCTTCAACCACGAACCGCTTCGCCCGCGCAAGCTGCTCCTTCACCGGCGGGAGATCGCCAGCCTCATCGGCAAGGTGAGGCAGCGCGGCTACACACTGATCCCGCTCCGCGTCTACTTCACCCGCAACCGCGCCAAGCTCGAGTTCGGCCTCTGCCGGGGCAAGCGGGAGTACGACAAGCGGCAATCGATCGCCGAGGCCGATGCCAGGCGGGAGATGGCGAGGGCGCTCAGGCAGCGCGGCTGACCCTCAGGCGGCCGTCGTTCACTCGAGGGACCGGCCCGGCCCCGGGGATCACGCCGCCAGATTGATCCCGATCGCCCGCAGCCGCTTGTTGAGGGATTCCATCGCGTATCCGAGCAGCTCGTCCTGCGAGCGGCCGTAGTCGGTGAAGTAGGTGACGTCCCCGTCGGGAGGCTCGAGCGTGCCACTGATGAGGGGCAGGCACTCGACGAGCGTGCGCTGGATGATGGGGGCGAACCGCCCCGGGTCCTCACGCACGAGATCGTGAAGGACCTTGATCCCGAAGTTGACGTGTCGCGACTCGTCGCGAGCGACGGCCGTGAACCCCTTGTAGAACCCCGTCTCGTTGAGACCCATCTCGCGCATCGTCTCCAGGCGCACCCGCTGGCCGGTGAGGGCGAGGGTGGCCTCGATCACGATGTGGTACATGGTGACGCCCTCGGCGAAGGCGTCGAGGTCCCGCGGATCGCTGGCCAGACGCTGGGCGGTGGCCGGGAGGCGATCATAGAAGAGCTCCGAGTAGCCGGGATTGGTGTCGGGACGGATCTCCTCGATCAGCTTCTTGAGGTCGGCCGCCTCGGTGCCGATCACCTCCCGCCACCAGCGGTCGAAGAACGCGGTATGCCGGGCCTCGTCCGCCATCTGGGTGGAGAGGAAGATCTCGATCTCGGGGCTCGGCGCCGCCCACACGAAGGGCGCCAGCGTCGCCGTCACGCGCTCCTCGCCGTTGAAGAAGAGCCGGGACAGCCAGAGGGTGTGCCGCCTGACGCTGTCGGACGCCCCCGACCAAGACTCCCGGTCGAGGGTGAAGTCGAGGTCGTACACCGACCACTGCTGGCGCTCCCAACGCCGGTAGAGATCCATGTAGGTGGGCATGTTCTCGAGGCCGCGATCGATGAAGGCGAGGACGTCGTCCACCCGGATGTCGCCCATCTCGGTCAGCGTCGCGCGGTCCACCCGTTCGAGCTCGGGCGGCAGCGCCTCCCGGTCGCGGAGCTCGAACGGGTCGCTGGTCTGGTTCATTGCTGGACCTCCTGACTTTCGAGTATGAAGAGCCGGTCGCGCTCGCGCACATCCTCGATCTGAGGCGGGGCCGGAGTTGGGGTTCGGCCTGGGTGGGTTGGGATAGAATGGACGCTCGGAGCTTGCCGTGGGGGCGTCTGGTCTCGACGGGGCAGTTGAGCTTCGGGATTGCGAGCCGAGAGCCGCGAGCGTCACAGCGCAAGCGTTCACAAACGCCAACGAGAACTCCGGTCTCGCCCTCGCCGCGTAAGCGGTAAGGGTCATGACCCCCGGGACTTAGATCCCGGGCGTCGCCCCAGGTAGCGCCGGCGGACCTGGACGCGGCGTCAAACAGCCGGCTGTCGCCCCCGGTGGCGCCTCGGCGCCGGGGAAGGAGATCCACCGAGGCTGGCTGGAAGGGATCCCGTCAGGAGGAGCCCGACCGGTGAGAACAGAATCCTGGACACGCTCGTAGAGATCCCAGGTAGAGCTGCTTCGGACGCGGGTTCAACTCCCGCCGCCTCCACCAGCCCCCTTGCCCGCCGGCCGGCAAGGGGTGAGGAGGAGGAGAGCACGGGCCAAGGACGCCCCGAAAGGGAGATCCGGCCGGCGGTCCGGCCCGGGTCTGAGAGGGTGCATTTGCAGGTGGTGGGGATGCCGCCGCCAACCTAGCCTGGAAGGCGGTGCAGTGCCTTCTGTGCGGCGGGCCCCTCGATCCTCCAGGTCATCTGGTCGTCGACGATCAGGGTCCCGTCTGCTGGACCTGCCTGTCGCGGCGGGCCCCCGAGGCTTGGGGGAGATCGCAACTCGAGCACGTGATCGAGAGGGCTCGCGGTCACGGCGCGAGACGCCGTCAGGCGGGCGATCGACGTCATGACGCGCCGTGACAGCCTGATGCGAGGGTCGTCGGAAGAGCGAGGCTGAGGGGAGCCCGCCGAACGGATACTTCGTCGCCACTTTCGCCGGCCCGGGCGGCGCTCTAACATGGCCCGGATGGCAGAGAGGCGTCGGGTCGGGCGCATGATCGTCCCCGGCGACCGGCCACCGGCAGACCAGACGCTGCTCCGGCAGCCGTTCGAGGAACTCTCCCACCACGCCGACCCCTGGCGGGTGCTGCGGATCATGGCGGAGTTCGTCGAGGGCTTCGAGGCCTTCTCCGGGGTGGGCCCCGCGGTCACCGTCTTCGGCTCCGCGCGGACCGCGCGGGGCGACGCCCTCTACGAGCAGGCGTGCCGGACGGGGGCGGCGCTGGCGAAGCGCGGCCTGGCCGTGATCACGGGGGGCGGGCCGGGAATCATGGAGGCCGCCAACAAGGGGGCCAAGGAGGCGGGAGGGCTCTCGATCGGGTGCAACATCGAGCTTCCCCACGAGCAGTCGCTGAACGACTACGTGGACCTGGGCATCGAGTTCCGCTACTTCTTCGTCCGCAAGACCATGTTCGTCAAGTACGCACGCGGCTTCATCATCTTCCCGGGTGGCCTCGGCACCCTGGACGAGCTGTTCGAGTCGCTCACCCTCGCCCAGACAGGCAAGATCGACCAGTTCCCGGTCGTGCTCTTCGACCGCGCCTACTGGCAGGGACTGATCGACTGGCTGGGCCGCGATCCCCTCGAGCGCGGCACCCTCTCCCGAGACGACCTCAACCTGGTCAGCCTGACCGACGATCCCGAGGAGGCGGCCGAACTCGCCGCCAGGGCGATGCCGAAGGCGACCCCGGCGCCCCAGAAGGCCGACGCCCAGTAATGGCCGCCGCGCGACCGCCGGTGGCGGCCGCCTTCCTGACCGACGGAGGACAGACGGCGGTGGGGGTGGCGGCGCTCATCACGGGCTTCCTGGAGCAGGCGCGGACCTCTCTCGATATCGCCATTTACGACCTCCGCCTCGCGGACGCCCCCGCCCAGGCCCTGCTGCAGGCGGTCCGGGGTGCCGTCGCCCGGGGCGTCGCCGTTCGCGTCCTCTTCAACGTGGATCACGCGCTGCGGCCGCCGGTGCCGGCGCCGCCGGAGGTCGACTGGGACCTCGTCAAGCAGTGGGACGTGCCCTTCCACCCCATCAGCGGAGTGCCGGATCTGATGCATCACAAGTACGTCGTGAGGGACGCCGGCAGCCCGGCGGCCGCGGTCCTGACCGGCTCCACGAACTGGACCAACGACTCCTGGACCCGGGAGGAGAACGCGCTCGTGACCGTGGACTCGCCCCCTCTGGCGGATGCCTACCGGCTCGACTTCGAGGAGCTCTGGACGACCCGCCAGGTGTCGGCCTCCGGCCACCGGGCGAGCGGCTGGACGGACCTACCCGGGCTGGGTGCGGGAGCACGCGTCCGCGCCCACTTCACCCCCGGCCACGCGCAGCGCCTGGTCCACGCGATCGCGCACCGCCTCCATGCCACCCGGCGCCGGATCCGGATCTGCTCGCCGGTGATCACCTCTGGGCCGATCCTGGGCACCCTCGCCGAGCTGATCGGCACCCCCCGCGCGGCGCCGGACGTCCTGGGCGCCTACGACGGCACCCAGATGGCCGAGGTGCTCGCCCAGTGGGGGGAGGAGGAGCACGCGAGGTGGAAGATCGAGGCCTTCAGGACGATCTCCCGCTCCGGCCACTTCTCCGCCAAGGCCTCGATCCCTTACAGCAAGGGCTCGATCCACGACTTCATGCACGCCAAGGTCACCGTCATCGACGACTGCGCGTTCGTGGGCAGCTTCAACCTCTCCCACAGCGGGGAGGCGAATGCCGAGAACGTGCTCGAGATCGAGAGCCCGGCCGTCGCGGAGCTCTTCGCCGGCTTCGTGGACGCGGTCGCCGCCCGCTACCCCAGGGCGGGCTAGCCGTGGGCTCGGACACGGGATCGCGGCGCGGGGGCCGGCTCCCCGGCGACGTCCGGATCGTCGTCGGCAGGCGGGCCAAGCTCCCGCGCACGCTCGGCGTGCCGGCCCTCTTCAGCGCCTGCTACGGCAACGTCGGCTCGAGCATCTACTACGGGCTCGGCGTCACCGCGGCGGTGGCGCTGGGGCTGACGCCGCTCACCTTCCTGATCGCGGGCGGGATCTTCATCACCACCGCGCTCAACTACGCCGAGGGTACGGCGGCGATGCCGCACGCGGGCGGGGCGTCCAGCTTCGCCCGACGCGCCTTCAACGAGCCGCTGGGATTCCTGGTCGGGTGGGTTCAGCTGCTCAACTACACCGCGACCGTCTCCATCTCCGCCTACACGGCCATCTCCTACCTGGGCGTGTTCGGCCGCTACACGCCCCTGCTCGCCTCCCTCGACAACCCCTTCTGGCACGCCGGCGCGACCCTGGCGCTGGTCGCCATGCTGATCGCCATCAACGTCGTCGGCATCCAGGAGTCGAGCCTTCTCAATTTCGGCCTCGCCATCCTGGACCTGATGACGCAGGTGGCCCTGGTCGTGCTCGGGCTCTGGCTCCTCTTCAACTTCAAGACGGTCATCCACAACATCCACCTCGGCGTGGCGCCGGGTTGGGGGGCGTTCCTGGCCAGCATCTCGATCGCGATGGTCTCCTACACCGGCATCGAGACGATCTCCAACATGTCGGAGGAGGCGAAGTCGCCGGGGCGCACGGTGCCGCTGGCGACCTTCGGGGTGATCGGGGCGGTCATGCTCGTCTCCGCCTTCCTGCCGTCGATCGCGATGAGCGTCTTCCCGGTCCACCACACGGCCGCCGGCTACACGACCGCGCTCGCCACCACGTGGAAGAACGATCCCGTGGCAGGCCTCGTGACCTTCTTCCCGACGTGGCTGGCCCAGGCGGCCGCGATCTGGGTCGCCATCCTCGCCTTCACGATCCTCATCATCGCCACCAACGCGGGGCTGATCGGCATCTCGCGGCTGAGCTACTCACTATCCAGCGCCCGGCTCTTTCCGCGCGCCTTCTCGAAGCTCCACCCCCGCTTCAAGACGCCCTACGTCTCGATCATCGTCTTCGGGGTGATCGCCTTCCTGCTCATCATCCCGGCCCAGATCGACCTGATGGCCGCCGTGTACTCGCTGGCGGCCACCTTCGCGTTCGCGAGCGCGCACCTGGCGGTCATGCGGCTCCGTTTCGTCGCGCCCCGGCTCAACCGTCCCTACCGGATGCCCTTCAACCTGCGCTTCGGGCGCGGCTCGATCCCGATCCTCTCGATGGTCGGGGCACTCGCCATCGGCGCCGTCTACACCGAGCTCATGGCCCGTGACATCCAGAGGTCCTCGTTCCTGTTCGTGGGCTGGCTGGGCCTGGGGGTGCTCGCCTTCGTCATCTACCGGAAGGCGACCGGCCAGCCGCTCTGGGAGCCGCTCGAGGTGCCACCGGCCCTGCGGCCCGAGAGCGACACATCGCCGCCGATCGTGGCGCCGCTCGGGGAGAGGTTCAGGGTCGGGCGCCACGAGCACGAAAAGGGTGAGGGCGTCCACGCGGCGGTCACCCCGCCGGGCGCGGCCGCGGCGGCAGCCGGCCCCCCGCTCCCGAGGGTGGAGCGGCGCCGCCCTCCCCGTGTGGTGAGGGCGGCCCTGATGGTCCTGGCGCTGGCGATCGCGGCGGCCGCGGTGGCAGTGGACCTCTCCCCGCTCGACCCCTTCGGTCCTGGTCTCGGTTGGTCGCCGGGGGTCCTGATCGTGGTCGGTGCCGCCGCCCTCATCCTCTACCGCTCCTGGGAGGAGCGTCCACCCTAAGAGCCCGGCCTGCCGGCGGCGGGATTGCTACTCGAGCCGCCAGTGGAAGAACCGTACCGAGGCGGCCGCGCAGGCGGCCAGCCAGGCGGCCAGCCCGGCCATGTCGAGGAGGATGCCGCCCGCCGGCGCGCCCTCGGCGGCGGCCCGCAGCCCGTCGGCCAGGAACGAGAGCGGGAGGTATCCGGCCGGGACCGCGAGCCAGGCCGGCAGGATCTCGCGGGGGAACAGGGCGCCGGAGACGAGCAGCATCGGAAGCCCGATCGCGTTCGCGACCGGCGCGGCGGTTTCGACATTGCCCACGAACCCCGCCACCCCGTATCCGAGGGCGACGAAGACCGCCGCCCCCAGGGCGGCGAGCGGCAGGGCCCAGAGGGGGTCGCCGTGCCACCGCTCGCCGAGCACCGCCGCGACCACGAAGATGACCGCCGCCTGGAGCAGGGCGAGGCTGAGCCGGGCGCCGGCGTAGGCGCCCAGGAAGCTCAGCGGCCGCATCGGGGTCGCCATCAGCCGCCTCAACACGCCCCGCCGCTTGAGGTGCACGAGCCCGTAGAGGACCGTGAAGAGGCTGCCGTTCATGATCGCCAGGGCCACGACGCCGGGGGCCAGGAAGTCGATCCAGCCCAGGTGCTGGGCCTCGATCGGCACCGCGGCGCGCGGCGTGTCCACCCCGCGGGCCCGGTCCAGCGCGGCGGTGAGCGCGGTCTCGGCCAGCCGCTCGCCGCCGCCCCGGCTGGAGTCGTAATAGGTGGTCACCGAGCCGTCCGCGGCCAGCTCCGCCACGAGGTCGAGCTTCCCGGCCCTCAGCTGCGAGCGCAGCATGGAGGCCGACCCGCGCGTCAGGGCCACCGCGCCGGAGGAGTCGAGCAGGCGCACCACCCGGGCCGCGAAGGGCCGATCGGCCCCTCCGGCGAGGCCGATCCGCGCCTGCTGGGTGGGCCTGATCCCGATCAGCCCGAGGGCGATGAGGACGATCACCGGCAGCGCCAGCGTCCAGACCACGGTGTGGGGGTTCCGGTACAGCATTCTGAGCGCGGCCAGGTTCAGGGTCCAGTTCATCGCGGTGAGCGCGGGCCGCGGCTCGACCCGGCGGCGCGGCGCCCGTCACGCTTCACCCGACACCTCCAGGAAGGCCTGGTCCAGCTCGCCCAGCGCCGCCGGGCGGTCGAGCCGGGCGATGCGCCCGCGGTTGAGAAAGAGGACCCGGTCGCAGAGCTCTGTCGCCTCCTCCATGTAGTGGGTGGTGAGGACCACCGTCACCCCCTCGGCCCGGGCCGAGCGGACGATCTCCCAGACCTGGTGCCGGCCGATGGGATCGAGGCCCGAGGTGGGCTCGTCCAGGAACAGGATCCGGGGCGTGTGCACGAGCGCCACCGCCAGCGAGAGGCGCTGGCGCTGACCTCCGGAAAGCCGGCGCGCCCGCTCCCGCGCGCGGTCTTCGAGGCCGACTCGCGCCAGCAGAGCGCCGGCGTCGACGGCGACGCCGTAGAAGCTCCCGAACAGCCGGACCAGCTCGGCCAGGCTGAGGTCGTCGAAGAAGTCCGCGTCCTGAAGCTGGACCCCGATCAGCCTCTTGACCGCCGCCGGCTCGCGCCCCACATCCAGGCCAGCCACCGACGCCCGGCCGCCGTCCGCGTGGCGGATCCCCTCCAGGATCTCGAGCAGAGTCGTCTTGCCCGCCCCGTTCGGGCCCAGCACGCCGAACAGTTCTCCCTCCTCGACGGCGAAGGAGACGCCGTCCAGCGCCCGGACGTCACCGTACGAGCGGGTCAGTCCGGCGACTTCGATGGCGGCCACGGGGACAAGGTTAGACTCGTGCCCGTGCCCGGCTTGAGGCGCGGTGCCGTGGCTGGGGCGCTGGCGGCGATGGCGATCGGGACCTCGTGCGGCCCTCCCGGCCAGGCCCCGGCGGGAACTCTGCTCGTGCTCCTCAGCGCGCGGACGCCGGAGCCGGCCTCCATCTCCTCGGTGGCGGTGCACTCCGGTTCCGGGTGGACGACGCTCGGCTCCTACTCCGGCCAGGTGCCGGCGGCGCCGGGGACCGCGACGGCGCTCGAGGTCCGCCTGCCCGCGGGCGCCTATGACGGCATCCGAGTCGGCGGCACCCGGCTCCCGATCGAATTCTCCGTGAGCGCGGGACAGGTCGAGCCTATCCTGCTCGGGATCGCCGGCGGCAGGCCGGTCAGCCACGGTGCCTACGCCGGCACCGCCGAGGTCAACCGGGGCCTGGACGAGCTCGACGGGAGGCTGCCGCAGCTGCCCGACGTCCAGCTCGCCGACCAGCACGGGGCTCCGTTCAGCGTCGCCACCCTGGCTGGCCGGCCGGCAATCGTGGCGGACTTCAACACCGGCTGCCGGGAGACCTGCCCGCTCTACACGGGGCTCTTCCTGGGGCTGCGCCGGGCGCTCCCGTCGGTCCCGCTCGTCGAGGTGACGACCAATCCCTGGCAGGACACGCCCGCGGCGCTCCGAGGCTACGCAAGCCGCTTCGGCGCCACCTGGCGTCTGGTGACCGGCGCCCCCGCCGCGCTGACCGCCTTCTGGCGGCCCTTCGGTGTCCAGCTCAGCCGCCAGGACACGCAAGCCTCGGAGCTCGCGCTCATCGACGCCCATGGGTTCATCGTCAAGCGCTTCCAGGGCATTCCCGATCTGGGGGGCAGGCTGACGCCCGCGCTGACCGCCTACCTGAACGACACCGGCCGGGCGCAGCTTCACTCCCACGGCCAGGGTTGGGGTCTCGCCCAGGTCGTGGACGCGGCCCGGGGAACGGGCCTGGTGGCCACCGCGAGGGGAGGCGGCGACGCGCCGGCCTTCAGCGCCCGAGGCTGGGACGGCCGCTCGTACAGCCTCGCCTCCTTTGGCGGGCGGCCCCTGGTGATCAACTTCTGGGCCTCCTGGTGCGTGCCCTGCCGGACCGAGATGCCCCTCTTGCAGCGCGCCGCGGGCAGGCATCCCGAGGTGGCCTTCCTCTTCGTGGACGAGAAGGACGGCAGGGCGGCGGCGAAGGCTTTCATCTCCGGCCTCGGGACCCGCGTCACCTCGCCGGTCGCGTCCGATCCCAAGGGCTCGGTCGGGGATGCCTTCCACGTGGTCAACCTGCCCACCACGGCCTTTGTCCGGGCCGATGGAAGCCTGGCGGCCCTCCGCGTCGGGCAGCTCGACCAGACCACCCTCGACGACTACCTGTCCGCCCTGACGGGCTAGCCGAGCGCTTCCCGATGGGGGCAAGAGATTCGGAATTGCTCCCCTGGGAATCACTCATCTAGACTCGCTGGGTGTTGAGGGCCCCCACCTTCCGGCGCCTGGCGGCGGTGACGGCCGGCTTCGCCTTCTGCCAGATCGCGCTCGGCGCGGTGGTGCGAGTCTCCGGTTCCGGTCTCGGCTGCGGCAACAGCTGGCCGCTCTGCCACGGTCACCTGTATCCGGACGCCAACCCGGAGTCGATCATCGAGTACGCGCACCGCACGGTGGGGAGCCTGACCGGCGTCTTGCTCGTCGCCACCGTGGTGGTGGCCTGGCTGGCCTTCCGGAGGACGAGGCCCGGCCTCGCCTGGCTGGCGACCGCCGCCGGGGGCACGATCGTCATCGAGGGGCTGCTGGGCGGCCTGGTCGTCTTCAGGGATCTCGCCAGCCCGCTCGTGCTCGTCCACCTCGCGGTGGCCGAAGCTCTGGTCGCCCTCCTGCTGACGGCCGCGCTGCTCTCGCTGCCGGTTCCGGCAGGGGAGCGGCCGCCGGGCCGGTCCTACCGGCGGCTGACGATCGTCGCGCTCGGTCTCACCTATGTCCTGATCCTGACCGGGTCCTCAGTGGTCGCCTCCAGCGCCGACAGCTTCTGCAAGTCGTGGCCGCTCTGCGGGGGCGGATTCCGCTTCGACTTCCAGGGTGTGAACGCATTCAACATGCTTCACCGCCTGATGGCGGGAGCCGTGGGTCTGCTGCTTCTTCACACACTGAGCCTGGCGCTGCGCCGGTGGCGCTCGGTGCCGGGCCTGGGCTGGGCGGCCGGACTGACGATCGTGGCGCTTCTGGCCCAGATCGGGATCGGCTACCCGGCGGCGATCTTCCACGACGTGGGCGCGGTCAACGGCGCCCACGTGGCGGCGGCCACCGCCGTCTGGCTCGGCATGGTGGCCACGGCGGTCCTCGCCAACCGCCGGTACGAGGCGGCCGAGGCACGTGCACCGGCGCCGGCGGCGCCGCTCGGAGGCAAGGCGGAGATCGGAGGTGAGCCCGCGTGAGCGCCGTCGAGGCGCACCGCCCGCGGTAGGGAGGCGGACGTGGGCTTCGGTCCGCTCGTGGATGCGGCCTGGCTGGCGGCCCACCTGCGCGAGCCGGATCTGCTGGCGGTCGACATCCGCTGGTACCTGGACGGGCGCTCCGGCCGGGCCGCGTACGACGCGGGTCACATCCCCGGCGCGGTATTCCTGGATCTGGACGAGATCACCGGGGAGGGGCGCGGGCGGCACCCGCTGCCGTCCACTGAGCGGTTCCAGGCCGCGATGCGCCGGATCGGGGTCCGCGACGCCAGCCGGGTGCTCGCGTACGACGACGTGAGCGGCTCCGTGGCGGCCCGGCTCTGGTGGCTGTTGGACCTCTTCGGACACCGCGCCGCCGCCGTGCTCGACGGCGGGATCCGGGCCTGGGC
>JBOHUX010000045.1:0-14466 GCA_050734915.1 Candidatus Dormibacteraceae bacterium
GCCCCGGCACCCACGGCAACACCTTCGGCGGGAATCCGATCGCGTGTGCCGCCGGCATCGCCACCCTCGACCTCCTGGAGGGGGGCCTGATCGAGAACGCCGCCACGGTCGGCGCAGTCCTCAGGGCCCGGCTCGAGGAGCTCGCCGAGGCGCATCCGGCGGTGTCCGACGTCCGCGGGCTGGGCCTGATGCTGGCCCTGGAGTTCGTCCGTCCGGAGCACGCCTCCGCCCTCGTCACCGCCGCCTTCCGCCGGGGGCTGCTGCTGCTGACGGCGGGAGCCCGAGCTGTGCGGCTGGCTCCGCCCCTCGTGCTCAGCGCGGAGGAGGCGGAGGTGGGCATCGAGATCATCGGAGATTGCCTGGCCGACCTCCGCTAGGATCGCCGGGGGCGGTGCCTGTGCTGTCCCCGAGGCTCGCGAAAGGGGGGAGGCGAACATCGGAACCGGCGCGGCGCTGACGTTCGAGGGCGTCACCAAGGTCTACCGGCGTGGCACGCGCGCGCTGAACGGGATCGACTGCTCGGTCGCCGTCGGCGCCCGCTGCTGCCTGCTGGGGCCGAACGGGGCCGGCAAGAGCACGTGCGTTCGCATCCTGGAGGGGGCGGTGCGGGCCACCGAGGGCCGCGCGACCTTGCTCGGCGCGGAGATCGGGGCGCCCGGCTACATGGATGTCCGGCGGCGCACCGGCGTGGTGCCGCAATCGCCGGGGATGTATACGGACGTCAGCTGCCTCGAGTACCTGGAGCTGGCCCGCCGGCTCCACCGCGGGGGCGACGTGGCGGCGGCGGTGAGCATGTTCGGGCTGCGGCCCTATCTCCAGACCCGGATGTCGCAGCTCTCCGGCGGCTTCCAACGCCGGATCGTGCTGGCGGCGGCGCTGCTCAGCCGCCCGGAGGTCCTCATCCTCGACGAGCCGACCGTCGGGCTCGACCCGGTGGCGGCCCACGAGGTGCACGAGTACCTGCGCCGCGCCATGAGCGGTCGCACCACGCTGCTCTGCACGCACAACCTGGCCGAGGCGGAGGCCCTCTGCGACGAGGTCGTGATCTTGAGAGAGGGCTCGGTGCTGGTCCACGAACCCCTCGCGAGCCTGCGCGGACGGTCGCGTCCGCAGCTCCGGCTACGGGCCGGCCAGGGACCGGAGGCACTGATCGCGGCGCTTCGCGCGGCCGGCCACGACGGCGTCGCCGGCGCCGAGGCGGGGGCCGTGCTGACGCCGATCGAGGACGCCGCCGCCGAGGCGCCCGGCATCCTTCGGGCCCTGATCGGGGCGGGCCTGGACGTCTACGAGTGCCGTCCACTCGAGGCGAGCCTCCAGGAGCTCTTCCTGGAAATCGTCAGATGGGGATGAGCCCCTCCATCCGCCTCCAGGCGGTGGCGGCGATCGCCGGCAAGGAGCTCCGTCAGGTCCGCCGGAGCCGTTCCGCCCTGCTCTCGGCGATCCTGCTCCCCGCCCTGTTGATGCTCTTCCTGCCCTTCACGGCCACCTCGTTCCCTCCCACGGGTGGCGCCCCCGGCCTCACCGGCCCCGGCTCCGCGCAGGGCGCCTCCTTCTCGAAGGCCTCGTTCACGATTCCGCTGTTCATCGCCATGGCAGGGATCCTGGCGCCCTCGGTGACCGCCATGCACATGATCATCGCCGAGCGGGAGCAGAGATCGGTGGAGCTCCTGGTCGCCCTCCCCGTCCGCGTGGCGGACATCCTGGCGGGCAAGCTGGTGGCGGTGCTGGTCACCTCCTCGGCCAGCCTGCTTCCCTTCTTCGCCTTCGACGCCGCCGTGCTCCTCGCCAACCACCTGGCTTCGCCGGGCTACCTGGCGCTCCTGCTGTTCGTGCTGCTGGCCGCCATCGCCAGCTCCATCGGGATGTCCTTCTTCCTCGCCCTGATGGCGGGGGACAGCCGCACGTCGCGCAATGTGAGCGGCCTCCTGCTGCTGCCGGACGTGATCCTCACCGGCGTGGTCCTGGGCGCCGTGCCGGGCGTCGCCAAGCTGGTCGCGCTGGGGCTGGTGCTGCTTGCGATCGGCGTCATCGCCGTCCTGGTCGCGCTCCACTGGCTCACCTTCGAGCGCTTCCTCGAATAGTGCCGGGGGCCGCCCGCCCCGCCTGGGGCGCCTGGGAGTGGCAGGTGATCGCACCTGAGGCCGAGCCGCCTCACCTCCAGATGGCCCTCGACGAGGTGCTGCTGGAGCGGCTGCGGGCGGGGGCTCGCGGGCCCACCCTGCGCGTCTGGGAGTGGTCCCAGCCCGCGCTCGTGATCGGATCCCACCAGTCGGTTCGGAACGAGGTGGACACGGAGTGCGCGGCCGCGGCCGGGTTCACGATCACCCGGCGCATGAGCGGAGGCGGCACCATGCTCGCCGAGCCGGGCCGGACGGTCACCTACTCCATCTACGCCCCGCTCGCGCTGGTGGCACACCTGAGCCTGGTCGATTCCTTCGCTTTCCTGGATGCCTGGGCGGTGGCCGCGCTCAGGCGGTTGGGTGTGCCCGCCGGCTACCGACCGGTCAATGACATCGTCTCCCCCGAGGGCAAGATCGGGGGGGCCGCCCAGGCCCGTCGCGGGACGGCCGTGCTCCACCACACCACCATCGCCCACGCCATGGATCCGGACCTCCTCGGCCGCCTGATCCGGATGGGCGCCGAGCGTGTCAACCCGATCGGTGTGCGCAGCGCGGTGCGCCTCGTGACGCCACTCGACCGCTATCTGGCGATCGGCGCCCACGAGGTGACGGCGTTTCTGTCGGCCGCGTTCGCGGCGGCCGTGCCGGCGCGGCCAGGGGCCATCACCCAGGAGGAGCGGGCGGCGGCGGCGGCCCTGGCCCGCGAGAAGTACGGCGCCGCGGCCTGGATCGAGCGGCTGCCCTGACCCGCTCCGGCAGTGGGATGAGCCAGGGCGCCGAAGCCTGCGGTGGCCAGGAGACCCCTACCGGCGTCCCGCGAGATCGCCAGATCTCGTGGGGCAAGGACTCACCGCAGGGCGCGAAGGCGGAGCAGGCCACCCTCGCGGGTCACCGGCATCGCGAACTGGAAGACGTCCGGCCGGAGGGAGAGCTCGAGGTCGCCGGGCGGGAAGCCCGGCCAGCCGCCGGCCATCACCCGGCGGTAGCGGTCCGAGGCGCGGAGCGGCGCCAGCAGCCGTTGGAGGGCGGCCTGGTCGGGGGGCCGGTCCGCCAGGAGCCCCTCCATGTAGATGCCGCAGGCACGGTCCTCGACCTGGCCCGCATCTTCGCCCATGGCGACCATGGTCACCGACTCACATCTCCGCCGGGCGATCTCGCGCGCCGTCGCTGAGGCGACGACCAGGCTGGCCGCCAGGATCGCGCCCGCCGACCTCGCCGCGACCACGCCCTGGGTGCCGGCGCTGGTGCGCTGGATGAGAGTGCGCCCCCTGAGGTCGGCGGCGCGGATCTGGGTCGGCGAGTTGCTGATCTCGATGCCGGGGACGGGGAGGCCCTCGACCTCCGCGGACACGACCGCGTCCGGAAGCCCGGCGGCGAGCGTGAGGGCCTCGTCCACGGTCGCCACGAGCAGGCACTCCCGGGCTCCCCCGGCGAGCGCGTGGGCGGCGACCGTGAAGGCCCGCAGGACGTCGATGACGACGACCAGGCCGCGCGCCTGCCGCGCCCCCTCGACCCCGCTCGCGTGGAGGACCCTCATCGGGGATCACCCATTCCGGAAAGGTTAGGGACAATACCAGCGGTGGAGCCGCGAGCCTTCGGGTGGGAGCAGATCGGCGACTGCGGCGCCATGCGCGTCGTGGGCCTGCGGCTGGAGCCGGGCCAGCACGTCCCCGAGCACCGCAACGCCATTCCGGTGGTGGTGATCGTCACCCAGGGCCGTCTCGGCTACAGCGAGGGAGACCTGCGCGGCTCGGTGGGCGCGGGGGAGATGCTCCTCATCAATCCCGGTGAGCGCCACACCTACTGGGCGGACGAGCCGGCGGCGGCGTACCTCGTCTTCGCCGGCCTGCCCGGGGTGCGGGCGCGGCGGTGGACCCTGCGCGCGCGGCCCGAGCCGCCGCTCGCCGGCCCCGGCCCCGGCCCCGGTTGACGCAAAAGACCGCGGGCCCGGTCTCCCGATGAGCGTGTTGGCGTCTCCGCGCCCTTCGCGTAGCCTGATACCGATGAGGGAGCGGTTGACCCGCCTGGTCGAGCGCGCCAGGCGGACCGGCCCCGTCCGGCTCGCGATGCGGTATGGCGACAGCCACGCGGGCAACTACGCGTCCGGGCTCGCCTTCAACGCCTTCCTCTCCATGTTCCCGCTCATCCTCGGCCTGCTCACCATCGTCGGGCTCCTGCTCGGAAACCTCCGAGTGCAGACGAGGATCCAGCAGATCCTCTTCGCCGGCTTCTCGCCCTCGAACCAGGCCACCATCAACGCGGCGCTGACCGGATTCCACCGGCACGCCGGCGTCTTCGGGCTGGTTGCCATTCTGGGCCTGATCTGGACCGGGATCGGATTCTTCGGCTCCATGGAATTCGCCTTCGATCAGATCCACGACGTCAAGGGCCGCGACTTCATCCATCAGAAGGTGATGGGGGTGATCATGATGGCCGTCTTCCTGGCCGGCATCCTGATCTCGGTCGGGGCCAGCGCGGCGGTGGCCTTCCTGCCCGCGGTGCCGTTCCTGGGCGTGCTGGTCGGCTGGGCGGCCCTGACCGGCCTTCTGGTCTCCATCTACGTGGTCGTCCCCAACGTCCGGGTGCGGGTGGCCGAGGTCTGGCCGGGGGCACTCCTGGCGGGGTTGCTGATCGAGGTCCTGACGCTGGTCTTCCCCCTCTACGCCAAGCACGCCGGCGGCGCCAACACCTACGGAGCCACCTTCGCGCTCTTCTTCCTGCTCGCCGGCTGGCTCTACCTGCTGAGCCAGTTCCTGCTGCTGGGGCTGGTCCTCAATCGGCTGCTGGTGGGCGATCGCCCGCGCCTGCGAGTGCTCTCCTCCGGGAAGGAGGACTCCGCCTAGCCTAGCAGCCGGGCGCTCAGCGCCCGAGCAGTTCGGGGCGGCCGGTGCGAAGGCTGCGGCCGGCGGCCTCGATGACCGCCCCCGCCCGGAAGCGCTGGGCGGGCCGGATGCAGACCAGCCCCACGCTGGCGGCGCCGCCGATCGGGTCGAGCGCGCCGTTGACGGCGTTGAGGACGCGGCCGGCCGCGTGCGCGGTCCCCGTCATGTCCGTGTCCGGCAGCAGCGCCAGCAGCTGGGGCGGGCGCCGGGTGAGGACTCCGGGGGTGTCCACGTCCCGCAGCGTGCGGGCGACGGCGGCCGCCATCGCCTTGAGGCAGTCCTCGCAGTCGGGCTGGGCCTCCGCCCCGCTCTCGGCTCGCGGGGACGCGGCAGCGACGACTCCGTTCTGGCTCTCGACCAGGAGCACTCCCAGGGGGCGTCCATAGCGATGCGCGCGGGCCAGCTCGTCCTCCAGCACGGGTCGGATGAACCGGTCGTTGAAGAGTCCCGTGGTGCGGTCCACGATGTGGAGGGGCTGGGCGTCGGGGTCGTCGATGCGGATCCCGCAGGCAGGGCAGAAGACGGCACCGGCGGGGAGCGCCGCGGCGCAGCCGGGGCAGGGCTCGGCGTCGCGGGGGCGGCGACGGATCATGTCGCCTAGCGGCATTGCGGGAACGATCCTATCAGGGCCCGGCGAATCGGGATGCCGGCTCGCGCGGGCTTTCAGGACGGGGAGGCTGCGGCCCGGGGACGGTGAGCCGCCGGGAGAGGCGTCCACGGGGGGGAGGATGCCGGGCCCGCGGGCGCGCCCCATCCGGTCTCGCGGACCGGGCGGCGCTGCCGCCCAGGCACCTCAGCTCGCCGCGGCACTGACGGCCGGGGTGAGCCAGGCTTCCGCCCAGTCGGTGACGGAGGCGACCACCGGCTCCAGGGCGCGCCCACGGGCGGTCAGGCGGTAGCTGACGCGGACCGGCGGTCCGGGGTCGACCAGACGCTCCACGATGCCCTGCGACTCCAGCTCCCGAAGGCGTTCGGTGAGGACGCGATCACTGATCCCGGGGATGCCGAGCAGCAGGTGATTGAATCGGACGGGGCCCTTGAGGAGCGCGCGGACGACGGCGCCGCTCCAGCGCTTGCCCACCAGCTCGATGGCCCTCTGAAACGGTCCGCTGTAGTCCACCGCCCCCCCCACGGGCGACAATTCTAGGGGGTTCCGCCGCCGTCATCCACCACCAAGTTGCCCGGCCCGCCGACACACTTCGACCGGCCGAGATCGGCCTCTCGGCGCCAGCCGTCACCCCTGCCCGTGGCGCGGCGTTCCGGGTCGCGTGCGCTTCTATCGGGACCGAGGCTGGCGCCGGGCGCCGATCTGGGGCCACCGCCACCCTCGGACGGGGCGCCGGTGGCGCATCCGCTTGGTCATACTGGCCGGCGGGATGGGGGTTGATCGAGCGGCGGCCGCCCTCGTCATCGTGCCGACCTATGACGAGCGCGAGAACCTGGAGCGCGTCGTGGCCGGCGTCCGCCGGGTCGGCCACGATGTGCTGGTCGTCGACGACGCCTCCCCGGACGGCACCGGTGACGTCGCCGACCGCCTGGCCGCCGCCGACGGGGGCGTGGCCGTCCTCCACCGGCGCGCCAAGCTGGGCCTGGGAAGCGCCTACGTGGAGGGCTTCCGGGTCGGACTCGAGCGCGGCTACGGCCTCCTGGTGGAAATGGACGCCGACGGCTCCCATCTCCCCGAGCACCTGAACAGCGTCATCGAGGCGGCCCGCCGGGGCGGAGGCCTGGCGATCGGGTCCCGCTACGTCCCGGGTGGCTCGATCGAGGGCTGGGGGGCAAGGCGCTGGGCCCTCTCCTACCTCGCCAACCTCTACTGCCGCCTCGTCCTCGGGCTCGACGCTCGCGACGTCACCTCCGGCTACCGCTGCTACACGCGGGCGCTGCTGGAACGGATCGGGCTGGACACCGTCCGCGCCCAGGGCTACTCCTTCCAGATCGAGATGGCGTATCGGTGCGTGCGGCTCGGCTTTCCACTGACGGAGGTGCCGATCAGGTTCGAGGACCGGGTCGCGGGCCGGTCCAAGGTTTCCGCGGGCGAGATCCACCGCGCGCTCCTGACGGTGGTCCGCCTGCGGGCACGTCGGCCCCGCTCCTCCTGAGCCGCCGCCGGGCGGAGCCGGAGCTCCCCGGGCGGTCGGGGTCAGCAGCCGGGCCCGGGGATGAGAAGGGGTGCGGCGGCGGCTTCGCGCGCGTCGGCCGGGCGGACGTAATCCTCGGACACCATCCGCTGGAGCACGTGGCCGCGCCGCTCGCGCGCCAGCCTCGGATTGACGAGCGGGTCGTAGGTGGAGGGCGCCTGCGTCAGCCCCGCCAGCAGCGCGTACTGGGCGAGGTCCAGGTGAACCAGCGGCCGCCGGTAGTAGGCGCAGGAGGCCGCCGCCACCCCGTAGAGCCGGGGACCGGTGGGGATCTCGGTCAGGTAGTCGGCGAGGATGCGCTGCTTGTCGATCGTCGTCTCCAGCTTGATCGCGAGCACCATGTCCTCGAGCTTGTTGAGGCCGCGGTCGCTGCCGCCCAGGTAGATGTCCTTGGCCAGCTGCTGGGTGATGGTGGACCCGCCCTCGCAGGCGCACAGGTGGCTGGCGTCGTACCAGAGCGAGCGGGCGATGCCGACGACGTCGATGCCGTGGTGCTGGTAGAAGCGCTCGTCCTCGGTGGCGACCACCGCCTGGGCGAGCTGGGCGGGGACCTCGCCCGGCTCCAGGACGGGGGTGCCGTGGCGGCGCGCCGCGGCGTCCACGCGGGCCTGGATGTCCGCCGTGGAAGGCACCAGGTACCAGCCCAGCGCGATGGCGAGGGCAACCACCGCGAGGGCGATGACAGCCGCCGGGCGCCTGCGCAGCCGCCCGGGCGCCCTCAGGCGCCCCGCTCCTCCCGGAGGGGCAGGTGGAGGGCCCTGATGATGTCGTCGCCCATCTCACGCAGGAACGCGGGGACGGCCGTGCCCCAGCTCGAGAAGAGGAGAGCGGCCACCACCCCGATCGCGGCGCCGGCGGCGACGTCGCCCGGATAGTGGTCGCCCACGAAGACCCGCGCGTAGCAGACCAGGGCCGCCGCGGCGAGGGCGAGCGCCCCCAGCCGGCGGTGGTGGACGAAGAGAACGGCGGCGACGGCGAAGGTCATCACGGCGTGGTCGCTCGGGAAGGACGCGTCCCGGCCGTGGTGGAGAAGGAGGTGGACGGCGGTCGGGTGGGCGACGAACGGTCGCGGCCGGGCCCACACACTGGCGATGATGAAGTTGACGACGAGTCCCGCGACCAGCGCCAGGCCGGCCGCGATCGCGCCCCGGCGGTCGTCCGGATGCCCCCGCCACCAGCCGACCAGGAACCACGCCACGACGACCGCGACGAAGACGTAGAGGAGGTCGGCCCCCACCCAGGTCATGACCCCGTCGAGGACCGGATGGCTGCCCGCGGGGCCGTTGATCCACTGCTCGAGCCTGTAGTCCAAGTGCGGTCAGAGAATACCCGGGGCGCGGGGCGGTCCGCCCGCAGCCCTGCCCCGAGAACCCGATTCAGGCAAGCATGTGTACGATTACGGCCATCCACTCTCACTCATTCGCATCTCAGGACTTGTATTGGAAAGCGATAGCCGCTATATAAAGGAACGTGATCGCCCAGGCCCGCGCGCGCCTGATCGGGCTGGGGGAGCTCAGCCTCCTCTTCGCCGCCGCCCTGCGCGGAAGCTTCCGGCGCCCGTTCTACTGGCAGGAGTTCCTGGAGCAGTGCCGGTTCATCCTGACCGCCAACTTCATCCCCCTGCTGCTGACGGGGATGGGCTTCGGAGCGATCGTGGCCCTGGAGGCGGGCGACTTCTTCAAGTCCGCCGGCGCCGACTACCGGCTGGGCGGGTTCTCGGTCCTCGCCAACGTGCGGGAATTCTCGCCGGTCGCCACCGGGCTCATGATCGCCGCGGTCAGCGGCACCGCCATCGTCGCCGACCTGGGAGCCCGCCAGGTCCGGCAGGAGCTGGAGGCGCTGAGCGTGATGGGGATGTCGAACGTCCTCTTCATCGTGGTCCCGCGGGCACTCGCCTTGATGGTGATGACCGCGCTCTACAACTTCCCGATGATCGTCTTCACGACGGTGGCCAGCTTTCTGGTCGGCGTCCAGGTGGTGAGCGTCAACCCGGGATCCTTCCTGGACAGCTTCTTCACCCAGGGCACGCTCGTGGACCTCTTCGGTGGCGAGCTCAAGTGCATGATCTTCGGCCTCATCGTCGCCGCCATCTGCATCTACAAGGGGGTGACCGCCAAGGGCGGCGCGGAGGGCGTGGCGCGCGCCGTGCACTCGTCCGTGATCTGGTCGTTCATCGCCATCCAGATCTTCGAGTACCTCTACACGCCGGCCGTGCTGGCCCTCTTCCACAACCAGCTGGTGCTCCGCTAGTGCTCGAGGAGGGAAGCTAGGATGGCGAGCCTGCCCGAGGTCCCGCGCCGCTTCTGGGCGCCGGGGCTGGGCCCCATCGACGTGCTGGGGGAGATCGTCATCTTCGCAGCCCGCGCCCTGGCCGCCATCCCTCGTTCGCTGCGCTACGGGAACGAGATCTGGTGGTACGCCGCCTTCCTCGCCGTCAGCTCGACGCCGGTGGCGCTGGTGATCAACTACTTCTCGGGCTCCGAGTGCTCGGTGGAGGCCTACTACTCGCTGCACCAGCTGGGCGGCGCCGAGAGCCTGGCCGGGGTCTTCAACGCGCTCTGCGACACGCGCGAGATCACGCCGCTGTTCTTCGGCTTCGCGATCGGGGCCAAGGTCGGCTGTGGAATCGTGGCCGAGCTGGGCACGATGCGCATCAACGAGGAGATCGACGCGCTGGAGACGATGGGGGTGCCGTCGGTCCCCTACCTGGTCACGACCCGGATGCTGGCGGCGCTGCTGGTGCTGCCGCTCATGTACGTGCTGGCGCTCGCGGTCAGCTACCTGGGCAGCTGGGTGGTGCAGCACTTCCAGATCGGCGTCGTCTCCGACGGCGTCTACTTCTCCTACTTCTGGCGCTACAACAACATCACCGACCTCGTCTTCTCGCTCATCAAGTCGGTGGCCTTCTCCTTCACGATCATCTGCGTCGCCGTCTACTACGGCTACCACGTGACCGGCGGTGCGGTCGGCATCGGTCGCGCGGTGGCCAAGACGATGGCGGTCAGCCTGGTCATGACCGTCGTCATCAACGCGGTGCTGACCCAGGTCTTCTGGGGGCAGAACCCCAACCTCCCCATCCCCACCTGAGGTTCATCAAGAGAGAGTGACCCACCCCAACGGCGGCGGCGACGGCGGCATCATCCGGTGTGAGGACCTGAAGAAGGCCTTCGGCCGCCACCAGGTGCTGGACGGGGTCACCTGCTCGCTGCCAGCCGGCGAGATCAGCATCATCATGGGACCCTCCGGGACCGGCAAGAGCGTGCTTCTGCGTCACTTCGTCGGCCTCCTCACGCCGGACGCCGGCGACGTGATCGTGGACGGCAAGCACGTCCCCCGCCTCAAGGAGGAGCAGCTCCTGGAGCTGCGCCGCAACGTCGGCATGCTGTTCCAGGACGGCGCGCTGTTCAGCTCCATGAACCTCTTCGACAACGTCGCCTTCCCGCTCCGCCAGCACACGCGGCTCTCCGAGTCAAAGATCCGGGAGACGGTCATGAAGCGCCTCAAGGACGTCGGCCTGGCGGGCGCGGAGAAGCGGATGCCGAACGAGCTCTCGGGGGGCATGCGCAAGCGGGCCGGCTTTGCCCGGGCGCTGGTCCTGGAGCCGAAGCTGATGCTCTTCGACGAGCCCGACTCCGGCCTCGACCCGGTCCGCACCTCGCTGCTCTGCGAGCTGATCAAGGAGATCCAGCGCAAGGAGGGCAACAGCGCTGTCGTGATCAGTCACGACATCAAGTCGGTCTTCAACGTCGGCGACTACATCGTCCTCCTGCACGGGGGCAGGGTCGTGGACGAGGGCTCGCGCGAGGACATCAAGAACTCCGACCGGCAATTCACAAGGCAGTTCATCGCCGGGGCGGTCGAGGGACCGCTGGGGATGGATTAGCACTTGCCCGCCGGCTTCATACCCACGGACGCGCGTCGAGGCGAGCCCCGATGATGGCGGTGCTGGCGATGGCCGGCAAGGCCAAGATCGCGATCGCGATGGCGGCGGTGGTGATCGTGGGCATCCTCGCCTACCGGGGGCTGGCCGCGGGCGCGGACCCCTACACGCTCACCGCTCCGGTCGCCAACGCGGCCGGGCTCTATCCGGGCAGCGACGTGCTGGTGGCGGGCGTCCGGGTGGGCACGGTCCAGAACATCACCCTCACCCCGAGCACGGCCCTGGTCACCTTCTCGGTGGACTCCCTCCACTCTCCGGTCAGCTCCAACGCCACCGTCTACGTGCGACCCAAGAGCCTGCTCGGCGAGGAGTACCTGGACCTCAACCCCGGCAGCTCGGCCGGGGTGCTGACCTCGGGCACCACCCTCCCGGCCGCGCAGGTCAACCGCTCGGTCGAGCTCCAGGACGTCATCAACAGCCTCGACGCCAAGACGCGCGACAAGCTCCAGGTCCTCATCTACAACCTCGGCGGCGGGCTCGCCGGCCGCGGGCCGGAGACCAACCAGACCCTGCAGCAGGGTCGCAAGGACCTCGATGACCTGGCCCGCATCTCGGCCACGCTGGCGGCCCAGGACTCCGGACTTCGGCAGGTGGTCACCGCTCTTTCCCAGGTCACCGGCAAGCTGGCCCAGAATCAGAACCGCAGCAACCTGGGGGCGCTGATCAAGAACGGGCAGACGCTGCTCACCTCCCTCAACCGGCAGGACGCGCAGCTTCAGGCGGACCTCACCGTCACCAACGCGGCGCTCCAGAAGAGCGGCACCGCCCTCGACGGCACGTCGGGCAGCGTGAGCAGCATCGCGCGCCAGATCCCGACCACCCTCAGCCTGCTGACGAGCCTGACCCACGACCTCGGCACCGGGCTCGACTACCTGCTCGCCACCGGCCCCTACGGCAGCGGGACGCTGCTCCAGCAGCAGTTGCAGGCGATCAAGGCGGGGCCGATCGTGTTCGGGGGCCGGGACGCCAACGGGTACGCGACCCGGATCGACATCATCCTCGGCGCGTCCACCCCGGCCAAGAACGGCTCCTCGCCGGCGAGCGCGCCGGGCGGCTCCGTGGCGCCTGGGGGCCTGCCCGGACTGCCCGGCCTCCCGGGGACGCCGAGGGGAGCGGGCACGGGCTCTCCGAGCGCCGCCTCCGGGCTCTTCCAGTTTCTGACCGCGGGGGGGACCCGGGGATGAGAAGCCGGTGGAACCTGCCCATCTTCGCCTGCTACGCCGCCCTCGCGGTCCTCGTCTTCGGCTACCTGGCGAGCCAGGTCGGAGGCAGCCTGCTGCCCTTCGGGAAGTACAAGGTCACCGCCGCCTTCAGCACCGCCTCCGACCTCGTGCCGGGCGACGACGTCGACGTCTCCGGGTTTCAGGTGGGCCGGGTGGCGTCGGTCCGTCCCCACGGCCAGGGCGCCGACGTGGTCCTCTCGCTCAGCTCGCGGTACGCGCCGCTCTACCGGGACTCAAGGGCGGTGATCAGGCAGAAGAACCTGCTCGGCGAGCGCTACGTGGAGCTGGATCGCGGCACCCCGGCCAGCGGTTCCATCCCCGACGGAGGGGTCATCCCCCGGCAGCACACGCTGACGCCGGTCGAGGTGGACCAGGTTCTGAACGCCCTCAACCCGACCATCCGGGACCGGCTCGACATCACCCTCAACAGCCTCGGCCAGGCGACGGCCGGCCGCGGTGGCGACATGAACCTCTCGGCCGGCGATCTCAAGACGCTGGCCGTGGAGCTGGAGCTGATCGCGCACACACTGAGCGCCAGCTCGGTAGACCTGGGCAGCCTCGTCTCGAGTCTCGACAAGGTGATCGGCACCCTGGCCGCCTACCACGCGCAGGTGCGCACCGACATCACCCAGTTCGATCAGCTGATGAGCACCATCGCCGGGCGCGAGTCCGCCCTCCAGGGCACGCTGATCAACGACAACAAGGTGATGGCCATCCTCGACCAGGCCCTCTCGGGTTCGACGGCCGCCCAGCTCCAGCAGGCGCTCGCCCAGGGCCCGGCGGCCCTCGACAACGGCAACCACTACTTCGACAACGCCAAGATCACGTTCACCGACACCCTGCCCCGGACCGCCGACATCAACAACCTCTTCTTCGAGATGGCGTCGGCCTTCAGCGGGGACGGGCACGGGCACTACGCGTGGCGCGTCTACTGCACCGGCATCCCCGCCTGCCTCAGCCCCGCGGTCGGCGCCGAGGGCCAGAGCACCAAGCCGGGAGGGCATTGATGACGGCACCGACCCCACGAGGAGGCCTGGCATGAGGCTGCGCGGACGCTCCCTCATGAACCTCGGGCTGGTGACCGGCTTCGCGGCGGTATGCCTGGCCGGCATCTTCTTCCTGGCCGCCAACTTGGGCCTGCACCTGCCGGGCCGGACGCCCTACGTGATCAGGGCCGACTTCGCCTCCGCCGAGAACCTGGTCCCGCTGGACACGGTGCGCGTGGCCGGGGTCAACGTGGGCCAGGTCCTGAGCGTGGTGCCCGATCACTCGAGCGGGGTCATCGTCGCCATGGCGGTCGACTCCTCGGTCGGGCTGCAGACCGACACGAGAGCCGTGATCCGGCCCAAGAGCCAGTTCGGCGAGGACTTCGTGGAGCTCGTCCGCAACGGCGCCAGCCAGGCGCCCCGGCTGACCGGGAACGGTCTCATCCCCCGCTCCCAGACCGGCCAGGCGGTGCAGATCGACAGCATCCTCAACAACCTCGACCCCGCCACCCGGGCGGCGATGACCCAGTCCCTGCGAGAGCTGGGCGTGGCCACCAAGGGCCGTGCCGCCGACATCAACCACACCCTCGGCCCGCTGGACCAGACGGTCGCCAACCTCCGGCCCCTGGCGGTGACCGCCGAGCAGCGGCAGCAGGACATCGCCCGCATCCTGGCCAACCTCAACACGATCATGGCGGCGCTGGCGGACGAGCAGGCCCAGCTCGGGCAGGTGGTGGACTCCGGCAGCCAGACCTTCGGCGCCATCGCCGCCCGGGACAAGAACCTGGCCGGCACCGTGACCCAGGCGGCCACCCTTCTCAGCTCCCTGGACCAGTCGTTCAAGGGGGCGACCCCGGCCGACCGCCAGTCCCTCCAGTTGAGCCCGCCCACCATCGCCGCCGGACGCCAGGCGCTGGCGCTCACCAATCCCCTCCTCGACCGCCTGCTGACCGAGGTCCTGACCGCGCAGATCAACTATCCCAGCAACCAGCTCAACGAGACCGGCTCCGAGGGCCAGACGCTGGCCGCGGAGTGGATCTCGGCCTTCGCCCAGCACGACTCCGTCGCGCATTCGTTCCGGATCACCAGCATCACCGGCGCCGGCAGCGTGGGCACCCCGCAAGCGGCGCCCGCGCCCGCCTCCGGCTCGGCGGCCGCGCCCCCCGCCCCCGGG
>JBOHUX010000046.1:0-14431 GCA_050734915.1 Candidatus Dormibacteraceae bacterium
CCACGAGACCGCCGCCGCTCAGGTCGCGGCCGATCGCCTCGGATGGCCCTTCGAACTCATCTCGGTGGCATCCGGCGACACCTCGCTGGTGCCGTTCTCCGCCAACACCTCGGCGAGCCGGAGCGCGGTCGAGATGGGCAACTCCGTCGCCATCACCGCCCGCTCTATGCGCGAGCGGCTGCTGGCCCTCGCCTCCCAGGCGCTGGAGGCGGACGCGGCCGACCTCGAGGTCTCACCGGCGGGAGCGTGGGTGCGTGGCGTGCCCGGCCGCGTGATCCCGCTCGCGACGCTGATCGGAGCCGCCGGACTGGAGGTCGCGGAACTCTACCAGCCGGACGGGCGCCGGGCGCACGCGAGCGGCTGCCACGCGGCGGTGGTGCGGCTCGACCTGGAGACGGGAGCGGTCTCGCTGGACCGCTACGTGATCGCGCACGACATCGGTCGCGTCATCAACCCCCGGCTGGCCGAGGCACAGACGCACGGCGCCTTCGCCCACGGGCTCGGCTACGCGCTGTTCGAGGAGGCCACCTACGACGGGGACGGCAACCTGGCCGGCACCTTCCTCGACTACCAGATCCCGGGCGCACCGGAGCTGGCCGTGCCGCCCGAGACCCTCGAGCTGGAGACACCGGCCTCCAGCAACCCCGAGGGCTTTCGCGGCGCGGGCGAGGGCGGGACCATCCCGGTGCCGGCGGCGATGGCGGCGGCGATCGAGGACTGCGCCCGGCGGATGGGCGTCGAGCTCTCGATCACGGATTTGCCGATCACCCCCGGGCGCCTCTTCGAGGCCCGAGCCGGGCGCTGACGCCGTCTCGGATCAGCGATCTCCGGGTGGTCAGGCCACCACGTGCAGCTCGACGCCGCGGTTGTTGATCGCCTCGGCGCCCTGGTCGGTCACGTAGAGCGTGTTCTCGACGCCGGCCGAGCCGAGGCCGGGCACGAAGATGCCGGGCTCGATGTTGAGAAGGCTGCCGGCCCTGATCACCGCCGTCTCCCCCCGGGCGATGACCGGCCGGACGGAGGTGGCGATGCCCGTCGTGTGCCCGAGATAGACCTGGTTCAGGTGGTCGGCGGAGCCGGCCCGGGCGGCGACTTCGAACCCCACCTCCCAGACCAGAGCTCGTTGCCGGTCATGCCCGGCCGCACGGCGGCCAGCATGGCGCGGTACATGTCCGACGCCACGCCGTGGATCCGCGCCTGGCCGGGGGTAGGCGCGCCGAGCGAGATGGTCCGGCAGCAATCCACGTAGTAGCCCGCGTACGAGGCCGAGAGGTCGAACCAGAACATGTGGCCGCGCTCGAGGCGGCGGGCGGTGAAGAGGAAGGGCCGGACGTTGCTGACGCAGTCGCTGAAGGAGCCGATGTTGACGTGCGTCGAGAGGCCGCTTCCGTGCAGGAACTCGGCGCCCATCGCGGCCATCGCGGCCAGCGCCTCCAGGCACGCCTCCTGCTCGGTTCTCCCCGGCGCGCAGGCGCGCGCCGCGGCGGCCTGGCCCTCGTCGGCGATGGCGGCCGTCCGCTGGATCATCTCCAGGTCGTGATCGCTGGGACTGGCGACCAGCGCCTCCCAGACCCCACGCGCATCCTCGAGATGGACGCCCGGCGCCGCCTCGCGCAGCGCGGCCGCGTAGACCTCGGGCGTGTCGCCTTCGAAGATACCCAGCCGGCCCTGGTGGAGTCCGGCCGATCGGAGCGCGCCGGCGAGCGCGTTGCGCAGCTCCGCGAACATCCAGCGGCGGCTCGCGTGGGGGAAGGGTCGGATGTCGTCGACCCACGACATCTTGCGAGCCTCCACCACGTGCCAGGGCTGGTCGATGAGCAGGATCGGGGCGCCCACCGCGGGGACGATGAGGATGGAGGCGGCGGACGGATAGACGTGGACGTAGCCGGCCAGGTAGCGGACCGGCTCGGGGTTGGATCCGGAGGCGCCGTAGATGAGGATCCCGTCCAGCCCTCGCCCGGCCAGCTCGGCGCGGGCCCGAGTAAGACGGGACGAGCATTCCCGGGCGGGAGGCCTCGGCGCCAGGCCTCTTGCCTTGGCCGCCTCCCCCTCCCAATCGGGCATCCCCGCCACTGATCTCACCGGCCCGCCCGGCCTGGTTCCGTCTACCGGGACCCCGAGGCGGCGTCGAGGATGTGCAGCGGCACCTCGGCCGCTTCGAAGGCGAAGGTGTCGCGCGGCTCCAGCCAGATCATGTCTTCGGGACCGACCTCGAGGTGCTCGCCTCCGACCAGGGCCGAGCCACGGCCGGAGATGACGTAGAGGAAGCGCTCGTCGGGGCCGGGGTGGGAACGTTCGGGGGTGCGGTGGCCGGGCTGGACCGTCCAGCGGCGGGCGACCATCGCGAGCCCGTGGATGTGCCGCCCGTCGGCCAGGACGCTGACCTGCCAGCCGTCACCATGGGCCTCGGGGTCCGCCTCGCTCGGTTGCCTGAACTCAGGCATCGGGGGCCCAAGTTCATATGTCATCGGTGGTCCAGACCGTCTCCGACGGCGGCGGGGACCAGAACTCCACGAAGGAAAAGTCGTTCGCAGTGTCGTTCTCGAACGAATGCACCTCGGAGGGGCCCACGGTGGCGACCATGCCGGGGCCAAGGCGGTGAGAGGCCGCGTCCACTTGCAGGACGCCCTCGCCGGAGAGCACGTAGAAGAGGTGGTGGCAGTCGGTGTGGTAATGCCGGGCCGCCGAGTCGCCGGGATGGTAGAGGATGCGGTCGGCACGGATCCGCCTGGCATCGACGGGGACCCCGTCGGTAACCAGATCGAGGCGGTCCCGGGTGTCGCGGGTCGAGTGAAGGTGCGGGAGCGTCCCCGCCTTGAAGAGCTTGGCCAAGTCTCAGATTCCTACCTTGCAGTCATCGTCGCAGTCATCGCACGGGTCAGCGCACCTTGGAGCACAAACGATTGCTCAACGATTTCTCAATGTAGCCTCGCTCCCGTCCGATGTCAACCGGGGCGAGGGCGCGCCGAAGGGGCGCCCGCCCCGGGCGAGTGCCACGACCACGCAGACGGCCAGCAGCACGGCGAGCCGAAGGAGCCGGAGGGAGTCGAGCCACGCCCTCCGGCCAGACGTCAGCGCGGCTCGCGGAGCGCGGGAAGGATCACGCGCGCGGCGGTCTCCGCCGCCGCCACCGCGGCGGGCCCTCCGACCCCCACCACCAACTCCGTGAATCCCGCGGCGACGTAATCCTGGAACTCGGCCACGGTGGCCTCCGGCCGCTCGCCGTCGATGGGGAGCTGAACCGAGCGCCGGATGGTGCCGGGATCGCGCCCGACGTCGGCGCAGTGGGCGTCGAGGACGGCGGACAGGCGCGCCGCCTCCGCGACGGAGGCGAGCGAGTGCCCGAGCACGTTCCAGACGTCCGCGTGCCGCGCCACCACGCGGAGCGTCCTCCGCTCGCCGGTGCCACCGATCCAGATCGGGGGATGCGGCCGCTGCAGGGGGGCCGGCACCGAGTGCGCGCGGGCGAGGTGGTAGTAGCGGCCCTCGTAGTCCGCCGCGGATCCGGTCCAGAGTCGCTTGACCACCTCGCAGGCCTCGTCGAGCCGGTCGATGCGCTCCCCTACCCGGGGGAGATCGAGGCCCAGCATCTTGAACTCCTCCTCCGCCCAGCCGGCACCGATGCCGAACTCCAGGCGCCCGCCGCTCAGATGGTCGACGGTGGCCGCCATCTTGGCCAGCAGGCTTGGGTGGCGAAGCGGGTTGGCGGTCACCATCACGCCCAGGCGGACGTTCCGGGTCGACGCCGCCATGGCGGCGAGCAGGATCCAGCCCTCGAAGGCGGGGCCGGACAGATCGGAGCGGATCGGGGCCAGGTGGTCGAAGTCCCAGAGGTGGTCGAACCCGGCTTCGTCGGCGAGCCGCCAGACGCCTCGAAGCTGGTCGAGCGTGCAGTTGTGGGGAGCCATCTTGATGCCGAGCCGCACGGGGTGGGTCATGGCACCAGCACCATCTTGCCGATCGATTGCCGGGCAGCCAGGAGGCGGTGCGCCGCCGCCGCCTCGGCGAGCTTGAAGGCAGGCCCCGCCACCGGGCGCAGGCGTCCCGACCGGATCAGCTCCAACGCCGGCTGGGCCGCCTCGCGGACCCAGTCGGCACGAGTGTTGCGGAGCGTCCCGAACGAGAAGCCCGCGACAGCTGTGCATCGGGTCCGCAGAAGGCCGGGATCGGGAGGCGGCGTCGGCCGGCCGGAGGCAGTGC
This sequence comes from Candidatus Dormibacteraceae bacterium, assembly GCA_050734915.1. Classification (GTDB taxonomy): domain Bacteria; phylum Chloroflexota; class Dormibacteria; order Dormibacterales; family Dormibacteraceae; genus JBOHUX01. The sequence goes on from JBOHUX010000046.1 coordinate 4,201, forward strand.
CGAGCGTCACGAGGCGGCCCAACTCGCGCAGCGAGCCGAGGGCCTTCTCGGACACGGCCCCTCCGATCATGTCGAGGACGAGGTCGACCGGGGGAAAGTCGTCCTCGTAGCCGAGGGCCTCGTCCGCCCCCGCCTCCAGTGCCCGGCGGCGCTTCTCGTCGCTGGAGGCGACGCCGACCACGCGCCGAGCGCCGAGGGTGCGTGCGGCCTGGAGGGCGGCGCTGCCGACCCCACCCGCGGCGGCCAGGATCAGCACCTCGTCCCCCTCGGCGAGCCGTCCGGCATGCCGGAGAGCCAGGTAGGCGGTGAGGCCGGGGAGCAGGAATCCACCCGCGCGCTCCAGATCCAGGCCGTCGGCGGGGAAGACCAACCGGCTGTCGGCCACGGCGTACTGCGCGTAGCCGCCAAGCCTGGTCAGCGCCATCACCGGCCGCCCGGACCCCACCTCGTGGCCGGCCACCTCGAGGCCAGGCACCACGGAGCCGCCGGGCCCCCCGGCCGCGGTCCGCACGGCGGCCAGGTCGGCGAAGTTGACGCCGGCGCTCAGGACCCGGATCAGGGTCTGGCCGGCGGCCGCGACCGGCTCCTCCCGGTCCTGGAGCCGGAGCATCTCCGCACCCGCCTGGGGATCGACTGTGATCGCCTTCATCGAATGGTCTCCTGGTTCATCGTCTGCCACTTCACCCGCCGCCCGCGGCCAGCGTGAAATGCCTGCTCGCCGGACTCCCCTCGACATCGAACCCGTTGGCCCGCTCCCAGATGGCGCGGTCGGCCACCGTCGTCCGCTGGTGCTGGCGCAGGTGCTCGCGCCAGGTCCCCACCACGAACGCCTCCACAAACCGGCTGCCGTCGGAGGCGTCCCGGTAGAGCCGCCAGCGCCGGGCCCCGTTCCGGCGCCGGACCCTGCCCAGCGCCGCCGCAGTGGCGATGAACTCCTTCGTCCCGCTCGGGGGGACCCGGTACTCGCGAACGACCAGCACCTGCGCCCCCGCGTGCTGGGCGGAGGGCTCCTCATGGGAAACGTCGTCGCCGGTCGCGAGCTGATCGGCGGGAACGCCGGCGAGCCGGAACCGAAGGGCGGTGGCCGTGCCGGCGAGGACGGCGCCGGCGCCGATGACCAGCGCACCCGCGATCCCGAGGCGGACGGCCAGCGCGCCGAAGGCGGCGCTGCCGAGCGCCATGCCGCCCTGGTAGACGATCAGGTAATTGCTCAGCGACCGGGCTCGGACCCAATCCGGAACGACGGTCTGGACGATGCTGTTGAAGGTCGAGGCGAGGGTGATCCAGGCCATGCCGGCAATCACCACCGCCACCATCACCACGCCGCGCGCGGTGATGAGGGCGACGGTGGCGGTGGCAAGCGCGTAGAGGGCCGCGGCGGCGGCGCTGAGGGTGTTGGCCTCCAGCCGCTCGCGAACCGCCGGGAGAACAGCGGCGCCGATCACCGCGCCCCCGCCCAGGCAGCCGAGCAGGAGCCCGTAGCCGAGCCCGGCCGAGCCCAGGCTCCGCCGCGCCACCAGCGGCAGCAGCGCCCAGAGCGCGCTGGCCGGGAGCACGAAGCAGCCGGCGCGGACCAGGAGGGCGATCATCGCCGGCGCGTGGGCCGTGTACCGGAGGCCCGCCAGAACCGCGCCCGCCAGCGACTCCGGGGAGCGGACGAGCGACGCCGGTCCCGGCTGCCAGCGGAGCACCACGATGATCACGAAGACGAAGGTGAGGGCGTTGATCGCGAACACGGCCGCCGGCCCGGCCAGGCTGACGACGACCCCCGCCGCCACCGGTCCCACCGCCCGGGCGAGGTTGATGGCGAGCCCGTTGAGGGTGATCGCGCCGGTCAACTGGGAGGCCGGCACGAGGTCCTTGATGACCGCGTTCCAGGTCGGGGTGGTGATCGCGATCCCGGCCCCGAGCGCGAAGGTCACCGCCAGCAGGAGGGCCGGGTCGAGCAGGTGGCCGAAGGTGAGCGCGGCCAGGCCCGCCGCGGCGAGGACCATCCAGAGCTGGGCTCCGATCAGGAGCAGGCGCCGGTCCACGACATCCGCCAGCGCGCCCGCGGCGAGGCCGAGAACGAAGACGGGGAGGCTGGTGGCGGTCTGGACGAGCGCGATCAGGGCCGGCGAGGGGGCCAGTGCCGCCATCTCGGCGACCGCCCCCACGTTCTGCATCCAGGTGCCGACGTTGGTGACCAGGGCCGCGATCCAGAGGAGCCGGAAGATGGGATCGCCGAGCGGCTCCCAGGCGGATCCCGCCGGCGGCCTGAGCAGGCGCGCGCTCATGCCGGCCCGCGCCCCTTCAGGTCCGGCTTCCCGGGGGCCGGGGTGCGGACCCCCACGATCCGATCGCCGCCCCCGACGCCGGGGATGCCGCCGCGGCCATCGAAGAAGCCCCGGAAGGGCCGGCCGGGCGGGGCGCCGAACAGACCCACCGTGGACGGCCTCCGGCTCAGGCCTCCGCCAGCATCGCGGAAAGCTGCGGCCCGGAGGCGGCGTCCACCCGCACCAGCTCCCCGGGCGCCTGGTGGGCGGCCAGCCAGGTGCCCAGCCTCATCCGCAACGCCGTATTCCCGATCGGCGGAGGCAGCATCGTGTGGGCGTCCCGGACCAGCTTCTCGATCGGCTGATCCCTCAGCGTCCCCCGCGCCCCGTAGATCTCGAGCGCGCTGGTTGCCGCCCGCACCGCGTTCTCGGATGCGAAGAGCGCCGCCATGTCCTCGAGCGGCCGGGCCCGGGCGGGGTCGTGGTCAACCATCCACGCCGACCGCCAGATCAGCGTCCGGGCGAGCTCGATGTTGGTCGCCATCTCGGCCAGCCGGGAGGCGATCGCCTGGTGCTGGATGATCGGCCGGCCCCCCTGGATCCTGCCCCGGGCGTACTCACCGGCTGCCTCGTAGGCGCAGCGGGCGATGGCGAGGCAGCGCGCCGCCTCGCGAGACTTGGAGCCGCGGTTGAACCGGTGCCGGAAGTCCTGGCCCTCGTGGAGCCCGCTGACCAGGTTGCCCTGTGGAATCCGGCAGTCCTCGAAGATCAGCTCGGCGTTCTGGTTGAGGCGGAGCCCGAACTTCTCCTCCACCCGCCCGACCCGGAAGCCGGGCGCGTCGCTGGGCACCAGGAAGACCGAGATGCCCTGGTTCCAGGGCACGCCCTGCCTGGTCCGGGCCACCACGACCAGCAGCCGGGCGACGCTGCCGTTGGTGATGAACCGCTTGGCTCCGTTGAGCACCCACTCGTCGCCGCGGAGTTGGGCGGTAGTGCGGACGCCGGCCTCGACATCGTCCAGGAAGGGCAGCCCGTGATCGCTGCCGGCGTGCTCCTCGGTCATCGCGAAGGAGGTCAGGTAGAGCGGGTCGGCCATGAACTCGGGCAGGAACCTCTCCCGCTGCTCAGGGGTCGTGAAGGTGGCCAGCATCCAGCCCTCCCGCCAGGGGTGGCCGAGCGTCATGGCCAGGCCCACGTCCCCGACCGCGAGCTCCTCGTGGACGATGACCTCGGTGAGGACGTCGGCCCCCATGCCGCCCTGCTCCTTCGGCACCTTGAAGGTCCGGAACCCGAGCTCAGAGGCGCGCCGGATGAGATCGGCCGGGAACGCGCTGCGCGCGTCCGCCTCCCGGTCCAGGACCCGGGCGCGGGGCTGGACCTCCCGGTAGGCGAAGTCGCGAGCCAGCGCCTGCAGCCGCAGCTGCTCCTCGGAGAGTCGGAAATCCACGGCCTCGGCGGTCTCCTAAGAGCCGGGGGCGGCGGGAGCCGCCGCGCGCACGCGGGCCGCGCTCTCCGACCCCGCCTCCACCCCCAGGTAGAGCCTGGCCACGTCGGGGTCGTCGAGCAGGCTCGTCCCCCGACCCCGGAGCTTGACCTGGCCCAGCTCCATCACGCACCCCTCCTTGGCCGAGCCGAGTCCCAGCCTGGCGTTCTGCTCGACCAGGAGGATGGTCATCCCGCCCGCGCTGAGGGCCTCGATCTTCTCCAGCACGGCGCGCGCGATCCGCGGCTCGAGGCCCATGGTCGGCTCGTCGAGCAGCAGGAGGGTCGGCTCGACGAGCATCGCCCGGGCGATCTCCACCTGCTTCTGCTGGCCGCCGCTCAGGAGGCCCGCGCGAACGTCGCGCTTCTCACGCACGACGGGCAGCATCTCCATCACGCGCTCGATGCGCTCACGGACCAGCCGCCGGTTCGCGATCGAGTAGGCGCCCATGAGGAGGTTCTCCCTAACGGACATGTCGGGGAAGGTGTTGCGGCCCTGGGGCACGGTCACGATGCCGTCCCCGAAGACGAGGTCCGGCCGCCGGCCGCCGATGTCCCGGCCGGCGAAGGCGATGCTCCCCTTGCGGGGCGCGATGATGCCGCCGATCGCGCGCATGAGCGTCGACTTGCCCGCCCCGTTGGGACCGATGACACAGACGTAGGCACCCTTCTCGAGGTGGAGATCCACCCCCTGAAGGATGTCCCCGCCATATCCGTATCCGGCGTACAGGCCGTTGACCTCCAGCAGCGCCATCAGTCCCCCAGATAGGCCTCCAGAACCCTGGGGTCGGCTCGCACCTCGGCGGCCGTGCCCTCGCCGATGACCGCTCCCCGGTGCATGACGACGACGGTGTCCGCGAGGCGCATGACGAACCCCATGTTGTGCTCGACGATGAGGAAGGTGGTCCCCATCTGGTTCAGCTCCACGACGTACCCCGCCAGGCGGTCGATCATGACCGGGTTGAGCCCGCCGGACGGCTCGTCGAGGAGGAGGATCTCGGGTTCGGCCATGAGGGCGGCCGCCAGCTCGAGCAGCTTCTGCTGGCCGAAGGAGAGATGCCCCGCCTGCTCGTCGCTGAACCGGAGCAGCCCGACGAACTCCAGGAGCCGCTCCGCGCGCTCGCGTTCGTGGCCCTGGATGCCGTCCCAGAACATCGCCTTGAGGCCCGTGCGCCGGACCGGCACCACCATGTTCTCGAGCACCGACATCCTCTTGAAGATGCGCGTGATCTGGAAGGTGCGGGCCAGCCGCTCGTGCACGATCCGGCTGGGGGCGAGCCCGGAGATCCGGCGCTCGCCGAAACGCACCTCGCCGGCGTCCGGCCGGTAGAAGCCGGAGACGCAGTTGAAGATGGTCGTCTTGCCGGAGCCGTTGGGCCCGATCAGGGCCGTGATCCGATGCGGCGCCACCTTGAAGGAGCAGCTGTCGAGCGCCTGGACGCCACCGAACGACTTGGTCACGGCGCAGACGTCGAGGAGGCGACCGCTCCCGGCCTGCGGGCCCGCCTTGACGTCCTCGAGCACCCCGCCGCTCACCGTCCCGCCTCGCCCGCCGCCGGGCCCGCCGGGCCGCCGCCGCCGGCCAGCGCCAGGGCCGGGAGTCCCTGGGAGGGCTCTCCGGGTCCGCGGCGCCGCAGGATGAAGTCTCTGATCGTGATCAGAAGGCCGCCCGGCAGGTAGCGCGCCACCACCACCAGGACGACGCCGAGGAGCGCCAGGTGGAACTGGCCGGCGATGCCGGTCGGCAGCCAGAAGACCAGGTACTCGCTGAGCGGGAAGAGGATGAAGGCGCCCAGGACGGGCCCCCAGGTGGTGCCCCGGCTGCCCAGCAGCGTCATCACGATCATGTTCAGCATGATGATCAGCTCGAAGGCGAGGTCCGGGTCCACGTAGTCGAGGTACTGGGCGTGGATGGCACCGGCGACCCCGGCGAACCAGATGCTGATCATGAAGGCGATGATCTTGAACAGGGAGGTGTTGATGCCCGACCCCTCGGCCTTGCCCTCGTCCTCCCGGATGGCGATCAGGGCCAGGCCGAAGCGGGAGCGGCGGATGCCCAGCGAGACCAGCACGGCCAGCACCAGCAGCCCGAGCATGTAGTAGTAGAAGGGCACCGGCAGCACGCTGGAGGGGAGGTTCACGAGCGGGAGGTAGAGGCCGGCGCTGCCGCCGGTGAGGCCCTTGAGGTTGAGGGCCAGGAACTGGACGATGGAGGTGAAGGCCAGCGTCACGATGACGAAGGCCGACCCCCGGGTCCGGAGCGCGGTCCAGCCCAGGCCGGCGGCGAGGACCGAGCAGAGCAGTCCGACCAGCGGTGCGGTGATGAAGATCGACCAGCCGAAGTGGAAGAGCGCCAGCCCGGCCGCGTAGGAGCCGAAGCCGAAGAAGCCGAGGTGGGCCAGCGAGATGTAGCCCGCGTAGCCGCCGAGGATGTTCCAGCCGACCGACATCGCCGCGTACATGAACGTGAAGTAGAAGAGGTCGAACGAGAAGCCGTTGAGGGCGCCGAACGGCAGCACCATGAAGACGGCCAGTGCCGCCAGCGGCCAGGCGATCTTGAGGACGCGCAGCGGCTTCACGGATCTGCCCGTGGCGACGGGCTCCGCCGGCGGGGCCTGGGCGAGCGGCTTCACAGGCTCTCCCGGGCGACGTGCCCGAAGAAGCCCTGCGGCCGCGCGATGAGGACCGCGAAGAGAAAGACGAAGAACACCATCGCGGCCCAGTCCGGGGTCAGGAACAGGATCGTGACCTGCTCGGCGATGCCCAGGATCAGGGCCGCGATGAAGGTGCCCCGGAGGCTGCCCAGTCCGCCGAGGACGACGATCGCCAGCAGCTTGCCGATCCAGAGCCAGTGCGAGTTGGGGTAGAAGGGATACGCCATCCCCATCAGGGGGCCGGCGGCGCCGGCGATGCCGATGCCGATCGCGAACGCGATCATCGTCACCCGGGCGACGTTGACCCCCACCAGCTGCGCCACGCCGCGGTTCTGGGTCGTGGCCCGGATCGCCCGGCCCAGCTTGGTCTTGGCCAGGAGCACGAAGAGCCCGATCAACAGGGCCAGCGAGGCACCGAAGGTGATCAGCTTCACCAGCGGGAAATAGAGGCCGTGCCAGTGGAAGGTCTGGAGCGTGTAGGAGGCGTTGATGGAATGGAAGGTGGAGGTCCAGAGGATGCCCTCCAGGCCCTCGATGATGTTGGCGATGCCGAGCGTCGCCAGCAGGGCCAGGGAGAGGTCCCGATCGACCAGGGCGCCGAGGATCCCGCGCTGGACCAGCGCCCCTCCGATGAAGAAGACGACCGCCATCACGATGATCGCGATCAGAGGGTCGAGCCCGGTCCGGACCAGCAGGTACCAGGCCAGGTAGGAGGCGAAGATGATGACCGCGGCGTGGGCGATGTTGATCAGCCGCATGACGCCGAAGATCAGCGTCAGCCCGGAGGCCATCAGCGCGTACATGCCGCCGGTCAGCACGCCGAGCAGCAGCGCCTCCACGAGGAGGGTCAGATTCATCGTCCGGTGTTCCTTTGCATCCGCATCAGCAGGGGTTGGGGACCGGGAGACGCCGCGGGCGCCTCCCGGCCGAGAGGGGTTTGGTCTACCAGTTGGGCTTGGGGATGGTCGGCTTGCCGTGGTTGGTCGCCTCCGCGGGCGGCCACACGGTGTTGAGATGCCCGTTCTGCCACTGGATCAGGTTGTAGCTGCCTCCGACCGGCCGGCCGTCGGAATCCCAGCCGAAGTTGCCCTCGATCGACTGCACCTTGTGCCCGTGCAGCCACTTGATGAGTTTGGCGTTGTCGAGGGTGCCGGTGGCCTTGATGGCGGCGGCCAGCACCTGGCCCGCGCCGTAGGCCTCGGCGGCCTCGGCGGGAACGACGTTGTCCTTGTTGGGGAACAGCTTCAGGTACTCGGCCGTGAAGGTCGAGTTGCCGGGGACGGACGACTGCTGGAGCCAGTCCAGCGAGGTCATCGAGCCATCGCCCTTGGCGCCCAGCTGGGCCTTCCAGGTGTTGGCGCTGTCGGGACCGCTGGCGAAGTAGGCGACTGTGGGCTGGAAGCCGACCCGGGAGTACGACTGGACCGCCGCGATGGCGTCCTGGTCGGCCACGGAGCCCTGGACGAGCAGGTCCGCGCCCTTCGCCTTGATCTGCGCGCCGATGGTCGTGAAGTCGGTCTGGGTGGGCGGGTAGACCTGGTCGAACACCGTCGGGATGCCCATCGCCGTCATCGCCGTCTTGACCTTGGCCACCACGGCGGAGGCGAAGGGGTCGTCGTTGGTGACGTAGGCGGCCTTGGTCGGCCGCTGGCCGGCCGGCAGGGACTTGATCCAGTTCACCAGCGGATCGGCCTGGTCCTGCGCCGGCGCCGGCTGGACGAAGAAGATGTCGTGGAAGTGGCGCTGGAAGACGGAGGGGGCACCCCCGGTTCCCTCGACGAAGATCTTGTTGTAGCGCGCCGCGACGGCCTCGGTCGGGGTCACCAGGGCGCTGCTGACCGGTCCCAGGAGGACGTCCACCTTGTCGCTGGTGATGAGCTTCTGGTACTGGCTGACCGCGGTGTCGGCGAGGCTGTTGTTGTCGTAGGTGATGAGCTTGACCTTCCGGCCCAGGATCCCGCCGGTGGCGTTGACCTCCGCCGCCCAGGTCTTGTAGCCCTGGTCGCTGTTGGTGCCGATGTCCGCCTTGTCGCCGGTCAGCGGCTCCGAGAGACCGACCAGGATGGGCTTGCTGGTGTTCGTGTTGGCGGTCTGCGTGCCGGACCCGAGACCGCACGCGGAGAGGACGACCGCCAGCCCCGCGATGAGCACCGGTATCTTTCCGTTCCCGTACCTCGTCATGCGTTCCCTCCGCACTGATCTGGATCGCAGCTCCCACGCGCCCGGCACGCGGCTGCGACCTCGGGCCGGACGTTAGGGGGGCGGCGTCCGGCCTGCATCGGACTTAGGTACCAAAGTGCCGCCCGGGCGCTCGCCGGCGCTCAGGCCGAGATGATGTCCTGCGACACCGCCCACCGGTACGCGGCCATGCCGCGCTGGGCGCCGAGGCCGAGCTTGCCGCGGATCGAGTTGACGTGGTGGCGGACGGTGTGCTCCGCGATGCCCAGCTGGGCGGCGAGATCCCTGCGCTGGCGGCTGGAGGCGCCGGAGCCACCGTCGGGAAGGTAGTAGCGGACGAACACCTGCGACTCCCGCCAGGTGAGCCCGTACTCGTCCAGCAGCTTGCGCAGACCGCGAGCCGTGAGCCGGCCGCTGGTGAGGCTGCGCTCGAGGTCGGCCCGGATCCGGCCATCGCCGCAGCCGGCGAGGAGGCTCTGGGGGGCGACCTCCAGGCGCTCGGCCGGCTGCGAATCGAGGAGGGCGGGGCTCAGCCGGCGCTGGCAATCGGCCGCAAACTCAGGCTCGATGAGGAGCTCTCGCGCCCTGGTCAGGCAGCGCCGGGTGACGTCGGGCTCGAAGGCGAAGAAGTGACGGGCTCCGCCCGCCCGGGCACCGGCCAGCGCCTGTCGGAGGAGGCCGGCGCCGAGGTCGGGGTCACCCTCCGCGAAGGCGACGTCGGCCAGGTGGAGCCGGATGCCGGGGGTGCGGCTGTTGAAGCCGCGGATGGCGTGCGAGCGCGCCGCCTGCTCCAGCAGCCGGCGGCCGAGGGTCGAGGGCCCCATGGCCAGCAGGCAGACGCCGAGGAGCGCCTGCGCGCGCGCGCGTTCGAGCGGGTCCTCCCGCGCCGCCGCCCGGGCGATGTCCGATTCGTAGATCTCCGCCGCCTGCTGGTGCTGACCGGTGCGGAAGTAGAAGTAGGCGGCGTCCACCCAGCGGTTGCAGAGCCAGCCCGCGTCCCGCAGCTCCGACTCGGCGGACCGGAGCCGGCCGAGATTGGCCAGCATCTCGCCGCGGGCGCCGTGGCAGAGGCGGACGTAGTCGTCGCGGCCGACCTGGTCGGCGATCGCCTGCGCCCGGTCGAACTCGCCCAGCGCCAGCTCATGGGCGCCCGCCCGGGCGCAGACGACGCCGTGCAGGTAGTGGGCGAGCATGGCGCTGACCACGCCCACCTTGTCCCGGCCGGCCAGCCGACACGCCTGCTCGAGGTGGCGGCGGCCACCCCGGAAGTCGCCGCTGAGGGCTTCCGCCAGGCCCAGTCGGGCGATCACGAAGACCTGGTCTGTGGCGACAGCGCGGGCGTCGCGGCGCGAGGGCATCAGCTCCAGCGCCTCGTGGGCTGCCTCGGCCGCCTCCGGCAGGTATCCGAGCAGCGCCGAGTCGAGCGTGATCCGGGCCAGGATCTCGGCCTTGATCAGGGGGTCGCGGGCGAGGCCCAGAGCGCGCGCGCAGAGCTTCCGGGCGGCGGCGAGCTCGTCCGCGGCCTCCAGCTGCTTAGCCTCCTCGACGAGCGCCGATGCCTGGCCGTCGGGGTTCCCATCGAGGGCGAACAGGTGCTGGGCGCGCTTGAGAGAGGTGAGCGGCTCGTCCGCCACCCCGCACTGGCGGAGGGCGCGGGCGCGG
>JBOHUX010000047.1:0-14336 GCA_050734915.1 Candidatus Dormibacteraceae bacterium
GGGTAGATCTCCGTCACGATCGTCTCGTCGGCGCCATCGAAGGAGGCCGCGAACGCCGCCTCGAAGGCCGTGAACCGGGTGAAGCGGTGGGGCTGGAAGAGCAGGACCAGGCGGCCCCGGGTCAGCTCGCGTGCCGCCTCGAGCGTAGCCCTGATCTCGCTCGGATGATGCCCGTAGTCGTCGTAGACGTCGGCGCCCCGCCATCTCCCGAGGCGCTCGAGGCGCCGGTGGGCGCCCGGAAAAGTGGCCAGCGCGCCCGCCACCACGTCGAAGCCGACGCCCAGCTCGAGGGCCGCCGCCGCCACCCCGCACGCGTCCTGGAGGTTGTGCCAGCCCGGGCTGGAGATGCGCAGCGTGCCCAGCCGGCGGCCCCGCCGGGAGAGGCGGGACGGGCGCTCCCGCGTGCACGAGTAGTCGGCGGCCCCGAAGCCGTAGGTGACGCGCCGGGCGGGGCTCGCCATCTCCCTCAGGTTGGGATCGTCCGCGCAGAGCACCGCCAGCGAGGAGGCGGGAAGCCCGTCGAGGAATTCCTGGAAGCAGGCGCGGACGTCCGCGAGGGTCGGGAAGTGGTCCGGGTGATCATGCTCGACGTTGGTCACCACCGCCCAGCGGGGATGGTGGAGCACCAGGCTCCCGTCCGACTCGTCGGCCTCGGCAACCAGCCAGCCGCCACCGCCCGCCCGGGACCCGATCCCGTCCGCCACGAGCACGGTGGGATCCCAGCCCGCCTCGCTGAGAACATGCCCGAGCATGGCGGTGACGGTCGTCTTGCCGTGGGTGCCCGCCACCGCCACCGATCGCGTGCTGGCGATCAGCTCCGCCAGCGCCGCAGGGCGGGTCAGGATCGAGATCCCGCGGCGGCGGGCGGCCTCGACCTCCACCATGCCCGCCCTGACGACCTCCGTGTAGGTGACGAGGTCCTGGCCGTTCACGTGCCGGACGTCGTGGCCGATCGCCACATTCACCCCCGCGCCGCGGAGTGCCCGGGTGGTCTCGGACTCCTTCCAGTCACAGCCGGAGACCTCGTCCCCGCGGGCGATCAGCCCCATCGCCAGCGCCGACATTCCCGTGCCACCGATCCCGACCAGGTGCGTCCTCACCCTTTCAGGCGAGGACCCCGTCCAGGACCCGCAGCACGCGCTGGGCGGCGTCCAGCCTGCCGAGCGCGCGGGAGGCCGCCGCCATGCGCCGCCAGCCGTCCGCGGAGGGGCTGTCGAGGGCTGCGATCAGGCTCTCCGGGCTCAGTTCCCCGTCGCCGAGGCGGATCGCGGCGCCGGCGGAGACGAGCGCGGCGGCGTTCGCCGCCTGGTGGCCACCCCCGAAGGTGCCCGGGATCAGGACCAGCGGCAGGCCGACGGCGGTGACCTCGGCCATCGTTCCCACGCCGGCCCGGCTGACGACGGCGTCCGCGCCCGCGAGCACTGCCGGCATGTCGTCCGCGAAGGTGATCGGCCGGTACCGCGGGCGCCAGTATCGCCGAGCCTCCTCCTCGCCCTGGCGACCGGTCAGGTGGACGACCTCCTGAAAGCGTTCCAGAAGCGCGTCCAGCGCCGCCCACACGGTCTGGTTGATGCGCCGCGCCCCCTGGCTGCCACCGGTGATCAGCAGCCGCCGCGGCGGCGCCGGCGGCGTCCGCGGCACGAAGCCGGGCCGGAGCGGGAGCCCGGTCATCTCGACCCGGCGGCCGCCCAACCCCCGCTCTGCCCCGGGCAGGGTGACGCAGATCGCGGCGGCTCCGCTCGCGAACATCCGGGTCGCCAGCCCGGCGGCGACATTCTGCTCGTGGAGCACGTAGGGGACGCCTTTGATGCGGGCCCCGATCACCGCCGGCGTCATCGCGTAGCCGGCCATGCCCAGCACCACGTCGGGCCGGAAACGGGAGACGATTCCGGCGCCCTTCCAGATCGCCGCCGGCAGCAGCCCGGGCAGGGCGAGGTTCTTCCAGACGGCGTCGCGATCGAAGCCGCGGATGGGCACGGTCGCCAGGTCGAACCCCGCCTCGGGCACCAGCCGCTCCTCGGGTCCCCCCGCCTTGCCGACCAGCAGCACCGCCGACTGCGGTCGTTCAGCGCGGCAGGCCCGGGCGACCGCCAGGGCCGGGAACAGATGCCCACCGGTCCCCCCGCCCGAGATCAGCAGTCGCATCATTCCTCCAAGAGTCGTCGCGGCGCGGGCGTGCCGTGCTCTGGCGCGAGATGTTGAGCAGCACGCCGACCGCGGCCAGGGTCGTGGCCAGGGCCGTTCCACCGTAGCTGATGAACGGAAGCGGAACGCCAGTGATGGGAAGCGTGTCGGTCACGGTGGCCATGTTGAGGAGGGCCTGGAAGGCGATCCAGGTCGTCAGCGAGGCGCTGAGGATGGCGCCGTAGCGGTCGGGAGCCCGCATCGCGATCCGGTATCCCCGGATGGCGAAGGCGATGAACCCGGCCAGGATCAGCGTGGTGCCGATGATGCCCGTCTCCTCCCCGATGATCGCGAAGATGAAGTCCGTCTGCGCCTCCGGCAGCCACAGGAACTTCTCCATCGAGTGACCGAGGCCGACGCCGGTGATGCCGCCGGTGCCGAGCGCGTAGAGCGACTGCGCCGACTGCCAGCCGCTTCCCAGGGGGTCCGCGAAGGGGTGCAGGAAGGCGCCCAGGCGCGCGCTCCGGTAGGACTCCTTGAGAACGACCACCACGCCCGCGCCCGCCAGGCCGGCCACGAGCAGCACCAGATGGCGCTTGCGGCCGCCCGCGGCGAAGAAGGAGGAGGCGAAGATGGCCGCCAGCACCAGCCCGGTGCCGAGGTCCTTCTCCAGCATCACCAGTGCGAGGACGCCGCCGCCGAGCACGCAGAAGGGCACCAGGCCCTCCTTGACACTGAGCAGGCGCTCCTCCCGGCGCACCAGCCAGTCGGCGAAGAAGAACGCAAAGGCGAGCTTGCCGAGCTCGGAGGGCTCGACGGTGCCGAGCGGCCCCAGGTTGAACCAGCGCCGGGCGCCTCCGATCTTGAGCCCGATGTGGGGCACCAGCACCAGCAGCATCATCAACGCCACCACGGCCGCCACCGGGGCCGCCAGCCGACGCAGCCGCCGGTAGTCGGTGCGGGCGAAGAAGAAGAGGGCGGCCAGGCCGAGGGCGACCCAGACCGCCTGCCGTTCGAAGTAGTAGAGGGGGCTGCCGTGCTGGAGGAGCGCGCCCGCCTGGCTGGCGCTGAAGACCATGACCAGGCCGACCCCTACGAGCAGGACCGTGAGCAGCAGCAGCCAGCGGTCCAGCTCGCCCCTGTCCTCCGCGCTCTCCGCGCGCCGCTCGGCTCGGCGCTGCGCCCGCGACGTCGCCCCGGCGATCAACTCGGCGCCCTCGAGCGGAGGACGGCGGCCTTGAAGCGGCACCCCCGCTCCTCGAAGCTCCGGAACTGGTCGTAGCTCTTGTGGGCGGGGCTGAGGAGCACCACCGAGCCGGGGCGGGCCCGCCCCGCCGCCACCTCGACCGCCTCTTCGATGCCTGCCGCCACGGCGAGGTCGGGGTGACCCGCCAGCGCCCCCATGACGCGGGACGGGTCGAGGCCGACCACCACCACCGACCGCGCCCGCCGGCGAACGTCGAGCGCCCACTCGGAGAGATCGAAGTGGCCGTCCCCGCCCGCGATCAGGACCACCGGGGTTCCCTCGAAGGCGCCCAGCCCCACGCGCCCGGCGTCGGGATTGGTCGCCTTGGAGTCGTTGTACCAGCGGACGCCGTCCCATTCACCGACCAGCTCCAGGCGATGCTCGACGCCGGGGAAGGCGGCCACGGCGGCGTCGATGTCGGCGTCCGGGATGCCGGCCCGGCGGCCGATGGCGGCGGCGGCGAGCGCGTTCTGGAGGTTGTGGCGGCCGGGAATCGGCATCGGGGGAACGGGCACGTGCCGGTCGAACCAGATCACCTCGGCGCGGGTCCGGCGGGCGAGTGTGCGGCTCATCGCGTCGAGGCCGTTGAGGAGGGCGGCGTCCCCCGGCTCCATGGTCTCCACCAGGCGGGCCTTGAGGTCCACGTAGCGATCGAGACTGCCGTGCCGATCGAGGTGGTCGGGGGTGATGTTGAGGACGGCCCCGATGCTGACGCGGGGGCGCTCGATCGACTCCAGCTGGAAGCTCGAGAGCTCGAGCACGACCCAATGCCGCTCGGTGATCTCCGGCAGCCGCTCGAGGGCCGCCACGCCGATGTTGCCCGCCACCACGACCGGGCGTTCGCCGCGCGCCAGGACGGCGCCAGCGAGGGCGGTGGTGGTGGTCTTGCCATTGGTGCCGGTGATGCCGACGATCTCACCCGGGCAGTGCTGGAAGAAGAGCTCGATCTCGCTCGAGACGGGGATGCCGGCAGCGCGGGCGGCCTCCAGAAGGTACCCATCCCAGCGGACCCCGGGGCTGGCGTAGACGGCGGCGCAGCCGATCAGAACGGACCGATCGTACCCGCCCAGTCGCAGGTCGGCGGCGGCCGGCAGCTCGCCCAGCGCCGCCTCCAGATCCGCCCGCTCCCGGGTGTCGCAGACGCGCACGTGAACCCCCCGGCGATCCAGGAAACGGGCCAGGGCGGCACCGCTCCGGCCCAGCCCGACCACGAGCGCGGTCGAGCCCGCCGGCGGCAACGTCGGGGTGCCGGGAGCGCTCACCCGAACGCCCGCGCGACCGCCGCCGCGAGCGCCAGCGAAACCGCTCCGGCTCCCCAGAAGGAGCGCACGACGCGATTTTCAGACCAGCCCGCCAGGTGGAACGTGTAGTGAATCGGGGCCATCTTGAAGACGCGGCGACCGCCGCTGGCTTTGAAGTAGCCGACCTGAATGATGACAGACAGCGTCTCCAGAACGAACACCGATCCGAGGATCGGCAGCAGGAACATCGCCCCCTGCTGGATTGCCATCCCCGCCAACGCGTAGCCGAGCGCCAGCGAACCGGTGTCGCCCATGAACACGCGCGCGGGATGGCGGTTGTAGGCGAGGAAGGCGGCCAGGCATCCGATCAGGGTCAGAGCCACCGCCTTCTCTCCCGCCGGCGCGCCGGGGATGAGGAAGGCCAGCCCCGCCAGCGCGAGCATGCCCAGCCCGGCCGCCAGCCCGTCCATGCCGTCGGTCAGGTTGACCGCGTTGGCCGCGCCCACGATCGCGAACACCGCCAGGGGCCAGTACCAGAGGCCGAGATCGACCGGCACCAGCATCTGGTGGCCACCGGCGCCCTGGTGGGCGAGCCAGGCGACGGGGACCGCCAGCGCCACCTGGAGGGGGAGCTTGGCGCGGGCGGGGATTCCGAGCGACCCGATCCGCAGCTTGCGGGCGTCATCGGCGGCGCCCAGGAGGGCCCCCACCACCAGGCCCGCGACCGCCGTCAGCGGGCCCGGATGACCGGCGCCGAACGCGAGGAGGCCGCCAACGACGGGGACCGCCGCGAAGATCGCCCCGCCCCCGGTGGGCGTCCCCGCCTTGGCCTGGTGGCCCGCCGGGAGCTCGGCCTGGATGACCTGTACCGCCTGGCGGCGCGCCAGCCACCCGATCAAGGGGCGGTAGAGCGCGAGCCCGACCAGGAAGCTGACCGCCAGGGTGAGGACGTCAGGCAGCATCAGGCCAGGAGCCCGGGGCGGTACGACGCAGATCCGGTGTCATTGCTCACCCGAGGCTCTACGTTCCCTCAGCCTCAGGACCAGCTCGTCCAGGCGGAGACCGTGCGAGGCCTTGATGAGCACGACGTCCCCGGGGCGGGCGCCCTCCCGGACCCAGCGCTCGGCGGCGTCCAGATCGGGCACCAGACGGGCGCCGGCCGCCTTCGCCAGCACGGCGCCCATCCCGACGTCGAGGACGGCGGCGCCGTCGAAGACCTCGCGCGCCCGGGCCCCCACCTCGCGGTGGGCCTGCTCGGCCAGCGGCCCCAGCTCCCGCATCTCGCCCAGGACCCCGAGCAGCCGTCCCCGCCGGGACCGCTCGGCGAGGGTCTCGAAGGCCGCCAGCATCGACTCCGGGCTCGCGTTGTAGGCGTCGTCGACGATCACGATGCCACCGTCCCCCGGCAGCCGGCGCAGCCTTCCCTCGATCGACACCCGCGCCAGCGGTGGCGCCGCCTCCTCGACCGGGATCCCGGCGAACTCCGCCACCGCCAGCGCGGCGAGGGCGTTGCGGGCCTGGTGACGGCCGGGCAGCCCCAACCGCACCTGGCGACCTCGGACGGTGATGACGCCCCCCTCGCCCCGGGCCCGGTAGCCGTCACCTCGGAGGTCCCCCACGCCGAGACCGAAGGTCGTCACCCGCGCGCGGGTCATCGACTCCAGAAGCGGCGTGAAGGGGTCCTCCGCGTTGAGGACCGCGAGCCCGTCCGGCGGCAGCGCGGCCGCCAGCTCGCCCTTGGCGCGGGCCAGCTCCTCACGACCGGCGAAGAACTCCATGTGAACGGTGCCGATGGAGGTCACGACGCCGACCCGCGGCCGGCCCAGACGGGCCAGGCGGGCGATCTCACCGGGCGCCTGCATCCCCATCTCGAGGACCAGCGCGCGGTGCTCCGGCAGGAGCCCGAGGATGGTCAGGGGGACGCCGGTTTCGGTGTTGAGGTTGCCCTCGCTGCGATGCACACTCAGCCGGACGCCGAGGGCGGCGGCGATCATCTCCCGGGTCGATGTCTTCCCGTTGCTGCCGGTCACCCCCACGACGAGGGGCGCGACCCTCTCCAGCACGCGCCCGGCCAGGGCGTAGAGGGCGGCCCAGGGGTCCTCGACCACGATCACCGCCACCCCCGGCGCCGCCAGGGGCCGGTCCACCACGACGGCCGCCGCTCCCCGCCCGACCGCGTCCGGCACGAACCTCGCGCCGTCCATCTGCGTCCCCCGGAGGGCGAAGAAGAGTCCCCCCGGGGCCATCTCGCGGGAGTCCGTGTGGAAGGACGAGACGACCCGGGGGCCGCGCCGGATCGCCCCGGCCGGCCGGCCGCCGGTCGCCTCGATCACCTCGTCGAGGCTGAGCTTCATCGCCGGGACAGGCTCAGCCGCTGACGGAGCTGTGGCAGCCGCTGGACACCGCACCGGGACCTGGGCTGGTCCCCTGGGGCGTGATCCGCCACTGCAGGATGATGTCCTGCGCGATCTGCTTCCAGACCGGCGCCGCCACGTAGTAGCCCTCGTTGTGGTCGTTGGAGCCGTTGTGCGGCTTGCGGATCACGACCAGCATCGTAAAGCGAGGATGGGAGGCGGGCATGAAGCCGACGTAGGAGGCCCACACGTCGCCCGTGTACTTGCCGTTGACGGGGATGTTGGAGGTGCCCGTCTTGCCCGCCTCGTCGAGCTGGAATCCGGAGATGCACGATTTCCAGCCCGATCCGTGCTGGACGACCTGCGTCATCATCCACTTCATCTGTGCCGCCGCCTGGGGGGAGATCACCTGCCGCTGGGGCCGTTCGGCGGCCGCGGCCGGCCGCCCGCCCACGTCGGCGACCACGTGCGGCTGCGCGTAACGCCCGTTGTCGGCGATGACGTTGACCGCGGCCAGCATCTGCTCCATGTTGACCGCGACGCCCTGTCCGAAGGACGCCGTCGCGAAGTTCGAAGGACGCCAGTCCGGGTAGGGCCGCAGCGGCGTCGACGACTCCGCGGCGACGTCCACGCCGGAAGGGCGTCCGAAGCCGAACGCCTGCAGGTAGTGGTAGTAGGTCTGCGGGCCCTCCGCCATCATGGCCCGGATCGCGCCCACGTTGAGCGACTCCTCCAAGACCTGGGTCATGGTCACGGTGCCGTGGCTCTGGAAGTCCCAGTCGTGGATCGCGTAGCCGCCGACGCTGATCACGCCGGGATCGTTGATGGTCGTCTGGGGGGTGATGGCGTGGGCGTCGAGCGCCCCCCCCAGCGTCACCACCTTCATCACCGAGCCCGGCTCGTACTGGTAGGAGACGGTGTCGTCCAGGAAGCGGGAGACGTCCGTCGAGTAGTACTGATTGGCGTTGTAGGAGGGATAGTCGGCGGAGGCGACGATCCCGCCCGTGGCGGGATCCATGATGAGGACGCTGCCGCTCACCGCGTGGGCGGCCTTGACGCCGGCCTCCAGGGCCTGCTCCGCGGCGTACTCGATGTTGCTGTCGAGGGTGAGGGTGAGATCGGCCCCGTTGACGGCGTCGCGGTGGACGCCGGCGCCGAGCACGACCTGGTTGCCGGCCTGGTCGGTGTACGTGCTGGAGGACCCGGGCCTGCCCGCCAACTGCGCGTCGTACCGCTGCTCGACGCCGTAGAGGCCGGTTCCCGAGCTGTTGACGAAGCCGAGCAGGTTCGCCGCCAGGCTCGCCCCCGACTCGCCACCGGGAAGGTAGGAACGCTGCTGATCGGGCTCCAGGCCAACCCCCGGCAGCGCCAGCCTGCGGAGGCGGTCGGCCACCGCCTGTGGTTCGCGGTGGGCGACGTAGGCGAACGCCTTGCCCGACTCGAGGGTGGCCGTCACCTGCCCGAGGGGCAGCCCGAGCACCGAGGTGAGCCCCTGGGCCACCGCGGCCCGCTGGCCGGTCTGGACATATTGGGGCGAGACGAAGACCGAGTAGGCGGTGGTGTTGACGGCCAGAGGCCGCATGTTGCGGTCAAAGATCCGGCCCCGCTGGGCGGGCAGGACGACGTGCTGCGTGTACTGGGCCTGGGCGGCCGAGGCCAGCCGGCTGTGCTCCAGGACCTGCCAGTAGACGAGACGACCCCAGATCGCGGTGGCCAGGAGGAGGGCGACGGTCAGGAGCCAGAGGACACGCATGCGCGAGGGCGCTGGATCGCGAGGGCCGCGGCTTTTGGACGACCGGCGGGAGCGGCCGGCGGCCGGGCTCGACCGCCTCCACGCGCGGTCCGAAGCCCCTCGCCTGGCGTCATCGGCCGAGCGGCCGCCCCGGGCGGCGCCGCGATTGCGTTCGACCGCCACCGTGGCCTGCTACTGGCCCGAGGCGAGCGCGTCGCGGGAGCCGAGGCTGTGGAAGATCGCCGCCACCGCCTGCTGCCAGAGCGGCGTGCGGTCGGGGCGCACCTGGGAGGGCGGCGCCGCGACATCGACCTGCACCGGCTGGTAGGCGACGTACTGGCTGGGCATCGTCCGCTGCATGCCGGCCGCGACCGCCTCCTGCTGGATGCGGGCCGGCGCGGTGAGGTTCGCCTCCTGATAGCGGAGCTGTTCCTGCTCGGCGAGCAGCTGCGCCTGGCGGCCCCGCAGCTGGGCGATGTCATATGAAGCCTTGGTCACCTGGGCGACCTGAAACAGGTACACGATCAGGCAGAGGAGGATCACGGCAGCCGCGACGTAGACGCGGCCGAAGGCACCCACGCGCAGGCGCGAGGAGACATCCCCGGCCAGCGCCAGCGGGCGGCGGCGGGAGGCCCGCGCCGAGCTGGGATTGGCCAGCCGGCGGCGGTCGAGTATTCGGGTTGTGACCAACTCTTGGAATGCCCTTGTGTGCTGGGTTGACTGCTGGATCCGGTGCGGTGACGGTTGGTGCGCCCCGGGGTCGGGCTCGATGCCCTTCCCCGGGACGGCTTTGGAGAGGGGGGAACGGCGCTGGGAGGTCAGCTGCTAGGAGACCTTCTCCTGGAGCTTCTCGGCGACCCGCAGCCGCGCCGACCGGGCGCGAGGGTTCTCGCGGATCTCGCCGGCGGAGGGGCGGACGGGACGCCGGGTGACCACGCGGAGGGAGGCCCGGTGAGCGCAGGTGCAGACTGGCTGCTGGGGGGGGCAGACACAGTCGTGTGACTCGACGTTGAAGTGGGACTTGACCAAACGGTCTTCCAGAGAGTGGAAGCAGATCGTCGCCATGCGCCCACCGGGAGTGAGGATCTTGGTTGCGGCCTTCAGCCCGCGCTCGAGGCTGCCGAGTTCGTCGTTGACGGTCATCCGGATCGCCTGGAACGTGCGCGTGGCGGGATGGGTTCCGGGCGGCCAGGCCCCCCGGGGCACGGCCGCCGCCACCGCCGCCGCCAGGTCGAAGGTGGTCGTGAGCGGGCGCCGGCGGACCACGAAGCGGGCGATGCGACCCGCCCATCTCTCCTCGCCCAGCTCGCGGATGATCCTGGCCAGGTTCGCCTCCGAGGTGGTGTTGACCACCTCCTCGGCGCTGAGCGCGGACGCGGGGTCCATGCGCATGTCGAGCGGGCCCGCTGACCGGAAGCTGAATCCCCGCCGGGGGTCGTCCAACTGCTGGCTGGAGACCCCGACGTCGAACAGTACGCCGTCGGCGCCCTCGAACCCCGACTCGGCCGCGATCACCGTCAGGTCGGCGAAGTCACCCCGCCGCAGCGTCAGGCCCTCCCATCCGCCCAGCCGCTCTCGAACGCGGTCGAGAGCCTCGGGATCACGGTCCAGGCCCAAGAGGCGCCCGCCCGGCCGGATGCGTTCCAAGAGGGATCGGGCGTGCCCTCCACCGCCCAGGGTGCAGTCGATGAAGACCGCCCCCGGCCGGGGCTGAAGGAACTCTATTGTCTCTTGTGAAAGTACCGGTCGGTGGCCGTTCAGAGGCCTTGGATCACCCTGTTAACGGTGTCGGTGAACCGGCTGAGCGCGTCGCCGGAGTAGCTGTCCCAACGCGCCTCGGGCCAGATCTCCACCACCGCCCCGGCGCCGATCACCGCCACCGTCGAGCTCGTCTCCAGCCCCGCCACGCGACGCTGCTCCTGGCTCAGCATCACCCGGCCCTGGCCGTCGAACTCGCACGCGACCGCCATCGAATGCACGGCCCGCGCTATCGCCCGCTGCTCGGACGTGGCCCCCAGAGGGGAGGGCAGCCGGGCGCCGACGCTGTCCCACTCCGCCGGGGGATAGATGGCCAGGACCATCTCCGGTCCGATCGAGATGAAGCTGCCGGACGGCAGCTGCTCCCGGAATCGGATCGGGATGGCCAGCCGGCCCTTGACGTCCACCCGAACGCGGTAGGTCCCGGAGAACACCGATCAGCTCCGCCGGCGGGCGCACGGCTGCGAGCTCCGGATGAGGACGTCCGACGCGGGATCGCGCATCGCGGGCGAGGGGAGAGGTGGCGTGGTGGATGGTTGCTGGGTGCCGTACCTGGACGTGAGCTGGAACGAATTCGGCGTCGATGCTTGGTTCACCACTTCTCCCCACAAATCACCGCGATTCGCCACGAAAGTAACAGTGCCCCCCACTTCCTGTCAATGGTTTAGACACAACATGTCGTGGGGCATCCAGTTGGCGGTGGGCCCGATTTCGTGCCGGTGGTGGGACCCAGTGCGTGCCCCCACAACATCTGGTGGCGACGCTTGTTACCCTCGAACATTAGTTTGGGGCTGTTGGAGGCGGCCGGCTCGCCAGGAGCGCGGCCGGGGTAAGATCGGTGTCGGGTCGAGGCGGACGGGCGGCCGCCGGAGCCGTCAGGCTTCGGAGGAAAGTCCGGGCTCCAAAGAGCAGGGCGCTGGGCAACCCCCAGTCGGGGTGACCCGAAGGAAAGTGCCACAGAAATGACACCGCCGGCAGCGGCCGGCAAGGGTGAAATGGTGGGGTAAGAGCCCACCGGCAGCCGGGTGACCGGCTGGCCAGGCAAACCCCGCCCGGAGCAAGACCGAGTAGGAGGGCGTCAAGGGCTGCTCGCCCAGCCCTCGGGTGAGGTCGCTGGAGGCGCCGGGCGACCGGCGTCCTAGATAGATGGTCGCCGCCCCGCGGGGCACAGAACCCGGCTTACAGTCCGCCCTCGGCCCACATTCGATTCCGAATAGCCCGGCCCGTCTTACGGCTGGCAGAACGTTGCGGCCCCTGAGGGAACGATCTGGCTCCGCGCCTGCGTGCCATCGCTGAAGTGCTAGGATTGTGTACATGTCCACTGAGGTGGGGGTGGCTGAGCTTCGTCAGAACCTCAGCAAATACATTCGACGCGTGCAACGCGGCGAGCGCCTGTTGGTGACGGACCGCAACCGGCCAGTCGCCGAGCTTGGGCCGCCGCCGACGACAGGGGCTGATCTCGATCGGTTGATCGCTGAGGGGCGCGTATCGCGCCCCATCCGCCACGGTTTCCCCGCACCGCTACGGCTGGAAGGCAGTCCCTACGCTCTCAGCCGGGCGCTCGACGAGATTCGGGGCGAGCCCTGAGCTGGCGCTCTTCTACCTCGACGCATCGGCGCTGGTCAAGCTGGTTCGCGAGGAGCCGGAGAGTCCCGGCCTGCGGAGGTTCCTCGCAGACGCGGACTTGGCGTCGTGCGAACTGGTTCTCACAGAGCTGCCGCGGGCGATCAGACGAGCAGGCGCCGCCGACCCGAGTTGGCCGCTGGACGATCTCCTCGAGCGGGCGGGCGAACTGCTCGAGTCATTGGCGCTCCTGCCGCTCGATAGAGCGCTCTTGCTCGCCGCCGGAGCGCTCGCCGAACCTGCCTTGCGAGCGCTGGATGCGATCCACGTGGCTGCCGCGCTGGACATCTCGCCGCTGGGCGCTTTCGTGAGCTATGACGAACGCCAAGGAGCAGCCGCGCGGCTGGCTGGACTCCGGACCGTGCGACCCTGAGGCAGAGTCGAGCGCATGCGTTGGCGCACAGAATGTCTCGTTCCCCCATCCAACCGCAACTTACCGTTAGTGTGTCGGTTCGCGTTTGACGGGGCGCGTTCGCGTTCGCCGAAGTAGAACGGCTTTACAGTCCGCCCTCGGCCCCCATCCTCCGGTCCAAAACGGAATCGATCGCCTGCCCTCAGCGATCGATGCATGCCTGCTGAAGCAGGTCCGCGACGGTCTGCGCGTCGCTTTGCTCCGTCCCGGCGGCCGAAGCGGCCGCCTGGATGCGTCGAGCGGCTCTGAGGCTCCTGTCAGGAGGGGCGATCATCATCGACACGGGGCGGCTCGGAGGGGTCCGCAGCATCTTGGTCAGCTGTCAGTTTGATGAGCCAAGAGGACCCACGCCCATTGACAGGAGACCGAACAACTACCCGGCGACACCGCTGTCGGGATTACCGGGATATGTGTGCCAGGTCATGGAACCTCCTGCCGGCGGCACGAGCCCTAACGTGAACTGCCCGCCAGGCGCTGCGAGGACGATTGCGAAGTCACCACCTCCCAACGTCGAGAGGAATGCTACTGTCGGCGACGCATCTGGCAAGTGCACAGTCCGAGTCACCCGCTTCGATGCGGTTGATATCAGGTCAACGTGTGAGAAGCCGCCCTGACTGCCCTGATACATCACTGCCAGGCTATCCCCTTCTAAACCACCCACGCACAGCCTGACCGGCGCCTCGCCCACCGAAATGGCTCCCCTGTAGGTCAAGTCAGGGCCGAAGATCTCCACGCTCTTGCCAGGGGTTGGCGCAACCGGGGGACTCTTGCTGCCAAGGTTCGCGTACGTTATCGCCACGTAGACGACTCCATCCGCACCAACGCCGATGGCTCCTGGCAAGCGCGAGCCGAAGCTCACCTGATGGATCGTGCGTTCCCCAGTCAAATCGTATTCGAGCAGGACATAATTGGCCGGAGAGGTTGGGTCTGCCGGGGGCCAAGCAGTAAGCCAATAGAGATGGTGCCCATCGGGACTCATAGCCATCGGGCCGGGATACCAGCCTGGCGGCAACGCAACCGTTCGGTCGACGTGAGGGGGCGGTCCCGGATCAAGCACCGCCACCTTCCCATGTCTCATGTCATTGCCGCTGTACAACGGTACGACGAACGTCGGTCCCGCACGATACACGGCATCGCTCCCTGCTTTCGTGACGAGCTGGCTGCATCGATCGCTCTCCTTCCGGCAGATCAGGGTGGCCGCCTGGACCATGATCGCTCTGCCCTCGATCGCGGCCGTGTTGGTGACGATCACGTTCCCCCCTCTACCCAGGGCGACCCCAGCGGCGGGCGGGGTCCTGCCTACCGTCCCCAGATCAATCCTATCGGCGACGCCGGAGTGACCAGCGGACAGCACCTCCAGATACAAGTGTTGCTGGCCGTCGACCACGACATACAGCGGGTGAGCGACATTCACGGCGGAGTTGCTGCCGCACGCCGCAACCAGCAAACTTAGCGCCCCAACCATCATGTATCGCAGTATGGTGGGGGTGCGAATGGTCACTCTGCGCGAATCGCTTCGATGCAGTCCATACGCATGACTCGTCGCGCCGGAAGTACGCTCGCGATGAGACAGAGCAGTCCACATAGAACAGTGATTATCGGCAGGTCTCCCGCTGGAACCGTCACCTCCGCTGATGGATTGGTTAAGGCGAAAGCGATGATTCCGAGTGCCGCCGTCCCAATGCCGAGCAAGGCTCCAGCCAGTCCTGTGAGCACCGCCTCCAAATGTCAAGGGAAAACGGACCCGGCATGACGTTGGAAAAGGGGACCACCCGGGGCGGGTGGATGGACCCCGGCGAGAACATCATGACGAGAGCCCTCAAGGGCCTGAAACCGCAGGTCTGGT
>JBOHUX010000048.1:0-13963 GCA_050734915.1 Candidatus Dormibacteraceae bacterium
GGGCATGCTCGGCCGGCTCTCCGGCTCCGGCGCCGCCGGTCGCGGGAGCGGCTGGGTCGCGGCCGGCGACGGCCCGTTGGCGAGGGTCGGCGGCGGGGCCGGCGGCGGGGCGGGCTGCGCCCGGAGGGCCTCGTCGGCCTCCAGCGTCGGCGGGGGTGCCTGGTCGGCCGCCTTGACCTCGATCATGGCCTCGGGATCGGTACAGAGGGCGAGCACCCCGTCCACCTCTGGTGCGATCTCACGGGAGTCACTCGTGTAGGCTCCCGAGACCTCGCCCTCGGTGAGGATGATGACGCCGGTCCCGGCCCCGGTCCGGACCATGACGCTGCCGGTCAGGTGTCGCTCCTCGAGGAACGAGAGCAAGGACTTCATGTCCACCCAGGAGGCGTAGAGCTCGGTGTAGACCGACTTGGCGGCGGTCAGCTGGTAGAGCCCGTCCACCACCTCTGGCGTCAGCCCGACCACGTCGAGCACCCCCTGGCCGCGCCCGACCTGATCGTTGAAGGCGGACAGGGCGCCGCGGCCGAGATTGACGGCCCCGTCATCGAACACGCACTCGAGCGCCTGACCCTCACGGAAGAAGATGAGTCCCGAGGCCTGCTCGGTCAGGAGCCGCACGTAACCCGTGTAGCCCTCCTTCTCGAGGGTGTTGACCAGGCGGGGGAAGTCCACGAACGAGGTCTTGAGAGAGTCGTAGAGAGTCTGTCCGGCGGGCACGGGAACCGGCTCGCGGTTCTGAGGCTGGGGCCGGTGCTTGACCCCCCGCCGGGGCAGCGGCGCATCGGCGGCCGGCTCCAGCACGGGCTCCGGATCCGGCTCTGGCTCCGCGGCCTCCGGGCCGGTCTCGGAGACCACCTCGGTCGGCTCTGGCCAGGCGTCCGGCTCGGTGCCGTTGGCCTCGGCGCCCGCGGGGGCTTGGCCGCTCTCAGGTTCCGCGCCGGGCAGTCCGGGCTCGGTGGGTGCCAGCCATTCGGCGTCCGCCTCGGGCGCCGACTGCGCCTGATCGATCAGCTCGGGGATGGAGGACTTGACCGTCTCGTCGGGCGGGAGCTTGGCCTTGGCGTCGAAGCTGAACTCCCCCTCCTGCCAGCTGAGGACGCCCACCACCGCATCGTCGCCCGAGGACACTCCCGAGGCGGCGTGGAAGAGGTGGCCGAACAGGAAGTAGAGCGTGCAAGCTCGACCCCCGTCCTCGACAGAGAGGGTGCCCGTCGCCCGCTCTGTCTGAGCGGATTCGAGCAGCGAACGGAGGCTGATCTCAGCCAGCGAACCTTTTGATTGCAAGATCTGGCTCCGGATATATGGCAGCCGCACATTTGTGCTGCCTGATTAGGGCTAGTATAAGGACCGGATGACAGATTCGGGCATTCGCCCGCTGCCGCCGGATGCGCCCGCCCCCGCCGCCCAGCCCTCAACCCGCGTCTTTCTGGTGCGCCACGCGCAGTCGACATGGAACGAGGAACGGCGCATCCAGGGCCAGAGGGACCCTCCACTCTCCCGGCTGGGACAGTCTCAGGCGGGCGCGCTCGGGGAGCGGCTGGCAAAGGGCCGGTGGGCCGCGTTCTACTCCAGCGACCTCGAGCGCGCCCTGGAGACCGCCGCCCCCCTCGCCTCCCGGATCGACATCCCTCTCCAGCGTGACCCGGATCTGCGAGAGATCGGGCTCGGCGAGTGGGAGGGGCTGACCCGCGAGCAGCTCGTCGCCTGCTACCCGGAGCGGTGGGCGAGCTGGCGCAGCGAGCCGGACTGGGACCTCGTGCCGGGAGGTGAGGGCGCCGACGCCTTCGAGCGCCGGGTCCGCGTCGCCATCGCCGGCCTCTTCGATCGCCACCCGGAGGGCGACGTTCTTGCCGTCACCCACGGGGGCGTGATCCAGGTCGCCCTCGCCGCGGTCGTCGGCCGGACCTCCCGCGGCCCTTTCACGTTCGTGGTCGGCAACGCCTCGCTCACCGTCATCCAGCGACGCGACGGCCGGCACCTGATCGGGCGCGTGAACGACGCCTGCCACCTGGAGGCACTGCGGGCGCCGGCGGCGGCGGAGACCACGCTTCCCCGGTGACCGGCGCGCTTTGACCCCGTCCGAGTGGGACGCCGGGCTCGCCCGCGCGGCATCCCCCTCGCCGCTCCTCCAGAGCTGGGCCTGGGGCGAGGTGCAGGCGGGTTCGGGTTGGGAGCTGGAACGGGTCGAGGTTCCCGGCGCCCGGGCCACGGTGCTTCTGAAGGGCCGGCCCCGGCGGGCCGGATACGTTCCTCGCGGGCCCGTGCCGGCGACCGAGGCGGCGCTCGCCGGCCTGATCCGGTGGGCTCGCTCGCGGCGCCTGGCCTCTCTCAAGGTCGAACCAGAGGCGGGCTTCGAGATGGACTCCGTCCTGGTCGGGCTGGGATTCGCGCCGGCCGCCGAGGTCCAGCCCGCCAGCACTCTGATCGTCGATCTCGCCCCCGACTCGGAGCTCCTCGCCTCGTTCAAGCCCAAGACTCGGTACAACGTGCGCCTGGCGGCGCGGAAGGGGGTGGAGGTGGTGGAAGGAGCCGATCCGGACGAGCTCGCCCGTCAGGCCGGCGCGACCGCCGAGCGGCAGCGAATCCGCCTGCCGGGCCGCGACCACTACGCCCGGCTCCTGGAGGAACTGCCCTGGTGCCGGACGTACGTGGCCCGGGCGGGTGGCGAGCCGGTGGCCGCGATCCTGGTCGCCCAGCACGATGGACGTGCCTACTATCTCTTCGGGGGCTCCGACGGCCGGCGCCGGGAGCTGATGCCCGCGTACGCCCTCCAATTCCAGGCCATGGTCGCCGCCCACCGGCGCGGGTGCCGCGACTACGACCTCTGGGGGCTCCCTCCCGAATCCGATCCCGCCCATCCATGGTTCGGGCTCTGGCAGTTCAAGACCGGCTTCGGGGGGCGCCCGGTCCGCTACGCCGGGGCCTGGGAGCTGGTGCTCGATCCCGTGGCGGCGCGGGTGGCCGCCGGCGCCGACCGCCTGCGCGGCCTGGCCCGCCGCCTGCCACGCTGAAGCTGCAACAACTCTTTACACGTCTTCCCAACTCTCGATAGCATTCGAATCCTCATGGATGCCATCCCCCGACCCGGCTCCGCAGCTCCGGATCCGCCGGTCGAACCCCAGCCAACGCGGATCCTGATCGTGGACCCGGATCCGGCCGTGCGCCGCGAGGTCCGCCTCGCCTGCGAGCAGGACGGCTACCGGACGGTGGAGGCGGAGGGCATCGCGGGCGCGTTTCGCGAGTTGGAGGAGAGCCGCCCGAGCCTGGTTGTGCTCGAGGTCGTGCTCGCGGACGGCTCCGGGTTCGAGGTCTGCCGGGAGGTCCGCAAGATCGACCCGTCACTGCCCATCATCATGATCAGCGCCCGCTCCGACGAGATCGACGTCGTCGTCGGGCTGGAGATCGGCGCCGACGACTACGTGGTCAAGCCTCTTCGCACCCGCGAGCTGCTGGCCCGGATCGCCGCCCACCTCCGCAAGGCGCGCCAGGACACCGCCGAACTGGGCACCAGCCGCCTCGAGTTCAAGGACCTGGTGATCGATGTCAACGAACGCCGCGTCTACAAGGCCGGCGATCAGATCGACCTCACCCACACCGAGTTCGACCTGCTCGCCTTCCTGGCCTCCAACGCGGGCAAGGTCCTGAGCCGGGAGAAGATCCTGAACCGGGTCTGGGGCTACGAGTATCCGATCGAGACCCGGGTCATCGACGTGCACATCCGGAACCTGCGCCGGAAGATCGAGGTCCACAGCTCGAGGCCCTTCTACATCCTCGCCGTCCCCGGGATCGGGTATCGCTTCACCAACGCGCCCGCCGAGTAGCCCCCGGCATGCGCCATGTGGCGATTGCTCTGCCGACCGTCTTGGCCGCCTTCGCGGCCCCCGGCGAAAGGCCCAACCCCCCCTGTGGCAACCTCAGGTGAGACACCTGCCCGGGAGGGAGCCGGGGTAGAACGCTTGCGCGCGATCCTCAGATCCCGCTGCTGTCAGGGAGAGTCGCCCTGCCGCGCACGCCATCTGACGCGACTGGGCAGCCGCGCGTCCTGACCTCACCGCGGGCGCGGGGCCACTGCCCGGCTTCCCGCCAGGTCCTCGTAGAGTCCGATCAAGCCGTCCAGGTTGCGCGCCAGTGAGTAGCGCTCGACCGCCCGCGCCCGCGCCATGGCTCCCATCACCGCGCACAGCTCGGGCATCTCCGCCAGCAGCCGGATGGCGGCGGTCAGCTCCGGCTGGAGGGCGGTCGGGTCGAGGACGATGCCGGCACCGCGGACCGCGTCGCCGTCGCTGCCCACGTCCGTGACCACCGTCGCCACCCCACAGGCCATGGCCTCCAGCATCGAAAGCGAGAGCCCCTCGATGCTGGAGGGCAGAAAGAACGCATCCGAAGCGCGGAGCATCTCGATCTTGGCCGCGTCGTTGGTGATGATGCCCGTGAAGTGGATGCGAGGGTCGTGATAGCGGCGCTCCAGCCGCCGGCGCTCGGTGCCGCCGCCGATGATGACCAGGTGCAGGGAATCCCGCGGGTCGGCGTCCATGAACGCCCGCAGCAGGACTTCCACGTTCTTCTCGGAATCGACGCGGCCGAGATAGGTGAAGAGGCGCTCGGCGCCGAACTCGTTCCGCTTGAGGCTCTCGCCCGGGGTGTAACGGTCCACATCGACGCCATTGGGCAGCACGTGGATGACTCGCTCCGGGACGCCCATGCTGATCAGGATCTCGCGCTGCCGGTCGCCGAAGATGATGACGCTGTCGCATTCCGAGAGGGGGGCCTGTGCGTAGACGCGATAGAGGCCCTTGGTCGCCGCGCCCCAGATGTTGAAGCGGGTGTCGAATGGGATGTGGAAGGTGGCTACGATCGGGATGCCCAGCTTGTGGCAGAGCCGGGGCAGCGAGAAGTCGATGGTCGAGAACGACAGCGAGACGTGCACCACGTCCACCTCCCGGCGCAGGAGCGTGTCCGAGAGCTGCCGGGTGGTCCGCGGCCGGTGGACGGTGAAGCGGGGGGTCTTGAAGAGCGCCTCCATGGCCACCGACTCGTCGTCCACCATCCCCACCGCGTGGTGGAAGAAGACCACGCCCACCCCCCGCGCCCGGAGGCCGTTGGTGATCTCCCGGGAGTACGTGGTGACCCCGTCCCCGGCGGTGGCGGACTTGTGCCCGAGCCAGGCCACCCGCAGCCGGGCGCCGGGTACCGGGAGACCGGGCACCGCGTTGGCGACGATCGCGTCGGCGACCGGGCTCAGCGTCTCGATGCCATCGACATCCCCCCTCCCGGCCGGGTCCTGGCCGTGCTCCCGGGATGGGCCGCTCACCTTTCAAGTATGCCGTCGAGCACCGAGCGCAGACCCTCGCCGGTGGCGGGATGCCGCAGGTCCGGCTCCAGTTCCAGGAGCGGTTCGAGCACGAAGCGCCGCTCGCGGAGCCCGGGGTGGGGGATTCGAAGCCCGGGCGCCTCGACCACCTGGTCGCCGAAGAGGACGATGTCGACGTCGATCTCGCGGGGCCCCCAACGGTAGCTCGGCCGGCGTCCGACCTCGGCCTCGACCGCCCTGGCCACCTCGAGCAGGGCGCCGGGGGAGTCCGGCCACTCGACCTCGACGACCTGATTCAAGAACCGGGGCTGGTCGGGGACGCCGAATGGATCGGTCTCCGACACCGAGCTCTCACGCAGGACCAGGGCCCCGCGGCGCCGGAGAGACGCGCGCGCTCTCTCCAGGCTCCGCTCCCGCTCGCCGAGGTTGGCCCCCAGCGCGACGAAGGCTCGCGTCACCCGCGGAGGGCGTCCGCCATCCGGGCGACTCCGACCATCTGCTTCACATCGTGGACGCGCACGATGTCGGCGCCGCGCAGGATGGACGCCACGACGGTGGCGGCCGTCCCCTCCATCCGCTCCCCCGGCACGGTGGCGAGGATGTGGCCTATGAACGACTTGCGTGAGGTCCCGATGAGGAGCGGCGGACCGAGCGCGACGATCTCCTCCAGGCGTCGGAGCACGACCAGGTTCTGGTCCGGGGTCTTGCCGAAGCCGATCCCGGGATCGACGATGATGCGTTCGCGCGAAACGCCCGCCGCCCGTGCGGCGCCCACCGCCCGCCGGAGGACGGAGACGATCTCACCGATCAGGTCCCGGTACTCGGTGCCCCGCTGGTTGTGCATGAGGACCAGGCCGAGCCCGTGCCGGGCGGCCAGACCTGCCAGCCCCGGCGAGCGCTGCAGGCCCCAGACATCGTTGACGATGACCGCGCCCGCCTCCACGGCCGCCTCCGCGACCGCCAGCTTGCTGGTGTCGATGGAGACCGGCACGCCCGCCGCCGCGGCCAGCCGGCGCACGACCGGCACCGTCCGCGCCATCTCCTCGGCCGCATCGACGGGAGTGTGGCCGGGCCGCGTGGACTCGCCGCCCACGTCCAGGATGTCGGCCCCCTCGCTCGCCATCCGGAGGCCCTGGGCGATGGCGGCCTCCGGATCGCCGGCCAGGCCGTCGCCGCTGAACGAGTCCGGGGTCACGTTGACGATCCCCATCACGTAGGTGCGCAGGCCCCACTCGAAGCGGTGGCCGCCGATCTCCGCCGTGCCGGCCGCCATGACACGATTATCCTCAGGCCGGTGAGGCTCGCTGATCTGGCCGCGGGCGTTCGGGATGCGGCGGTGGTGGCGGGTGGCGAGGCCGAGATCGCAGCCGTCACCCAGGATTCCCGGCGAGCCGCCCCGGGGGCGCTCTTCGTGGCTGTTCGGGGGGCCCGGGCGGACGGCCACTCGTTCGCGGCCGCGGCCGCGGCGGCGGGTGCGGCGGTCGCCTTCGAGCGACCCGTCGCCCTTCCCGCCGGCACGCCATGCCTGCGGCTGCCGGACACCCGCACCGGCCTCGCCGAGCTCGCTGCCGCCCTCCAGGGCCGGCCCTCGCGGCGATTGCTGGTGGCGGGCGTGACCGGCACCGACGGCAAGACCACCACCACCCACATGGCCGCCCACCTCCTGGAGGCGGCCGGCCTCGCCGCCGGGGCGCTCAGCACCGTCGCCTTCACCCTCGGCGGCGAGGCGGCCGACAACCCGACCGGGCTGACCACCGCCGACGCGGTCGAGGTCCAGGGCCAGCTCGCCCGGATGGCGGCGGCGGGCGCCCGGGCGGCGGTCGTGGAGGCAACCTCGCACGCGCTCGTCCAGGGCCGGGTGGCGGCCTGCGATTTCGACGTCGCCGCCTTCACCCACGTCGGCCGGGACCACCTCGACTACCACGCGACCTGGGAGGAGTACCTGGCCGCCAAGGCCCGGCTGATCGACCTATGCGCCGCCGGCTGGCGGAAGGGGGTGCCCAAGACCGCCATCCTGAACCGCGACGACGAGGCCAGCTGGGAGGCCCTGGCCGGACGTCCGATCGAGAGGCGATGGAGCTATTCGATCCGGCCCGGGACAGCCGCCGACCTCCGCGCCGAGGAGGTCGAGTGCGGCGCCGCCGGGTGCCGCTTCCGGCTTCGGGCGGGCGCCGGCGCGGCCCCGGTCTCGCTTTCGATGCCGGCCCGGTTCAACGTCTCCAACGCCCTCTGCGCGGCCGGAATCGGGGTTGCCCTCGGGCTCGACCTGGAGGCGGTGGCGGCCGGGCTCAGCACCTTCCCGGGCGTGCGGGGCCGGCTGGAGGCGGTCGACCTCGGCCAGCCCTTCCGGGTCTACGTCGACTTCGCCCACGCCGCCGGCGCCCTCGCCACCGCCCTGGCCGAACTCCGGCCGCTGACCGCTGGACGCCTGCTCGCCGTCTTCGGCAGCACCGCCCGCAGCGACCATGACCGGCCGGGAATGGGCCGGGCGGCGGCGACGGGTGCGGACCGCTTCTGGATCACCACCGATGACCCCCTCGACGAGGACCCCGCCACCATCGCCGGGGAGGTGGCCGCCGGCGCCGCCGGGGCGGAAGACAGGTTCGAGATCGTGCTCGACCGGCGCCAGGCGATCCGTCGCGCGCTGGCGCTGGCCGGCCCGGGTGACGCCGTCCTCCTCGCCGGTAAGGGTCACGAGCGGACCATGATCACCGCCCAGGGCAAGGGGCCGTGGGACGAGCGCGCCGAGGCCGAGGCGGCGCTCCGGGAGCTGGGCTTCGGCTCCTGAGCCGGTTTTGCGGCGTCGCTGGAAGATCCTGCGGTTCAGCGGCCAGCCTGCAGGGGGGCGGCCAGGCACAGGGGAACGTGCCGGTGGTCACCTACACGAATGGCACGCTCCAGGTCTTCGCCGGCTATGCGGGACCCATGTTCCGGCAGTGGCGGGTGGCCGCAACGTCGTAGGGATGGAACGGCTGGATCAACGAAGGAGGCTCGATCGTCCCCTTCTAACGGCGGGCTGAGGCGCCCGGCCGCCGCCGACCATGCGGACCACCTCCAGCCGGTCACCGTCGGCGAGGGTGGTGGTCTCGAAGTCAGCTCGGTCGAGGATGCGGTCGTTGACCTCGACGGCGACGGCGCGGGGGTCCAACGGCAGGGAGTGCAGGTAATCGACCAGCCCCACGGGCCCCTCCAGCTCGACCGCCCGGCCGTTGACGGTCAGGTGGATCACCGCCGCGGGCCCTCGAAGAGGCGGATCGCCGCGTAGCCGGCCGCGCCCGCCTCCAGGCACCGCCGCGCGCGTTCCATGTCGAGGCCCCCGATGGCGATGACCGGCACCCTCACCGCGCGGGCGACCGTGGCCAGCGCCTCCAGGCCGGCCGGCCGGTCGGGGTGGGAGGCCGTCTCGAAGACGGGGCCGAAGATCACCCAGTCGGCGCCCTGGGCGGCGGCCTGGCGGGCCGCCTCCTCCGAGTGCACGGAGCGGCCCACCAGCCGGCCGGGGCCCAGCAGCCGCCGGGCGTCCGCGACCGGGATGTCCCCCTCCGGCAGGTTGACCCCGGCCGCGCCGACCGCCGCGGCCACGTCGGCCCGCGCGCTGACCAGCACCGGGACAGCCGACCCTGAGACCAGCCGACCGGCCTCTCGCTCCAGCGCCCGCCCGGCGGCGATCCGCACCTGGATCACCGTCGCACCCGACTCGATCGCATGCATCCCCGCCTCCGCGGAGCCGACCACGGCCATCGCGATCGGAAAGGTCAGCTCCGCGGCGAGACGCCCTCGGTGGGCGAGCTGGCGGCGGCCTCGCCCCGGCGCGGGATGCGGCCGGCCAGGAAGCTCCGCCGCCCCGCCTCCACGCCAAGCCGGATCGCGTCGGCCATCAGGGGCGGGTCCTCGGCCAGCGCCACCGCGCTGTTGACGAGCACGGCGTCCGCGCCCAGCTCCATGGCCAGGGCCGCGTCCGAAGGGGCGCCGATGCCCGCGTCCACCACCACCGGCACCGTGGCGTTCTCGATGATGATCTGGATCTGCTCGAGCGTGGTGAGGCCCTGCCCGGAGCCGATCGGCGAGCCGAGCGGCATCACCGTGGCGGTTCCGATCTCCTCCAGCTTCATGGCCAGGATCGGGTCGGCGTTGATGTATGGCAGCACGGTGAAGCCCTCGGCCACCAGCGTGCGCGCCGCCTTCAGCGTCTCCTCGGGGTCGGGCAGCAGGTAGCGAGGATCGGGGATCACCTCCAGCTTGACCCAGTCCGACAGCCCCATCGACCGCGCCAGGCGGGCGATCCGGACCGCGTCCTCGGCGTCGCGGCACCCGGCCGTGTTGGGGAGGATGCGGTGGCGGTGCCAGTCGATGACGTCGAGTATCGTCCGCCGACCCGGGTCGTCGAGGTCGATCCGGCGCAGCGCCACGGTCACCAGTTCCGAGCCGGAGGCCTCGAGCGCGGCCAGCATCTCCTCATCGGTGCGGTACTTGCCGGTGCCGAGAAACAGCCGCGAGCGCAGGGGGCGGCCGGCGATCACCAGCTCGCCGGGGGCCGCCCCGGTCGTCCGCTCGATGTCGTGGTCGATCGTCTTCACGGTCTTCCCTCCGCTGGCATTACCCAGTTCAGGTTCTGGCGGTCGGGCGCCGAACGCCCCTCTCAGCTCTCGGTGGAGCTCCCGCGTGGACGTATCTGATTCTACGTTCGCTTGATACCCAGCGGGCGACGTGCCGGCACGCCCGCCCGGCGCGGATAGCGATCCGGGCAGGGGGCGACCTTGGCCACCACCACCACCTGTCCTCGAGACCGGGCGGCGGTGGGCGCCGCCGCCACCGCCAGCAGGCGCCCGCCCAGCTCCCGAATCGCCGGCCCGGCCGCCGTCACCTCCGCCATCGCCTCGACCTTCATCGCCAGCAGGCGTCCGCCGACCCTCAGCAGTGGCAGGCAAAGCTCGGCCAGCACGGCCATCGGAGCCAGTGCCCGCACGGTGACCGCGTCGAAGGTCTCCCTGAGGCTCGGCTCCCGGCCGGCGTCCTCGGCGCGAAGACCGACCACCGTCACCCCCGCGAGCCCGAGCCGGGCGGTGGTGGCGACGAGGAACGCCGCCCGGCGCCGGTTGGACTCGATCATGACCAACTCCAGATCGGGGCGGGCGATCTTGAGAGGGAGGCCGGGCAGGCCGCCGCCCGAGCCCACGTCGGCGACGCGGCGCGCGTCACCAAGATGGTCCAGCAGCACCAGTGAGTCCTCCACCAGCGCCATGTCCGCGCCAGAGGACAGGTCGGGCCATTCCGCGATCAGGTCACGAAGCTGGATCAGCAGGGAGTCGCTCATCTAGAATGCCGATCATGCCCATCTACGAGTACCGGTGTGAGTCCTGCTCGGGCGGCTTCGAGGTCCTCACCTCGTTCGTCGAACGTGATCGCGCCCAGGTGTGCCCCAGCTGCGAATCGACGAGGACCAGGGTCGTCGTCTCCAGCTTCGCGGCGGTCGGCATGGGGGCCGACGACGGGGGCCTGATGGCGGGACCGTCGGGAGGCGGCTGCGCCTGCGGTGGGTCCTGCAGCTGCGGCGGCCACTGACCGACCCCCTCTGAGCGACCGGGCCCCCTCGCCGCTCCCGGTCACCCACCGGGTGGACGAGCGAGGGCACCTGGAGGTGGGCGGCTGCGATCTGGTCGAGCTCGCCCGCCGGTACGGCACCCCCCTCTACGTCTACGACGAGGCGACCGTGCGGGAGCGCGCCACCGAGTTCGTGCGCGCCATGGGCGACGCCGGCCAGGTGCTCTACTCGGCGAAGGCGTTCTACTCGCCCGCCTTCCTCCGGCTGGTGGCCGGGCAGGGGCTGGGCATGGACGTCGTCTCCGCCGGGGAGCTGCACGCCGCCCGCGCGGCCGGCATTCCCGGGGAGCGAATCTTCTTCCTGGGCAACAACAAGAGTGCGGAGGAGGTGGACCTCGCCTTCGAGAACGGCTGCACCCTCGTCATCGACGGCGGCTGGGAGTTGGAGCTCCTCCGCCGCGTGGTTCCCGCCGGTCGCCGCATGCGGGCACTGCTGCGCGTCTCGCCCGGGATCAGGCCGGACACCCACGATTTCATCTCCACCGGCCAGCTGGACTCCAAGTTCGGCTTCTCGATCGAGTCGGGCCAGGCGGCCGCGGCCGTGGCGTCGACCCTCGAGCACCCTTCGGTGCGGTTGGAGGGCCTCCACTCGCACATCGGATCGCAGATCTACGATCTCCGCTCCTACGAGGCCGCCATGGAGGTCGTGCTCGACCTCGCCGCCCGGCTCCGGCGTTCCCACGGCTTCGCGTCCGCCCTGCTGAGTGCGGGGGGCGGCCTCGGCATCGCCCACACGAGCGCCGACCGGCCGCCGTCGCCGGCCGCATACGTGGAGACGGTCCGGCGCGCGCTGGACGCCGGCTGTCGCGAGCGTGAGCTTCCGGTTCCCTCCCTGATCGTGGAGCCGGGACGTTCGATCGCGGGTCCCGCCGGGGTCGCTCTCTACACGGTGGGCTCGACCAAGGAGATCCCTGGCCTGCGCCGCTATGTTGCCGTCGACGGCGGGATGGGTGACAACATCCGGCCCAAGCTCTACGGTGCCCGCTACGAGGCCCTGCTCGCCTCGGATCCCGAAGCGGTCCCGGGCGAGCGCGTGACCATCGCCGGCAAGTACTGCGAGTCCACGGACATCCTGATCGCCGACGCCCAGATGCCGCATCTCGACTCCGGAGACGTGATCTGCATCCCCGCCGCGGGCGCCTACTGCCTGGCCATGTCCAGCAACTACAACGGCATGCCCCGGCCGGCGGTGGTGATGGTCGCCGACGGCGAGCCGAACCTGATCCGGCGCCGTGAGTCCTACGAGGATCTGCTCGCGGCCGAGATCTACTAGCGGACTGTAACCTGGCCCTTCCAGCCGCCCGGCGCCGAGCGGCGGTGGGCGACGATCCCGGCCAGGATGGAGAGCGCGATCTCCGGTGCGGAGCCGGCGCCGATCTCGAGCCCGACCGGGGTCTCGATCGAGCTGATCCGCTCTTCCGCTACTCCCCGGCTGCGCAGGGCGTCCAGATGGGGGCCGGTGTGGCGGCGGCTGCCCATCAGGCCCACGAACGCGGGACGGCGGTCCAGCACCGCCTCCAGGATCGTCGCCAGGTCGGGGGCGTCGTGGTCGGTGTGGACGAAGTAGAGCTCCGCCCCCAGGCTCGCGTCCAGGTCCTCGATCCGGCCGGCCACCGCCCCCGCCGGCCAGGCGGCGCCGGCCAGGCGCTCCTCGCGGGTCTCCACGAGGACGGTCCGGAAGCCGACCCTGGGCGCCATCTCGAGAAGCTCCCGGGCGACCGGCGTCGCGCCTCCCACCACCAGGGTCGGGGCCGCCGGGTAAGGCTCCAGATAGACCTCGATCGTGCCCAGCTCGTGGGCGTAGGCGCGGATCGACGTCTTCCCCGACTCGAGTAGGGCGGGGGCGTCGGCGAGGGCGGCGGCGTCGAACTCGGCACACCCCAGCGTGCCCGCCAGGGCCGCGTCCCGGGAGGCGAGGACCTTGGCGCCCGGCCGGGAGGGGGGTTCGCCGTCCGTCCGCACGACGGTCCCCAGGAGCACCTCCTCGCCCCGGCCGAGGCGCCGCGCCAGCTCCATCTCCACCTCAGACACGGGCCGGCGCCCCCCGGCCGGCGTGTGCCAGGGGCCCCAGGACGGTGCCCAGGCGGGCCAGCGCGAGGTCGATCTCGTCCGCCGTGGTCTCGTAGCCGGTGCTGAGGCGGAGGCTTCCGAGCGCCTGGTCGAGGGAGAGGCCGGCGGCGATGAGGACATGGGAGGGATCGAGGGAGCCGCTCGCGCATGCCGATCCGCTCGACACGCTGACGCCGGCCAGGTCGAGGGCCAGCAGGATGTCCTCGCCGCGGACCCGTGGGAAGCAGGCGCTGGCCAGGTTGGGAAGCCGCGCCGCGGCGCCGGTGGGCCGGCCGCCCAGCTCGGCCACGGCCGCCGCCAGACGGCCGGCGAGGGGTGCCGCGCGGGCGCTTTCCATCTCCCGGCGGGCGGCGCAGACCTCCAGCGCCACCGCCAGCGCGGTGGCTGCGTGGAGATCCTCCCGGCCGGCTCGCCGGTTCCACTCCTGGGGGCCGCCGAACTGGAGGGGGACCATGCTCACCGCCCGTCCCGCGAGCAGGAGACCGCCCCGACCCGCCCCCAGCTTGTGGCCCGAGAACGAGACCAGGTCGACGAGCTCCACCGGCGGGCGGCACCAGCGCGGCCCCTGAGCGGCGTCCAGGTGCACGGCCGCGCCCAGTTGTCGGGCGCGCGCGGCCACCTCCGCCACGGGCTGCAGCGTGCCCACCTCGTTGTTGGCAAGGCCGATCGAGATGAGGCGCGCGTCATCGGGAATCAGGTCCGGGATGGCGCACGCCGACCCGTCCACGGGCAGGATGCTGACCGGATGGCCCTCCAGCTCCAGCTGACGGACCGCCCCCAGGACGGCCTGATGCTCGGCGGCCCAGGTGACGACCCGGGAGCCGGGGCCGAGGCGACGGCCGGCGCCGAGGAGGGCGAGATTGATCGCCTCCGTGCCACACGAGCAGAAGACCACCTGGCCAGGGTCCGCTCCGGTCGCGGCCGCCGCCCGGTCGCGGGCGCGGTCGAGTGCGGCGCGGGCGGCGCGGCCCTCCGCATGGG
>JBOHUX010000049.1:0-13762 GCA_050734915.1 Candidatus Dormibacteraceae bacterium
GTTTACAATCGCCTCCGGCCGCACAGCTCGCTCGGCTACATGCCGCCCGCCGTCTTCGCGGCCGCGCTCGTCAACACGGAACCCTCATTGAGGGTGGATCACTAAATGGGGACCGGTCAGCGGCTCTACCACCTCTTGGTCGCCGAGCGCCGCCCTCCATCTGATTTCGAGCCATGTGCTCCGTCTCCTCCGGCCAGTGCGTGACTCTCCTGCGGTCAGCGGTTCATCGGTAGGCGGGTCAATACCAACTGATGCAAACTGTATGGTACTGGCCGCTCCCACAGGCTTGAGCGGCGTACTGGCCGTTCACCATATTGGTGCTAACCCAACTATCGTTGGCGTATGCGATTACGCCATTGTCATTGGGCACGTTCTCCTTGCTGTAAGCACGAGCTCCATCGACCCATCTTTCGATGAGTTCCGCCCAGTCTGCGTAACACCCCCTGGACCACAGGAGCGATACCGTGAAATCGTCTGCACTTCCGGACTCAAGGTCGGCGCGGAGCGAGCGGGAGACCTGCCAGCCGACCACGTAGCGCGAGCAGCCGT
This sequence comes from Candidatus Dormibacteraceae bacterium, assembly GCA_050734915.1. Classification (GTDB taxonomy): domain Bacteria; phylum Chloroflexota; class Dormibacteria; order Dormibacterales; family Dormibacteraceae; genus JBOHUX01. The sequence goes on from JBOHUX010000049.1 coordinate 550, forward strand.
CGATCACGAAGGCGACATAGACCCAGCCCGAGAAGGTCCTGACGTAGGTCAGGGCGGCGACCCACAGGCGATTGGGCGCCGGCGCCCGGAACTGACGGTCGACCAGGTCCGCCGGCCTGGCGACGGTCTCGTCACCAAACGTCGTCCGGACCACCTTGCCGCGGACGGTGCCCGTGATCCCCAGCTCACGCATCAGCCGCTCGACCGTGCAACGGACAACCTGGACGCCCTCCCGCCGGAGCTGGGTCCAGAGCCTGTCTGCACGTAGACGCGCCGGTTCTCCTGCCACACCTGCAGCGCTTGCGGCTTCAGCCCCTCGTCGCGCAGCCGCCGCGCCGAAGGCGGCCGGCAGGCTGCTGCGTAGTAGGTCGCCGGGGCGAACTGCAGCACCCTGCAGATCGGCTCGACCCCGAACTCCCTTTTGTGTTCGTCGATGTAGCGGGTCATCTCGGCCGTCAGAGGAGGATCACCCGGTGGCTGATCTCACGCCCCTCCACGTCCAGGATGACAGCGGTGGCGGGGGGCAGCCATCGGCGGTGGCGCGCGACCTGGAGCCAGGTCCACTCGAACCAGCCCCGGCTGGCCTCCAGACGGCGCCGGGCGGCCTCCGGGGTGACCTGGTAGACGGCCCCCGGGTTGACCAGCAGCTTGCCCGCGCGGCGCCGAACCTGGGGCTGGTGGGTGTGGCCGTGCACGATCACGTCCACCGCCGGGAACCTCCTCACCAGCCAGCCGTCGAGGTCCGGCATCGGCCACAGGTAGCCGAGCGAGACGGTGCCGACAAAGGTGACCGGCTCCTCGATCAGGTGGCTGCGGTTGCCGTGGACGATGCCGAACCTGAGCCCGCCCGCCTCCAGCTCGCGGGCGTCGGCAAGCTCCGGCAGGCCGCCGTCATGGTCCCCCCGCACCGCCTCGACCGGGGCGAGGCGGCGGAGCCGGTCGAGTGTCTCACGGCCGCCGACGTCCCCGGCGTGGATGATCAGATCCACACATCGGAACGCCTCCAGCAACCGGTCGGGCAGCCGGTCCAGGAACTCCGGGCAGTGGGTGTCGGAGACGATCCCGATGCGGACCATCACGCGGCCACCGGCCGGCGAAGCGTGAGCAGGACAGCGAGCGGGATCAGCGTCGCCACCGCGGCCCCCGACATGACCGCCAGCTCGCCATGGCGGAAGAGCGCCGCGCCGAGGAGCGGGCCGATCAGACCGGCGACGTAGAAGGGGAACAGCACCTGGCCGAGGACCGCGCCCCGGCGCTCCTCACTCACGGTCCGGACCAGGAGCGCCATGATCGAGACGGTCATGGCAGCGGTGAAGAAGCCGTAGACCACCATCGGGGCCGCCAGCCCCACCAGCCCGCCTCCCGCCAGCCCCACGGTCAAGATCGCCGCCGCCGCCACCACGCTGGTGACAGTCAGGACCCGGACGTGCCCGAAGCGGTCGACGATCCGGCCCCAGAACGCGGAGCCGATCGCCGCCGCCAGCGCCACGGTGGACAGGATCGCGCCGACGGCCGTGGCGGTGGCCGAGACCGAGCCGGGCCTGCTCAGGGACTGGATGTAGATGGGCAGGAACGGGGTCACGATCCAGACTCCCAGCTGGGCGGCCATGGTGGCCACGAACAGGCGCCAGACCAGCGGCGTGGACACGATCTCGCCGAACGCCCCCCGCAGAAGCCGGAAGGCGCTCACCCCGACCGGTTTCGTCCGCTCCGGCTCCCGGATCGTGAACGTGAGCACGACCGCGATCCCGACCGAGAGCGCGGCGTCGACGAGCAGCATGCCCCGGATGTCGATGAGGTGGATGAGCAGGGCGCCGAGGGCGGGTCCGACAGCGCGCCCCGCCGGGCTCCCGGAGCTGACGATGCCGACCGCCAGACCGACCCGCTCGGGGGGGGTGATCGAGGCCTGGACCGCGAGCATGACGCCGGTGTTGCCGAGCACGAACCCGCTCAGGCAGCGGAAGGCGAGGGCCATCCAGGGGCTGGTCGAGAAGGCCCAGCCGGTGAAGATGAGGGCCTCCACGAGGGCACTCCGGACGATGACCGCCTTGCGGCTGTAGCGGTCGGCCCAGACCCCCCAGAAGGGTGCCATGGGGATGCCGATCACCCAGCTGAGGGACGCCATCACGGCGGTCCACGCGGGAAGCTGCGCCGGGCGGACGCCGAGGGAGTGCAGGTAGAGCGGGGTGAAGGCGCTGAGCTGGTTCCACGACATGCTCTCGACCCCGGTCGTGGCGGCGAAGACCAGCATCGCCGCCGCCCATCCGGCCATGAGGCGGCGATCGGCGGTGACGTGCACCCGATCACTCTATCCAGGCCCACCGGCGCCTCGCCGTGGCGGGCGGATGGAGCCTCGGCTAGGATGTCCGATCAGGCTCGGAGTCGGCGAAGACGTGGCGCAGGGTGTCCTCGGCCCTCGGATCGGGCTCCCCCTCGGCCCAATCCGCCGCGTCCGCAGCCTCGCGCTCGCACTCCGCGCGAACCTCGCGCGCCTCCTCGGCACTCAACCAGCCCCGCAACGCGAGCCAGTCCTCGAAGCGCAGGAGCGGGTCGTGGGAGCTGGCCGCCTCGATCTCGCCCGCGCTCCGATAGCGGGCCTGGTTGTCCTCGCTGGTGTGCGAGTTGATGCGCCAGATGAGGCCCTCGATCAGCGTCGGACCGCCGCCCCCCCGCGCCCGCTCGACCGCCTCCCGCGCCGCCGCATAGACGGCGGCCACGTCGGTGCCGTCCACGGTCACCCCGGGCATGCCGTAGCCCTGCGCGCGGTCCGAGATGCGCGGGTTCCCGGCCTGGCGTTCAAGCGGCACCGAGATCGCATACCCGTTGTTCTCGCAGACGAAGACGACCGGCAGCCGGTGGATACCCGCGAAGTTCAGGCCCTCGTGGAAGTCGCCCTCGCTGGTGGCGCCGTCCCCGAAGCTGCAGAGGGTGACCGAGCCCTCGCCCAGCACCTGGGCGGCGTAGGCGATTCCGACGGCCTTGGGGATCCAGGTCGCCACCACCTGGGAGACGGTCGCGATGCGCCTCTCCCGGTAGCCGAAGCAGCCCCCCGGGATGTTGCGTCCCCCGGTCAGGGGATCGCCGGCCTTGGCGAACACGGCCAGCATCCATTCCCGAGCCGTCAAGCCGCGCGCGATCGCGCTGCCATGGCCGCGGTAGTGGGGGACCAGCCAGTCCCCCGGCTCGAGCGCGCCGGCACAGCCGACCTGGATGCCCTCATGGCCGCGATTGGATCCGACGAAGGGGGCCCGGCCCTGCTTGACGAGGATGTGCATGCGATCGTCCACCGCCTTGCTCATGCACATCCAGCGGTGCATGCGGACGTAATCCTCGCGGGTCCCCACCACGGGAGGCTCCACAGCTGCCATCCGGCCCCCTCAGGAGCCGGGTGGCTTCGCGGGGTGGTCGGGCGCCTTCCTCGAAAGCGCCGTCGCCAGCTCGACCACCTCGGCGGCGGTGAGGCCCATCCCGTTCAGATGCGCGTAGTAGGCGTCGTGAAACTCCGCGTGATCGGCGGCCAGGGCCCGCTCCTCGCGAAGCCGCTTCACCTCCTCCAGCACGCGGCCCACCAGCTCCGGCTCAGGCTCGACTCCCGCCTCCCGCAGCGCGTGCTCGACCACCACCGCGCCCGAGTGCTTGCCGTAGACGTAGCGCACCTCCTCCCCCAGGTCGGCCGGGGGGATGAACTGGTAGATGGCCGGATGGATGAGCATGCCGGCGGTGTGGATGCCCGACTCATGAGCGAAGACGTCGAGCCCGATGCCCGGCTCGGTCGGCTGCACGGGAATGCCACTGATCCGCTCCAGGAACCGGGCCAGCTCGCGCAGCTTCTCGTACTTGAAGCCCGGGATCTCGATCCCGAACAGGTAGCGGAGCTGGAGCAGGACCTGGTGCATGGGGGCGTTGCCGGTACGCTCGCCGATCCCGTTGGCCGAGGTCGTGAAGACGTCGGCACCGCTGCCGAGGGCGACCACCGTGTTCCAGGCCCCGAGGCCGAGATCGTTGTGGAAGTGCACCACCAACGGCGCGTCCGGGGTGCCGGCCTTGATCCTGGCGACGTGGGCGCGGACGGCATAGGGCGAGTAGCAGCCGACCGTGTCAGGTGTCGAGGGCCGCGTGGCCCCAGCCGCCAGCCCAGCCTGGTGAAGACGGATCACATAGTCGGGATCGGCGCGGCTGCCGTCCTCGCCGCCGAACTCGATCAGCTCGGCGCCCTGCTCGCGCGCGTACCGGATCGCCTCCACCATCATCCGGAGGTTGGCGTCCCGGTAGAAGGAGACCGGCAGGTCCAGCCACTCGGAGGCGGGGATCCCCTCCCGGGCGAGCAGCGTCCGGCCCAGCTTGTACTTGAGATGGAGATCCGAGGCGGATGTGAAGATGAAGTAGCTGAGGCCGTTGCGGGGGATCCCCAGCTCGTCGAGGACCCGCATGGTGGCGTCGATGTCGCCTTTGGTGCAGCGCATCATGCAGAGGATCTCGAGGTCCTCCCGCAGCTCCCCCATCCGCTTCCCCGCCAGCACCATGCGGAGGGTCTCCCTCTCGTCCTCGGAGACGGCCGGGAAGCCGACGTCCATGATGTGGACGCCGATCTCCGACAGCATCTTGGCCAGCTCGTACTTGGCGGCCGGCGGGATGGCGACGCCTGGCATCTGCTCGCCGTCGCGGAGGGTGTCGTCGTAGATCCGGATGCGGCCGGCGGGCGGGAACTCGAGGTCGTGGAGAAAGCTCTTCGGGTCCCGGGCCAGCTCCTCGATCGGTTCCTGAAGCTCGACCGGGCCTTCGCTCACGTGGCGCCGCCTTTGAGAGCCGCCTCCTGCGCCCGCCTCTCCTCCAGGCGCTTTCGCACCCAGGGCGCCAGGCCGCCCATCCGCATCAGCTCGTTCATGAACCGCGGGAAGGCCTCGCAGCGGAACTGGTCGCCGCGCGTGTAATCGCGCACGATGCCCTCCTCGAGGTCGATCTCCAGCTCGTCGCCCTCCTCGACCGACCGCGCCGCCTCGGGCGACTGGAGGATGGGGAAGGCCATGTTGATGGAGTTGCGGAAGAAGATGCGGGCGAAGGAGTCGGCCACCACCGCCGAGATCCCGGCGCCGCGGATGGCGACCGGCGCGATCTCGCGGGAGGAGCCGCAGCCGAAGTTGGAGCCGGCGACGACGATGTCGCCCCTGGTCACCTGCGAGGCCCAGTCCTCGCGCCCGGGCACGCCCTCGAGCGCGTGCCGGCCCAGCTCGACCTCGTCCAGCGAATGGATGGCGTGCTTGGCGGGGATGATCTGGTCGGTGTCGATGTTGGCCCCGAACTTCCAGGCCTGGCCGCGAAAGACGTGTCCCTCGCTCACGCCGCGGAGGCCCCCCTCCAAGCCCGCCCCCGGTTCATACCGCGAGCGGCTCCCGAGCCAGGATCTCGCGGGGGTGCGTGATCTCGCCGGTGATCGCGGAGGCCGCCGCCACGGTCGGGTTCGAGAGGTAGACCATCGCCTTGGGATGGCCCATCCGGCCGGGGAAGTTGCGGTTGGTGGTGGAGAGGCAGACGTCGCCCTCCCCGAGGACGCCCTGATGGCCGCCCAGGCAGGCGCCGCAGGTGGAGGTGGTCCAGGCCGCGCCCGCGTCCATGAAGATCCCGATCAGGCCCTCCCGCTCGGCCTCCCGCGCGACCGCGTTCGAGCTGGGGGTGACGATCAGCCGGACGGAGGCGGCGATCCGGTGGCCCTTGAGGATCGCGGCCGCCCGGCGGAGGTCGGTGATCCGGGAGTTGGTGCACGAGCCGATGAAGACCTGGTCGATCCTGGTCCCGGCCACTTCGCTGAGAGGCGCCCAGTTGTCGGGTGACATCGGCTTGGCGACCGACAGCTCCACCCGCTCGGCGTCGAGCTCGTAGACCTTCTCGTACTCGGCGTCGGGATCGCTCGTGACCGGCGTGTAGGGCCGCTGGGCGCGGCCGTCCAGATACTCGCGGGTGACCTCGTCGAACTCCATGATCCCGTTCTTGGCCCCCGCCTCGATCGCCATGTTGGTGATCGTCAGCCGGCCCTCTACGTCGATGCCCCGGAGCGCCTCGCCAGTGTGCTCCATGGCCTTCGAACGGGCGCCGTCGACGGAGATGCGCCCGATCACCGTCAGGATCAGGTCCTTGGCCTCGACCCACTCCGGCAGCCGGTTGTGATAGACGAACTTGAGCGTCTCCGGGACCCGGAACCAGAGCTCTCCCAGCGCGAACACACAAGCCAGGTCGGTGGAGCCGATCCCGGTCGCGAAGTTGTTGAGGGCGCCGTAGGTGCAGGAGTGGGAGTCGGCACCGACCACCAGCTCGCCCGGCAGCACCAGCCCCCTCTCCGGCAGGACCGTGTGGCAGATGCCTCCCTGGCCGACCTCGAAGTAGTGGGTGATGCCCATCTCGTGGGCGAACTCGCGGGTGACCCGGCCCAGGCTCGCGCTGGCCGCGTCTTTGGCGGGCTGGAAGTGGTCCTGGGTGATGGCGACCCGGTCCGCGTCCCAGACCCGGTCGGCGCCCATCTGCTCGCGCATGATCTTGGCGGTGGGGGGGATCGTCAGGTCGTGGCCCATCGCGAAGTCGATCTTGGCCAGGATGAGGTCGCCGGGCCGGACCTGATCCCGCCCGCTCGCGCGAGCCAGGATCTTCTCGCTCATCGTCATGCCCATGACTTGTCTCCCGGCGGGCTGGCCGACGGCCGGCCGGTCCCGTCCTATTGAATCCGCGCTGCGACCGCGTCGCCCGCCTCGGCCGTGCTCAGACTTCCGCCCACGTCGCGCGTGCACTGGCCGGCCTGGATCGCCGCCACCGCGGCGCCCTCGATGGCGTCGGCCTCGCTCGAGAACCCCAGGTGTCTGATCATCATAGACGCGCTCAGGATCGTCCCAAGCGGGTTCACGACACCTCTTCCGGCGATGTCGGGCGCGCTTCCGTGGACGGGCTCGAACAGGCCCTGGCCGGTTTCCGGATTGATGTTGGCCGAGGGCGCGAGGCCCATCCCGCCCACCAGCTGCGCGGCGAGGTCGCTGAGGATGTCGCCGAAGAGGTTGCCGGTCACGATGACGTCGAACTGGCTCGGGTCCCGGACCAGCTGCATGGCGGCGGCGTCCACGTAGAGATGGCGGCCTCGGACATCCGGGTGACTGGCCGCCGCCGCCTTCCAGATCTCCTGCCAGAGGCCCCCCGCGTGCGCCATCGCATTCGACTTGTCCACCATGCAGACCTCGCGGCGGGCGAGCCGGAACGCGTACTCCACGATCCGCGAGACGCCGCGGTGGGTGTTCACGTCCTCCTGGACCGCGACCTCGTGCGGGGTGCCGCGCTTGAAGCGGCCGCCAAGGCCCGTGTAGACCCCCTCGGTGTTCTCCCGCACGATCAGCAGGTCGGCCCGGCCCCTCTCGCGGTCGCGGAGCGGCGAGAGCCGGTCGTCGAACAGACGCGTCGGGCGCAGGTTCGCGTAGAGGTCGAGCTCGAAGCGAAGCCGGAGCAGGATACCGGCCGTGTAGGCGGGATCATCGACGCGGGGGTCGCCGACCGCGCCGAAGAGGATGGCATCCGCCCTCGCGAGCTGCCCCATCACCTCGTCCGGGATGGCGACGCCCGTTGTGAGGTAGCGGTCAGCGCCGATGTCGAACATCTCCAGCTCGAGCGGGACCTGGACCGCGCGGAGCACCTTGAGCGCCTCCGGGACGACCTCCTTGCCGGCCCCGTCGGCGGGCACGACGGCGACCTTGTTCACGCCCCGAAAGCTAGCAGGGTGCCCTCAGTTGAGGTCGGCGGTGCCTCCGATCGCCCCCAGCGGGCCCCCGAAGTCGGCCCCCCGGATGCTCTCCACGAAGGCCCGGTGACCGTCGCCCGGGAGATCGATGGCGGACTCGTATACGAAGGCGTAAACGCTGTCCAGGGTCCACTCGCCGTACCCGCGCACAGCCAGCCCGCGACGCAGGCCGGGGTCCGCCCGCCCCCGCGCCCAGAGGGCGCCGGCCTGGCGGTAGATGGCCTGGAGGACCTCGATCTGCATGGTCAGATCGCGGATGGTGTGCGGGTCGTCCTCAGCCTCGACCATCGCCGCGACCTGGGCCTCGAGATCCTCGATCTCCTTCGCGTACTCGTCCATGACGTGGAGTGTAGGCAGGCATCCGGCCAGAACCGTGGCCGTCAGTGGCCGATCACGGAGTGGAAGGCGATCGAGCTCGCGATCAGGATCGAGATGATGTTGATGACCTTGATCATGGGGTTGATGGCGGGCCCGGCGGTGTCCTTGTTGGGGTCGCCGACGGTGTCGCCGGTCACCGACGCCTTGTGGGCCTCGCTGCCCTTGCCGCCGAGGTTGCCCTCCTCGATGTACTTCTTGGCGTTGTCCCAGGCGGCGCCGCCGCTGGTCATCTGAACGGCGACGAACAGGCCCGTGACGATGGCGCCGAGGAGCATGCCGCCGAGGGCGACGGGGCCGAGCAGGAAGCCGACCAGGATGGGGGCGACGACCGGGATCACACCGGGCAGGATCATCTCCTTCTGAGCGGCGGCGGTGACCAGCCGCACGGCGGTGCCGTACTCTGGCTTCTCGGTGCCCGCCATGATGCCCGGGTGCTCGCGGAACTGGCGCCGGACCTCGAGGACGACCAGGCCGCCGGCGCGGCCCACCGCCAGCATGGCGAGCGATCCGAAGAGGAAGGGCAGGATGCCGCCGATGAACAGCCCGGCGATCACGTAGGGGTCGCTGAGGCTGAAGGTCAGGTGACGGCCCGCCTTGTCGAGCTCCTGCGTGTAGGAGGAGAAGAGGACCAGCGCCGCCAGGGCGGCAGACCCGATCGCATAGCCCTTGGTGACCGCCTTGGTGGTGTTGCCGACCGCATCCAGACGGTCGGTGACGGTCCGGACCTCCTCGGGCAGCTCGGCCATCTCGGCGACGCCGCCGGCGTTGTCGGTGATCGGTCCGTAGCTGTCGATGGCGACCACGATGCCCGTCATCGAGAGCATGGCCACGGCCGCGATGGCCACCCCGTAGAGGCCCCCCAGCATGAAGCTGAAGATGATGCCGAGCGCGATCACCAGCACCGGCAGCCCGGTCGCCAGCATCCCGATCGCCTGGCCGGTGATGATGTTGGTAGCGTGCCCGGTCGTGGACGCGTCGGCGATCAGCTTGACGGGCCGGTAGCGGGTCTCGGTGAAGTACTCGGTGATGGCGACGATCAGGATCGTGATCACGATCCCGATCACGCCCGCGTAGAAGAGTCGGATCGGGTTCCCGATGTGAGAGGTCTGGTAAAGGTAGCCCTGGCTGCCCATCCAGTTGGTGAACACGTAGAAGCCGGCCAGCGCTATGACCACGGTCACCATCAGGCCCAGGTAGAGGGCGCCCATGATCCAGCGTGGGTTCCAGATCCGGACGAAGAAGCTGCCGGCGATGGAGGCGATGATCGAGATGCCGCCCAGGCCCAGCGGATACACGATCCAGCCCGGGTGCTGCTTCCCGAAGAGCAGGAAGCCGAGCAGCATGGCGGCGACCATGGTCACCGCGTAGGTCTCGAAGAGGTCGGCGGCCATGCCCGCGCAGTCGCCCACGTTGTCGCCCACGTTGTCCGCGATCACGGCCGGATTCCGGGGATCGTCCTCCGGGATGCCGGCCTCCACCTTGCCGACGAGATCGGCGCCGACATCGGCGGCCTTGGTGTAGATGCCGCCGCCCAGACGGGCGAAGACCGAGACCAGGCTGGCTCCGAAGCCGAGGCCGACCAGGTCCTGCGGGCTCTTGAAGATCCAGTAGCAGACGCCGACTCCCAGCAGCCCCAGCCCGACCACCATCAGCCCCGTCACCGCGCCACCGCGGAAGGCGACCGCCAGGGCTCGGCCGATGCCGTCCCGGGCGGCCTCGGCGGTGCGGAGGTTGGAGCGGACGGCGACGTTCATGCCGATGTAGCCTGCCCCCGCCGAGAGAGAGGCGCCGACCACGTACAGGATCCCGGTACGCCAGCCCAGCCAGACGCCGAGGATGATCGCGATGACGAGTCCCAGCACCCCGATCACCACGTACTGGCGGTTGAGGTAGGCGGAGGCGCCCTCCTGGATCGCAGCCGCGATCTCCCGCATCCGCTCATTGCCGGGTGGACGGCGCATCACCCAGGCGATCAGCCCGATCGCGTAGGCGACGGCGGCCAGGCCGGCCAGGACCACGAAGGCGAGGACGCCAGTCTCCATCGGTCTCCTTTCTCTCCAGAGCGCGCTGCGGGTCTGCGGTTTCCGGCTCGGGCCAGGGGGCCCGGCTTTGGGTGTGCCGGGACAGGAGGTGGGAACAGGCCGCTCGGACGCCGCCGGCCCCGCCGGCGAGATCACCTGAGCCTCGCTGTCCTGCCCTCCTGGGCGAAGTAGCCGGGGCCGCCGAGGCTCCGGTCGCCGCCCGATAGGGTATACGAAGCGCCGACCTTGACGCGAACGTGGGGACCCCCTGCCCGGGCCTCTCCCCCCGGTGAGCGAGGGCTTATCGCACGATGGCCGCAGAATGGTGCCGTGGTCACCGTGGTCGCGATCGGCGACGAATTGCTGGCCGGCTTCACCCTCGACACCAACTCGCACTGGCTGGCGCAGCGCCTGCGCCTGCTGGGCCTCACCCTGAAGCGGCTCACCACCGTCCGCGACCGGGAGGAGGAGATCGTGGAGCAGCTCCAACGCGACCTCGCCGACCCCCAGGTGACCGAGGTCCTCTGCTGCGGGGGGCTCGGTCCGACGCCGGATGACCGGACCTTCGCCGCGGTGGCGGCCACGCTGGGCCGTGAGCTGATCGTGTGGGAGGAGGTGCGCGCCCGCATCGAACAGCGGGTGCGCCGCATGCACGAGGCAGGCTTGCTCGAATCGCCCGAGCTGACCGAGGGGAACCTCCGGATGGCGCGCATCCCGGCCGGGCCGACGCGCGTGCTCCGCAACCGCCGGGGCATGGCTCCCGGCGCCCTCTACGAAGTCGCCGGGAAGCGCCTCTTCGTCCTCCCCGGCGTCCCCGTCGAGATGCGCGGGATCTTCACCGAGGAGCTGGAACCGGAGCTGCTGGCCGGCCACCGGCCGGCGGTGGTCCGAGAGCTGCGCTTCCAGTTCGCGGCCGAGTCGCGCTTCTACCCGGTCCTGCGCGAGGTCGAAGAGTCCCACCCCGACGTCTCGGTGGGCTCCTATCCGAACACCGAGACCAGGGTCCTCGTCATCCGCTGTCTGGGCGAGGAGGGCCGTCGGGTGGAAGAGGTCGCCGGCCTGATCCGCGACCGCATGCGCGCCGCGGGCCTCGAGGGCCGGATCGTCTAGCAGCTCTCCCGGAACGGCGGGGACTGACCGCGCACGAGGACGCCGCCCACCCCTTCCATTCTTGCTTTACAGCGCACCGGGGGGCTTGATTCAAGCCCCGGGTCCTGCCCCATAATCGCCCGCCGATGGAAGTGGGAGGAGCGAGATGCTTGGGTTGTCGTTGTCGTACGGGTCGCGGAGAGACGTCGAACCGATAGTGGGATCCGCGCTACGGTGGTGGACACTCGGCGGGGAGGTGCGGATTTGACCGAGCCTGCGGTGGTGATCGCCGGAGGCGGCCCGACGGGGCTGATGTTGGCGGGCGAGTTGGCGTTGGCGGGGGTCGAGGTTGCCATCGTCGAGCGGCGCGCCAGCCAGGACCTCGACGGCTCGCGCGCAGGCGGTCTGCACTCACGCACCATCGAGGTTCTCGATCAGCGCGGAATCGCTGATCGGTTCCTTTCACAGGGGAAGGTGGCTCAGGTCGCGGGGTTCTCCTGGATCCCTCTGGACATCAGCGACTTCCCCACCCGCCACAACTACGGGCTGGGGCTGTGGCAGAACCACATCGAGCGCATTCTGGCCGGCTGGGTCGGCGAGCTGGCGGTGCCGATCTATCGCGGACTTGAGGTGACAGGGTGCGCGCAGGACCACAGCGGCGTCGACGTCGAGCTGTCCGGCGGCAAGTCGTTGCGGGCGGAATACCTGGTCGGGTGCGACGGGGGACGCAGCCTGGTCCGCAAGGCAGCCGGCATCGAGTTCCCGGGGTGGGATCCCGCAACCAGCTGCCTGATCGCCGCAGTCGAGGTGGCCGCGGAGCCGGAGTGGGGCAGGCGCCGCGACGCCATCGGCGTCCATTCGCTGTCCAGGCTGGACGATGGATCGGTGGGCGTCCTGGTGACCGAACGGCAGGTCGGACACGCCGGCGAGCCGACCCTGAATGATCTCAGCGAGGCGCTCATCGCCGTATTCGGGACGGATTACGGCATCCACAGTCCGACCTGGATCTCCAGGTTCACCGATATGGCCCGGCAGGCCGCGTCCTACCGCGACAGACGGGTGCTGCTGGCCGGCGACGCCGCCCACGTGCACTTCCCGGTGGGTGGACAGGGCCTCAACATCGGCGTGCAGGATGCGGTGAATCTGGGATGGAAGCTGGCCCAGGTGGTCAAGGGGACATCGCCAGAGAGCCTTCTGGATACCTACCATGACGAGCGGCATCCGGTCGCTGCTCGCGTCTTGCGCAACACCATGGCGCAAACCGCACTCCTCGGCCCCGGCGAGCGTATCGAGGCCTTGCGCGACACCATGTCGGAGCTGCTCCGCATGGACGAGCCTCGCAAACGATTCGCCGCGATGATCTCTGGTCTGGACATTCATTACGACCTCGGCGAGGGACACCCTCTGCTCGGACGCCGCATGCCCGATCTCGACCTGATCGCGGCCGATGGCCCGCTGCGCGTATTCAGCCTCCTGCACGATGCCCGGCCGGTGCTGCTCGACCTCGGCGAGCCCGGCGGCTTCAACATCACGCCATGGGCGGATCGAGTTCAGCTGATCAACGCTGAATACGTTGGTACGTGGGAGCTGCCGGCACTCGGGGCGGTCACTGCTCCCACCGCCGTGCTGATACGGCCGGACGGACATGTCGCGTGGGTCGGAGACCGAACCGACCCGGGGCTCCCCGACGCGCTGACCGCCTGGTTCGGACCGCCAACCGTGGCGTAGAGGGATTCTCACGTGACCGGTCCCCATTTAGTGATCCACCCTCAATGAGGGTTCCGTGTTGACGAGCGCGGCCGCGAAGACGGCGGGCGGCATGTAGCCGAGCGAACTGTGCGGCCGGAGGCGATTGTAAACGTCACACCAGTCGTCGTAGAGGACGCGAGCCTCGAAGACCGAGTCGAAGATCTCGCGGGCAAAGAGCTCGTCGCGGGCTTTGCCGTTGAAGCTCTCC
>JBOHUX010000050.1:0-13730 GCA_050734915.1 Candidatus Dormibacteraceae bacterium
GGCCTGGGCGGGGCCTCGCGAGACGGCCACGCCGCCGCCGGCCGCGGGCGACTTCACCGCCGGCGCCCCGGATCGGTCCCGGTACCTCGACCATGGAGAGGTGGCCGGGCGGGGCCCGGAGGTGATCCTGCTCGACGCGCGCGCCCCCGAGCGCTACCGCGGCGAGACGGAGCCGGTCGATCCCCGGCCGGGACACATCCCCGGCGCCCGGTCCGCCTTCTGGAAGGGCAGCGTGGGAGCGGACGGGCGGCTCCTGCGGGCGCCCGCCCTGCGGGCCCGGTTCGCGTCGCTGGGCGTCACCGAGGGCTCGCGCGTGGTCGCGTACTGCGGCTCGGGGGTCAACGCCTGTCACGATCTCCTCGCGCTGGAGGTAGCCGGGCTCGGCCGGGGGCGGCTCTACGCGGGCTCCTGGAGCGACTGGTCGAGCCGGCCGGACGCCGCCGTGGCGACCGGCGACGAGCAGGTGTAGGTACGCTGTCGGGGATGCTCGTCAAGGCAGGGACCCAGGCGCGTCGTCGGGCGGGCACATGCTCCTAGAGGGCAAGAGGCTCCTCGTGACGGGCGTGCTCAGCCGCCAGAGCATCGCCTATGCGATCGCGGAGACGGCCCAGAAGGAGGGCGCCGAGATCGTCCTGACCAGCTTCGGGCGAGTGATGAGCATCACGCGCATGACGGCCAAACGGCTGGATCCGGTGCCGGACATCCTGGAGCTGGACGTCAGCCGGCCGGACGACTTCGCGGCGTTGACAGGCGAGCTCGAGAGGCGCTGGGGACGCGTGGACGGCGCCGTCCACGCGATCGCGTTCGCGCCCGAGGACGCTCTCGGGGGCAACTTTCTCGAGACCGGCTGGAAGAGCGCTTCGGCGGCCCTCGAGGTGAGCGCCTTCTCGCTCAAGGAGCTGGCGGTCGCCATGCTGCCGCTGATGCGGGAGGCCGGCGGGTCGATCGTGACGCTTGACTTCGACAACTCCACCCAGGCGTGGCCCTCGTACGACTGGATGGGCGTCTCCAAGGCGGCCCTGGAGGCGATCGTCCGCTACCTCGCCCGCGACCTCGGCCGCTACGGGATCCGCGTCAACGCCATCGCCGCCGGGCCGGTGCGCACGCTGGCGGCGCGCGGGGTGCCCGGCTTCGGCCTCGTCGAGGAGACCTGGGGCCGGCGGGCGCCGCTGGGCTGGGACACCAAGGATCCGAGCCCCATCGCAAAGAGCGTCTGCGCGCTCCTCTCGGACTTCCTGCCCGCCACCACCGGCGAGATGGTCCACGTGGACGGGGGCTATCACGCGATTGGCGCCGAGATGCCGGCCGAACCCTGACCCGGGGCGGGCGCCGGGCGGGGCCATCCGAGTCCGTTCCCCTCCCCGGCCCCTGACCCTGCGGCCTCGCGCTCCCGCTCTCAGGCCGGGAATCGGGCGGGGGCGAGCGCGGCCAGCTCGGGAGCTGGGTCCGCGCCGCAGATGGCGTCGGCCAGCCAGCGCGCGGTGGCGGGGGCGGTCATCATGCCGATCGATCCGTGGCCGCCGTGGACATGCAGCCCCGCCGGCTCCAGCGTCCCGGCGAGGGGCATGCCATCGGGGGTCATCGGGCGCATGCCATACCAGGCGGCGACGATCGGGGCGGAGGCCAGCCCGGGGGCGGCGGCGAGGGCGCGGGCGGCGATCTGGCGGGGCATGTCGACCCCCTCGACCGCCTCGCGAAGGGATGGTGACAGCGAGGTGCCGACGAGAGCGTCGCCGGCGGGAAGCGGGGCGATCACGAAGGCCCCCACGGCGGGGCGGTCGTGGTCTCCCGCGGCGACCTCGGAGAGGGTCGGAAACCGCGCCGCCCGACCCAGCTGATCCTGGTCGGGCCAGGACATCTCCTCCACGATCCAGGGCAGCTCGAAGCCGAGCGTGTCCGTCCGCAGGAGCCACCCCCGGCCAGTGCTGACGGGCACCGTGGGCGCCAGATCCCGGATCCAGGGACCGCTGGCGATCACCACCAGGTCCACGGCCAGCGGGCCGTCATCGGTCAGGAGTCCCTCCACCCGGCCCGACCGGACGCGTACCTCCGACACGCGCACGTGGGTCCGGATGGCGGCTCCGGCCGAACGCGCCGCTTCTGCGAAAGCCCGTGTCGCGGCGGCCGGATCCAGCGCCCACGCATCCTCCAGCAGCTCACCTCCGGCCGCGTCCAGCGCCAGGCCGGGAACGCGTTCTCTGACCTCCTGTGCATTGAGGAGCCGCGCCCGCACACCGAGCGCGGCGAGCGCGCGGGCCCGGCGGTGCGTCGATCCCAGCTGGGACTCGTCGCGCGCGAGCAGCAACTGCTGGTGGCGGCGAAGATGAAAGTCGACGGGGCCGTCGTCCAGCTCCCGATAGACGTCGAGCGATCGATGCATGATCCGCACGACCTCGGACTCGACCTGATTGAGCAGGAGGCCCATGTTGCGTCCGGAGGCGGCTCCGGCGAGGACGCGCTGCTCCAGGAGGATGACGCGGGCCCCGCGCCGCGCGAGCTCGTAGGCGACCGTGCACCCGGCGATGCCACCGCCCACCACCGCCACGTCCCGGGGGCCGCGGAAAAGGCCGGGATCGGACATCGGTGTCCAGTGTAGGTGCCTGGCCGGCGGTGGCCGGGCGGGGACCGAGCCTCGCAGGCGCGTTGCGGGCCCAGACCCCGCTTTCCGCGGGGGCAAGTGGGATACGAGATGTTGCGCCTCTGCCTCGACAAAGGTACCGCATGCTGTTATCGTCGCGGCGCGATCATTTTTGGGAGGCGCTGCGGTCTTGCGGGAATGCCTCGTCATCTACGTCGATGCCGCGCTCGACAGGAGCGGCCGCGCCGGCTGCGGGGTGGCCGTCTTCGTACGCGGTCGGGTCCTCTACACGGAGTCCTTCGGGCTCTCCCACGACGGCGGTTCGGCTCAGCTCGAGGCCCATGTCTGCGCCGCCGCGCTGGAGCTGGCGGCCGCCCGCTGGCCTCACCACCGCGTCGTCGTGCGCACCGACTGCGCACCCGTGGTGCGCAGTCGCGTCCCTGCCAGCGACACTTTCAGGATCGCGATTGACGAGGTTCGCGGCCGCTGCCGTCGCGGCTTTCGTGTGGTGCGGTATGTGAATCGGAAGGCCAATCCCGCCCACGAACTCGCGCGGGAGGGACTCAAGAGCCTGCTTCGCCAGCGCGCGCCGGCGGCCGCCTGACCGACCTCCGGTTCACGCGTGACTTTGCCCTCGACGGGGCGCGTTATACTGCGCCCACAGGCGTCCTTCCGGAAACACGAGGAGCAGACATGGCCGACGAGACTTCCAGCGCGACGCCGAGGCGTCGTCGAACCCGTCGCGCGACGACCGGTGGCACCACTTCTCGAGGCACGACGGGAACACGGCGACGGCGCTTGCGCGGGCCAGAGTTGGTCGACAACTTGAACCAGATGATCGACCAGTTGATCAAGGAAAACCGCAAGCTCAAGCGGCAGGTCGATCGGCTCAGCGCGCGGGGAACCGTCGCCACGAGCACCACCGTGGAGCGCGGCCTGCGGACGATCCAGCGCCGCGTGCAGCGTGCCATCGATGCCGGCGGGACCACCCGCCGGCGGGCGCCTCGGGGACGGGGCGCGACCACCACCCGCCGGCGCCGGACCGCGGCCACCCCTCCGACCGAGAGCGGCACCTAGCCGGGCCGGTCTCAGGCTCGGCGGCGGGTGCGACGGCGGGTGCGATGAAGAGTGAGAGGGAAGGCCGTACGGCCTCCCCTCACCGGGCGGCTTATGCCGGCCCACCCGCCTATTCGACCGCTCTCGAGGCTCTCCAGATGACCGGTCCCGCCCAGAGCAGGACGGCGAGACCGCCCGCCCCACCGATGACGATGGTCGTGCGGGGTGAGGTGGAGGCGAGGAGGGCGCCGGCGAGCACGTAGGCCAGGGCGATGCCCGCAAACGCGGCCGCGCCGACGAGACCGAAGATGCGGCCCAGCAGCGCGGGCGGGACGCTTCGCTGGACGATGGTGGCGTAGGAGACGGTGTCGGCGCCGTTGCCGATTCCGGCGACCATCTGCAGCGCGGCGGCGGCGCCGACACTGGGAGCGAGCCCGGTCCCGAGCGTGGCCGCCCCCAGCAGCAGCCACGCGACCAGGATCAACGGGCCGGCCCGGAAGCGGCGGCCGAGCCAGGAGAGGGCGGCCGAGGCCGCCAGCATGCCGATCCCAAAGGCTCCCGTGACGACCCCGAAACCCAGCGCGCTGGCGTGGAGCACGTCGCGGGTCAGGAAGACGAGGGAGACGTTGTCCACGCCGGTGAAGGCGACGAACATGAAGAGCCCGGCGACGAGCGCGCGCAGCAGGGGATGCCGCCACACGAAGAGCAGGCCCTCCCGGCCGCCCGAGAGGATCCCGGCCGTGGCGGCCGACGCCGCGGGACGGAGTCGGGGCAGGCCGGTGAGAAGCGCGGCCGAGATGACGAAGCTGAGCGCGTTCGCCGCCAGGCCGCCGCGGGCGCCGAACGCGGTCACCAAGCCGCCGCCGACGAAGGGCCCCAGGGCGACCTGGAGGTTGAGCGAGGTCCCCATCCAGGCGTTGGCGTGCATGAGGTCGGCCCGCTCGACGAGGGCGGGCACCGCGCTCTGGGCGGCGGGGCCGAAGGTGGTGTCGAGGATCGCGGCACCCCCCACCATGAGGAGGAGTGTCGCGTAGGGTGGCTGCCACCAGGCGATGGCCGCGAAGATGAGGGCCTGGCCCAGATCGCAGCCGATCATGAGCCGGCGGAGGCGGGTCCGGTCCACGACAGCGCCCGCGAGCGGTCCCAGCAGGTGGGGGAGCGACTGGGCGAGGAGGAGGCCGGCGACCGCGAATCCAGATCGCTCGACGTCCTTGACGTAGAGCAAAAGCGCGATCAGGGCGGCCCCGTCGCCGACGTGGGAGATGCTGCGCGCGAGCCACAGGCGCCGGAACGCGGGATGGCTCAGGATGACGTTGTGGCGTGCGGGCGGACCGTCGGGTGGGGCCGGCATCGGGGCAGCATGTCACCAGGCCTCGAGCCGGCGCCCGGGGAGGCGCGTCGCAAGCTCGGGATCCAGAATTTACAGTGCTTTACGAGCGCAGGAAAGGGGTTGTCCCCCCTCTATCGTTACCCTTCATTAGGTTGCCCTCCCTCGTCGAGTTCATCGCCGTCTCCCGCTGCTACGACCGCCTGGTCGCGCTGGACGATGTTCATCTCCGCCTGGAGCCGGGTGAACTGGTGTTCCTGGTCGGCCCCAGCGGCGCCGGCAAGACGACGCTGCTCAAGCTCATCAACCGGGAGATCCGGCCCAGCGACGGCGAGGTCTGGGTGGATGGCATGCCCGCTCACCACCTCCCTGCTGGTAAGGTGGCGGAGCTGCGCCGGAGGGTCGGCGTCGTCTTCCAGGACTACAAGCTCCTGCCCCGGCTGACCGCGCTCGAGAATGTCGCCTTCGCGCTCCAGGTCAGCGACCTCAGGACCTCGGTTCGCGAGGCGAAGGATCGGGCGCTGGACGCGCTCGACGCGGTGGGGCTCGGAGAGAGAGCGGGCGCGCTGCCGTCCGAGCTCTCGGGCGGGCAGCAGCAGCGCATCGCCATCGCCCGCGCCGTGGTCAGCCAGCCGCCGCTGCTGATCGCGGACGAGCCGACCGGGAATCTGGATATGGAGACCGCCTGGCAGATCATGGATTTGTTCGAAGCGATCGCCCGCTACGGCACGACCGTTCTCGTCGCCACCCACAATGTGGACATCGTGACCAAGCTTCAGCGTCGCGTGCTGACCCTGGTCAACGGGCGTCTGGTCCGGGACCAGCCCGCCGGACACACGGGAAGGATGGTCTGGCTGGCATGGTCCTGACCGCTCGCTTCCCGCGCCGCCTGAATGCGGTCGCCGTCCTCCGCAACGCTTTCCGCTACCTCGTCGGCAGCGCGGGGCGGAACTGGCTCCGCAACCTCGGCAGCACCGCACCCGCGCTGGGCTCGATCACGCTCCTCCTCCTGCTGAGCGGGCTCGTGGGACTGGTGGGGGTGGCGATGAGCAACCTCGCCCAGGCTGAGGCGAGGGACGCTTCGCTCCTGCACGTCTATCTCCGAGACGACGCCAAGCCCGCGCAGGTCCAGAGCCTCCGGCTGAGCCTGAGCGAGAACTCCATGGTCCGTTCGGTGACCTACGTCAGCAAGGCCCAGGCGCTCGCCCGGGCTCAGCGTCGGCCCGGTCTCAACACCCTGATCAAGTCGTCGGGGTCGAACCCCTTCCCCGCCAGCCTCGACGTGCAGGTGACAGACGTCGGCCAGGTCGGCCGGATCGACGCCACGGTCCGCCAGTCACCGCTGGTGGACCCCGTCTTTCCGACCTCCTACGACAAGAACGCCTACTCCCGGATCCAGAAGCTGATGATCGGCGTGGCGGTGGCCGGCGTGGCCTTCCTTGCGCTTCTCGGCTTCATCGCCATCACCGTAACCGCGAACTCGATCCGGGCGGCGATCCACGCCCGGCGGGACGAGGTGTCGATCATGCAGCTGGTGGGCGCTCCGCGATGGATGGTGAGAGGTCCCTTCGTGATCGAGGGGGCGATGACGGGAGGCCTGGCGGGAGCCGTGGCGGGCCTGATCACCGTCGCGCTCAGCCTCGCCGCCATTCAGGCGGGCGCGGGGGCGTTCGCCCAGGTGGCGCCGGGCATGACGGTCCGGCTCGCGGTGGTCGCGGCGCTGGGCCTATTCGTCGCCGGGCTGCTCCTGGGATCAGGCTCCTCGCTGATCAGCCTCCGCCGCCACCTCGAGACCTGACCGCCGGAAACCATCCCCGGCGGGCGTTATCCCGCTTCGGGTTATGACCGGGGGGTGGCGTCGAATGCGCGCGGCCGCCGTGGGCCTCGCCGTCCTGGGGGCCCTGGCGACCTGGGCAGGCGCGCCGCCGACCCCCGCCGCGGCGGATTCGAAGAGCGATCAGCTCGCCCAGGCGAAGGCCCAGCAGGCGGCCATGCTGCAGGTCATGGCGCAGCTCGGGAGCGGACTGGCGGGTGCGATGAGCGCTCAGCAGCAGATCGAGCGCTCCCTCCAGGAGAACGATAAGGAGCAGCTGGCGGTCTCGGCTCAGATCGCGACCGCCACCGCGCGCATCACCCGGCTGGACGGGGAGCTGTCGAGACTCGCCGGCCACGTTCAGGCCACCCAGGCCCATATCGCCGCCGAGCGGGCAGAGCTGCGGGAGCTGGCGCGGGCGATCTACGTCCAGCCCTCCTCGCTCCTCTTGATGGTCGCCGAGGCGCCCAACCTGGGTGCCCTGCTGACCGGTGTCATGGACCTGCGCTCGGCGGGAGCTCGGGCCTCGACCCTCAAGGTGCAGCTCGACGCCGATGTCCGCTCACTCGATCACCAGCTCCTGCTCCGTCGCCAGGATCGGGAGGAGCAGGCCGCGCAGCGGAACACGCTCAGCGCGGCGCTCGGCAAGCTCCAGGACCTGCGGCGGCAGCAGGCGGACTCGAGCGCCCGGCTCGCCGAGAAGATCTCCCAGACCCAGACCGAGCTCGGCTCCGTCAAGCACCAGTCGGCCGATCTCGCCAAGCGTGTCGCCGAGCTCCTCCAGCAGCAGCAGGATCAGATCATCGCGGCGGCCATGGAGCAGGTCTGGACCCAGGTCCAGCTCTCCGAACGGGCCAACCCGGGCGCGCCGCTCCAGATCAGCGCCCAGCACTCCCGGCAGTTCCGCTTCATCTGGCCCCTGGCGACCGCCGTCATCACGCAGCCGTTCGGGCCCACCGGCGAGCCCATGGAGCCCCCCTTCGACGGCTATCCGCACTTCCACACCG
Organism: Candidatus Dormibacteraceae bacterium; assembly: GCA_050734915.1. GTDB lineage: Bacteria > Chloroflexota > Dormibacteria > Dormibacterales > Dormibacteraceae > JBOHUX01. Next base: position 7,782 of record JBOHUX010000050.1, read on the forward strand.
GCATCGACATCGCCGCCCCCATCGGGACGCCGGTGATGGCCGCGGATGACGGAGTGGTGGTGCTGGTCGGAAGCAGCCACTTCGGATACGGCAACTACGTCGTGCTCGGCCACCCGGGGGGCCTGGCCACCCTCTACGGGCATCTGGAGCAGTCGCTGGTGAAGGTCGGCCAGACGGTCAGCCAGGGCCAGCCGATCGGGCTCGAGGGTTCGACCGGGAACTCCACCGGGCCCCACTGTCACTTCGAGTTGAGGATCGCCGGGCAGCCCGTCGACCCGGCGCCGTATCTGCCGCCGGGACCGCCCTCGGCCTTCAGGGGCTGATCCGGGCGAGCCTCAGATGCGATCCTGGCTCAGTCGCCGGGTTCGGGCAGGTCCGGGGGGTCGTCCGGGGCCGGAGTTCGAGAGCGAGGCGCATCCTGGCCGCTGGGAGATGGGGTGGGGGGCACCGCTGGATCGGCCTCGGAATGCGCTGGTTCGGCGCCGGGCGCCGCCGTCTCCGGAGGCGGCTCGTGACCCGGTACGGGGCGGACCGCGAAGGGCCATGGCGCCGGCTCGGCCCGCTCCCGTGATCGCGAACGGTGGACGACGGTCGCCGAGATGGGGGGTGGGCGGGAACCGCGGCGGTTGCGGAGCCAGAGCGCGAGGCCGGCGATGGCGGCGGCGATCGCTAGGATCGGGAAGATGACGAAGGGCGGCCGCAGCAGCATGGCGGTCGCGCTCACCCCCGGCTGGGGCCGGGCGGCGGGGAGCGTCGCCGGCGAGGAGGCGCCCGCGCTCGGTCCCGGCGAGGGGGGCGCGGCCGGGGCGGAGGGGGTCGGGGTGGGAGCCGGTCCTGGCGCCTGGGTCGTGAACTGCGTGCAGACGCCCGGCACCTCTGCCGCACAGATGTTGTGTTGGCCGGCGCTGTCGGCGGGCACGGTATAGCCGGCCTCGAAGGTCCCGTCGGGCTTCGCGATCACCTTCTGGATCACCGTCTGCGGGGTGTCCCATTCGAGGGTCACGGACTCCCCGGGGTTGAACCCCTTGCCGTCGATGGCCAGCCGGGTGCCGGCCGGGGCGGCGGGAGGGAGCACGTTGAGCTGGGCGTCGGGGGGCGGCGTTGACGCGGACGGGCTCGGAGTCGGTGGTGGGGTGTCGGCGGCCGCGGGGACGGCGCCCGTGATCCCCGCCGCCATCACAGCCGTCAGCGCAAGGAGGAGGAGCGGGCGTCTCCACCCGACGGAACCCGCCCTCACACGACCGGCCAGGGTACCGACCAGCCGGAGCTGGGGCCGGGGAAAGTCCAGCCGGGTTCCAGCGCCATCTCGAGCCGCCGCCTCAGCATGCGCACCTCGGCGGAGGCGAGGAGGGAGCGGAGCTCGCCACCGAGGGAGTCCCCCTCCAGCTGGCGGGCGACCCGGACCAGGTCGCCCCGCAGCTCGGCCGGGAGCCTCTCGCCGGCGAAGTCCCAGATCACGGTCCGCAGCTTGTCCTCGCGGTGGAAGGTGAGGCCATGGTCGATCATCCATGGCCGGCCAGCCTCGTCGAACAGGCAGTGGCCCGACTTCCGATCCGCGTTGTTGGCGAGGACATCGAAGAGGGCCACTGGCAGCCAGGTCCGGCGCGGTCGCCGGTCCAGCCCCAGATAGTGCCGGCTGAGGTCGGCCTCCACGAAGTGCTGGAGGGCGCCCGGGCCGTGGGGCGCGTCCTCGCGCACGACGGTCGGCGGCACCAGCGGCCAGCCGAGCGCCCGGGAGAGGACGTAGGCCGCCACCTCGCGCCGATAGAGGGTCCCGGCCGGGAAGTCCCAGAGCGGGGTCTCCCCGCGGCCGGGCTTGTAGATGCCGAGGTGCTCGGTGGCGTCCACGGTGAGGCGGACCAGGAAGGTGTAGTTGCTGGACCGATGAAGGAGGCCGATCGGCTCGATCGAGCTCGCCCGGAGCAGGGCACTCCGGGCGCCGTCGAAGTCGAATTCGAGAGCCGCCCCGCGCGCCCGGGAGTCCGGCCGGTCAGAAGACGGGCCGGGAGCCATTGGCCGCCGGGCAGGGATGTCCCTCGGGATCGATCGGGAGGCCGCAGTGGCTGCAGACCGGCCGGCCGCCGGCGAGGACCTCGCCCGCCTGGCGGGCGAAGATCCGGATCTGCTCCGGCGACGCCCAGAATCGGGCCGTCGCCCCCTCGTGCTCGCCGGGTGCCTCCTTGGCCACGATGACGAACTGGCCGCGGCTCTCGTGGAATCCGAGCCCCATCTCGGTCACTTCCCAGGCCACATCGAGCGGCTCGACCGCCCCCGCAGCCTCGGCGGGGCTTCGGGCCGGACCGGCGACGTCGAGGCCCTGGGCGTCCAGGAGCTGCTGGATGCGGGCGAGCAGGCCCTGGATGTGGAACTTCTCGCAGGCCAGGGTGACGATCCGGCCGGCGCCCCGCGCCTGGAGGAAGAACTGGCGGTGACCCGGTTCGCCCGACGTGGCCACAGCCAGCGCCTCGACCGGTTCGAGCTCGATGCTGTCAGCCATCCCTTACATTCTCTCGCCGCCAGCGCTTTCAGTCGGCCCCGGGCCGGGTCTCGATGCAGGCCGTCACCAGTCGCCGGTTGACGAGGCAGAACCGGACCCCGTCGGGCCGGTCGTCCAGCCAGTGGCGGTCGGGGCCCGAGAAGAGGCGGGCCTCCGCGACCCGCACGAATCTCGCCCGGCTCTCCTCCAGGAGGTTGGCGACCGTGTCCTGGACGGCGGTCGCCACGAAGCCCGTCACCTCGATCCCGACCATGAAGAGCTTGGCCCGGACCATCTGATGCTCGCCGGCGAGGTCGGGCTCGAGGCCAGGGTCCGCCCCGTCGAGGGGTACCAGGAGCACGACCCGGTCACAGTTGAGGCTGACGCCCTCGACCGTCTCCCAGACGCCGGCGCCCCGGTGGCCGTGAACGCGCACCCGAGCCTCCTCGACCTCCAGCATGGAACCGGGCTGGTTGGCGAATTCGCTGAACCCGCCCGGCTGGCGGACGACGGCCTTGCCCTCCACCTCCAGGACCGAGCCGCCCATCTCGGCGAGCGCGCGGAGACTGGCGATCCGTAGCTCCTCCAATTCGCAGGAAGGATACCGGAGGCCGCCGGCCGACCCCCCGCCAGGGGTGCGCCGGGGGTGCGGAGATTGGTTTTGACCCGTTCGCCGGTGGGGAAGAAGTAAGGCGTCCCCGGCGGGGGATCGCATTCGGGCGAAGATTCGAGGATTGAGAGATCCGGACCCGCGCGAGCGGCACGACGGATCGTGATCGGAGGAGACGATGGCGAAGACGGTAGGCATCGACCTGGGGACGACGAACTCTGTGATCGCCGTCATGGAGGGTGGCGAGCCGGTGGTGATCCCGAACTCGGAGGGAGCGCGGACGACCCCCTCCGTGGTCGCCTTCACGAAGTCCGGCGAGCGCCTGGTCGGGAACCTCGCGCGCCGCCAGGCGGCGGTCAACCCGGAGAACACCGTCTCCTCCATCAAGCGGTTCATGGGGCGCCGCCTCTCCGAGGTGGAGAGCGAACGGGCGATCGTCCCCTACGAGGTCAAGGCCGGCAAAGACGATCGCGTCCTCGTTCGGATCCCCAACGCGGGCAAGGAGTTCACCCCCGAGGAGATCTCGGCGATGACCCTCCAGAAGCTGAAGACCGACGCCGAGGCCTACCTGGGCGAGAAGGTCACCGACGCGGTGATCACGGTTCCCGCCTACTTCAACGACTCCCAGCGGCAGGCGACCAAGAACGCTGGCCAGATCGCGGGCCTCACGGTGCTCCGGATCATCAACGAGCCCACCGCGGCCTCGCTCGCCTACGGGCTCGACAAGAAGGAGAACGAGACGATCCTGGTCTTCGACCTCGGCGGCGGCACCTTCGACGTCTCCATCCTGGAGGTCGGCGAGGGCGTCTTCGAGGTCAAGTCCACCAACGGAGACACCCACCTCGGGGGGGACGACTACGACCGCCGGGTCGTGGACTGGATGGCGGAGGAGTTCAAGAAGGAGAACGGGATCGACCTCAAAGCGGATCGGCAGGCGCTCCAGCGGCTGACCGAAGCCGCTGAGCGGGCCAAGGTGGAGCTCTCGAGCCGGCTGGAGACGACCATCAACCTGCCGTTCATCACAGCGGACCAGACCGGTCCCAAGCACCTCGAGATGACGCTCACCCGAGCCCGGTTCGAGTCGCTGACGGCGGACCTCACCAACCGCTGCAAGGCGCCCTTCATGGATGCGCTCAAGGACGCCGGTCTCACCCCGACCGACATCAACGAGGTGGTGCTGGTCGGGGGCTCGACCCGGATGCCGGTCATCCAGCAGCTGGTCAAGGACCTGTCGGGCGGCAAGGAGCCGCACAAGGGCGTCAACCCGGACGAGGTCGTCGCCGTCGGCGCCGCGATCCAGGCCGGCGTGCTCAAGGGCGAGGTGAAGGACGTCCTCCTCCTCGACGTGACACCGCTCTCGCTCGGCATCGAGACGCTGGGCGGGGTCTTCACGAAGCTGATCGAGCGCAACACGACCATCCCCACCTCGCGCTCCCAGATCTTCAGCACCGCCGCCGACAGCCAGACGTCGGTCGAGGTGCACGCGCTCCAGGGGGAGCGGGAGATGTCCGCCGACAACCGGACGCTCGGCCGCTTCATCCTGGACGGCATCCCGCCCGCGCCGAGGGGGATGCCACAGGTCGAGGTCACGTTCGACATCGACGCCAATGGCATCCTCACCGTGAAGGCGCAGGACAAGGGGACCGGACGCGAGCAGTCGGTCACCATCACCGCCTCCTCGACGCTGAGCAAGGACGAGGTGGCCCGGCTGGTGAAGGAGGCGGAGGCGCACTCGGCCGACGACCGCCACAAGCGCGAGGAGATCGAGGCCCGTAACCAGTCCGACCAGATGATCTACCAGGCTGAGAAGACCCTCAAGGAGAACGAGGAGCGGATCCCGGCCGAGCTCAAGACGGAGATCAACGCCAAGATCGAGGTGCTGCGGGAGGCCACCAAGGGCAGCGACGTGGCCGCGATCAAGGCCGCCATGGACGACTTCAACCAGTCCCTGCAGAAGGTCGGCGAGCACATCTATCAGGGCGCGGGCGCCGGGGCCGGCGCCCACGAGGGCGCCGCCGAGGCGGGGCCGGAGGCGGCCGGGGGCCGGCCGGGCGGCGAGGACGTGGTGGACGCCGACTACCGCGAGGTCTGACCGGGACCGAAAGGGCTCCTCCGCGTCCCTTCACTCCCCATTGCACCCGGCGTTGCCGGCACCCCGCCCGGCAGCTCAGCGCAGGCTCTGGACCAGGTTGTTGGTCGAGATCGCGACCAGGGAGACGACCGAGAGCTGGGTGCCGCGCCAGACGAGGGCCAGGAGCATGTCCGCGCGCCGCCCTGGATGCTGGCGTGCCCAGGCGCGGGCCATGAGGATCGAGGCGCCCACGGCGATGACGACCACCATCTTGAGGATCCAGAGCAGGCCCAGTCCGCCGGCGGCGAGGATGGCGGCCGCCACCCAGTTCGCCTCCAGGGTGCCCCGGCTCATGCCGGCGCCGCTGGTGAGGACGTCCGCCGCCTGCCCGGCGGCGAGCAGACCCAGCCAGATCGCATAGCGATCGCCGGGCGCGTCCGCTCGCCTCCCCAACACTCTGATTTCCACGCCTCCTCCGCGACCGGTGAGATGAGGGCGACCCCTCGCCGGCCGGCGCTGGGAGCCGACGGGGAGATTCGAACTCCCGACCTGCCACTTACGAGGCGGCTGCTCTGCCAGCTGAGCTACGTCGGCGCGGCCGGTCCAGTCTATCAACGAGGGCGGGGGCTCCCGGCCGAAGGCGGGGCCCGGGCGGGACACTAGCATGAACAGCGCACGAGATGAGGCGACAGGTGACCCTCATCGCGGGCGCATCTTCCGAGCACCGTAGACCATCTCGGCGGGGGTGCGCCCGGCGCTCCGCCGGCCGGTGTGGGCGCGCTCGTAGTTGTA
>JBOHUX010000051.1:0-13685 GCA_050734915.1 Candidatus Dormibacteraceae bacterium
CCTCGACGTCGAGGTCGAGGGCCAGGCGGTCGAGTCCGAGGCCCGGCGTGCCACCGAGCTCGAGGTGGGAGAGGGGACGATCATCCCCGAGCTGTTCGGGGTGCTGCCCGGCAAGAACGTGGGCGAGGTCGCCGAGGCTGACGTCACACTGCCCGCGGAGCACCCCGACCCGAGCCTGGCCGGCCATGCCGCCCACCTCCGGATGACCGTGCGCGGCGTCAAGGAGAAATTGGTCCCCGACCTCGACGACGACCTCGCCGGCCGCCTCTCCGGGGGGCGCCAGGGGACCGCGGCCGAGTTCCGGGAGGCGGTCCGAGGCGAGCTCGAGGTGGCGGCCGAGCGGGTGGACGAGCTCGCCTACGAGCAGCAGGTCTTGAAGCGACTGGTCGAGGCCTCAGCCGTCGAGATCCCCCAGTCGCTGGTCGACCGCGAGGTCGCGCGACACGTGGAGGACCTGCAGACCCGCCTCTCCCGGCAGGGTCTGCGGCTCGACCGCTACCTCGACTACCTCGGCACGACCGGCGAGGAGTGGCTGGCGCAGGCGGGACCGGATGCGGAGGGCCGCCTCAAGGTGGACATGGTCCTGGAGGAGGTCTCCCGGCGGGAATCCGTCGAGCCGGCCGAGGAGGAATTGGTCGCGTACACGCGCGAGGAGACGGCCCGCGACCCCGAGCCCGAGGGCAAGGTGGACGAGATTCTGGCGTCGCCGGCGGCTCGCGATTACTTTACGCACCGCCTGCGTCGGCTCCAGACCCTCCGGCGATTGGTGGAGCTGGCGGCTGGGAATGCTCACCCGAAGGAGGCTCCCGCCGGGCCCGCGCCGGTGGCGCCGGCCACCTCCTCATCCGCCCACAGGACGTGAACCGCAGCCAGTGAATTCAAGAGGCCACGCCTAGAATGGCCGGGAGCAGAGGATGAAGCAGTTCGAGCGACAGCCGATCAGCTATCTGGTGCCGATGGTGGTCGAGACCAGCAACCGCGGCGAGCGGGCTTTCGACATCTATTCGAGGCTCCTCAAGGACCGGATCATATTCATCGGGACGCCGATCGACGACCAGGTCGCCAACCTGGTGATCGCCCAGTTGCTGTTCCTTCAGAGCGAGGACCCCGAGAAGGACATCGCCATCTACGTCAACAGCCCGGGCGGCCATGTCAACGCGGGACTCGCCATCTACGACACCATGCAGTTCGTCAAGCCCGACGTCTCCACGATCTGCACGGGCATGGCCTACTCGATGGGCGCGGTCCTGCTCGCCGGGGGTACCAAGGGCAAGCGCTACGCGCTGCCTCACTCGAACATCCTCATTCACCAGCCGATGGGCGGCATGCAGGGCCAGGCCACGGACATCCAGATCCACGCCAAGGAGATGCTGCGCACCCGCGAGCTGCTCAACGAGATCCTCGCCAAGCACACCGGGCAGCCGATCGACCGCGTGCAGCAGGACACCGAGCGGGACTTCTTCATGACGCCCGAGCAGGCCAGGGCCTACGGGATCATCGACGACATCATTCAGGCTCCTCCCAAGGTGAGCCCGGTTGGGAGCGTGGCCGAGAAGGCCAGTTAGCGGCCATGATCTTCCGGCGCAAGGAGAGGTCGCCGAACGTCACCCGGCACAAGCCGGTCTGCTCGTTCTGCGGCAAGGCTCAGGGAGATCTCGGCGTACGCTTGGTGGCCGGCCCCGGCGTCTACATCTGCAGCGAGTGCATCAGGGTTGCGAACGAGATCCTGAGAGGGGATAATCGGCCGGCTCCGGCTTCGTCGTGAGGGCTCAGCACAACTTGGACATGGTATGAACGACAGGGACGACAGGCGCCGCTCCACCCGCTGCTCCTTCTGCGGCAAGGGACAGGACCAGGTCCGCAAGCTGGTGGCGGGTCCGGGCGTCTACATCTGCGATCAGTGCATCAGCCTCTGCCAGGAGGTCCTGGAGGAGGACAACCGCTCGGCCGGCTGCAAGAAGGCCAACGGGTACACACATGAGCTGCGAACGCGATTCTGGGGGGGGATGATCGGCCCGCTCCGGACTCGCCGCCGGGACCGGGCGCCCAGGACCAAGGCATGAGCGACAGGGACGACAGGCGCCGGTACACCCGCTGCTCCTTCTGCGGCAAGGGACAGGACCAGGTTCGCAAGCTCGTGGCGGGCCCCGGCGTGTACATCTGTGACCAGTGCATCGACCTCTGCCAGGAGGTCTTGGAGGAGGACAATCGCTCGGCCGGCTCCAAGAAGGCCAAGAGCGGGTTCATCCCCAATCCGAAGACGATCTGCGCCGCGCTCGACCAGTACGTGATCGGCCAGGACCAGGCCAAGAAGGTCCTCTCGGTGCAGGTCTACAACCACTACAAGCGGATCTCCGCCTCGAAGATGGTCGGCGACGTCGAGCTGCAGAAATCGAACGTGCTCCTGGTGGGTCCCACCGGCTGCGGCAAGACTCTCCTCGCCCAGACGCTGGCCAAGATCCTGGACGTCCCCTTCGCCATCGCCGACGCCACCAGTCTCACCGAGGCCGGCTACGTGGGCGAGGATGTGGAGAACATTCTCCTCCGCCTCATCCAGGCGGCCGACTTCGACATCAGCCGGGCGGAGCGGGGGATCATCTACATCGACGAGATCGACAAGATCGCGCGCAAGTCCGACAACCCCTCCATCACCCGCGACGTCTCCGGTGAAGGCGTCCAGCAGGCGCTCCTCAAGATCCTCGAGGGCACGATCGCCAACGTTCCGCCGCAGGGGGGCCGCAAGCACCCACACCAGGACTTCATCCAGATCAATACGACCAACATCCTCTTCATCTGCGGAGGCGCGTTCGACGGTCTCGAGCGCGTGATCGAGCACCGCGTCGGCCAGAAGTCGATCGGGTTCGGTGCCCCCGCCCCGGAACGGCAGGGGAGGGACCGCTCGGCGATCCTCCATCACCTCCAGCCCCAGGACCTCCTCAAGTACGGGTTCATCCCCGAGTTCGTGGGCCGGCTCCCGATCACGGTCACCCTCGACTATCTCGAGGAGGGGGACATCGTCCGCATCCTGACCGAGCCCAAGAACGCGTTCGTGAAGCAGTACCAGAAGTTCTTCTCACTGGACAACGTGGAGCTCATCTTCGAGGTCGGCTCGATGGAGGCGATCGCGAGCAAGGCTCTCGGCCGGGGCACCGGCGCAAGGGGTCTCAAATCGATCATCGAGGAGGTCCTCCTGAACTCGATGTTCGAGGTGCCCTCCCGTCCCGACATCAAGCGCTGCATCATCAGCGAGAAGTCGATCGTCGACGCCGAGGAGCCCGAGTTCGAGTTCAGCGAGGGCGACGACGAGCCGCGCCTGATCGCGGGCGAGTCGGCCTGACCTGCGGGGGAGCTCACCGAGTTCCCCGGCGCGCGACCGGGCGGAGGCCTCGACTGGGCGGCGTCGAAGCCAGGCTCCCAGCTTTCCGGGTGACCGGGTGCATCCGCTGCGACGCCGGTAGCCCGGACGAGCGATGAGGGACTTGAGCGGCGGGACCGCGCTCCTCACCGGAGCGTCCGGGGGCATCGGTCCGTTCATCGCCCGCCGCCTCGCGGCCGAGGGCGTCAAGCTCATCCTCGTCGGTCGCCGCCCGGAGCCGCTCCAGAAGGTGGCCGAGGAGGCGGGGGGCGCCCGGGTCACGGTGGCCGACCTGGCCCGGCGCCGGGAGGCGGCTCGGGTCGCCGAGGAGGCCGGCGCGGTCGACATCGTGGTCGCCAACGCGGGCCTGCAGGCGGCCGGCCGGCTGCTCGGCATGTCGCTCGGTGAGATCGACGCGGCCCTCGAGGTCAACCTCCGGTCCGCGATCGTCCTGACCCGGCTGCTGCTGCCGGGCATGGTCGGGCGCAGGCGCGGGCACGTGGTGCTGATCGGCTCTCTGGCGGGCAAGATACCGGGCCCAGGCGCCTCTCTCTACAACGCCACCAAGTTCGCCCTGCGGGGCTTCGGGCTGGCCGTCCGCCAGGAGCTTCGAGGCTCGGGCGTCGGCGTCTCGGTCATCAACCCGACCTTCGTCAGGGAGGCCGGGATGTGGGCGCGGGGTGGCCGGAGGGCGAACCCCATCGCCCGCGAGGTGGCGCCGACAGACGTTGCGGACGCCGTCGTGCGCGGCATCCGCGAGGACCGCTCGGAGATCGACGTGGCCCCGCTCCAGGCCCGCCTCGGGGTGCGCCTGGCGGCGGCATTTCCAGAGCTTGCGATGGGAGCCGGCGCGCGCGCCGGCGCCGGGGACATCGACCAGGAGGGAGCGGGCAGGCGCTCGCAGGGGGCGGCCCCGGTCAGGCGGCCAGTGCCTCCAGCGCCCGATCCACGTCGGCGTCGTCGTTGAAGGCGTGGAAGCTGAACCGGGCCCCGCCCGCCCGCTGCGCCGCGATCACCCCCGCCGCTCGGAGACGGCCCACCGTGCCGGCGGCGTCGGCCAGATCGACGGCGACGATCGGCGAGCGTTCCGCGGCCGCCCACCGGTCCTGCGAGAGGCCGATCGCGTCGAGGCCGGCGCGGAACCGGGCGGCGAGAGCCATGTCGTGGCGTTCGATCTCCGCCGCGCCGAGGGCGGTGACGAGGCGGAGCGCCTCCCGGTCCCCGGCCATGGAGATCCAGGAGAGCGAGGAATCGAATCGGGAGGCGGTCGGCGACAGGTCCACCTCGGCGCCGTAGTAGCTCCGGGAGGGGTCGCGGGCCGACTTCCACGCCGGCGCGGCCGGCCGGAGACGGTCCTGCGCCCGTTCGGAGAGGTAGAGGTAGCCGGCGCCCCGCGGTCCCATCAGCCACTTGTAGGAGCCCGTCGCCAGGATGTCGAAGCCGTCCCGGGCGGGGTCGAGGTCGATCGCTCCCGCCGCCTGGCAGGCGTCCACGAAGAGGAGGCCGCCCGCCCGGTGGGTGAGCTCGGCCAGGCCGGCCAAAGGGGTGCGGAACCCGTTGCTGCTCTGCACGGCGCTGACGGCGACGAGGTCGGCGCCGCCGGCGATCGCGTCCGCGAATCGCTGCCGCGGCAGGCGCCCCGCGTCCGCCGCCACCAGCGTCACCTTGACCCCGCGCTCGCGCTGCTGGAGCCAGGGCCAGAGGTTGCTCGTGAACTCCATTTCCGGGACCACGACCCGCGCCCCCGCCGGCAGCTGGCTCGCCACCATCCCCGCGCTGCCGCTGACGAACGGCTGCACGGCGATGCGCTCCGCCCGGGTGTGGATGAGACCGGCGAACAGGCGCCGGCATTCCTCGGCGGTCCGCTCCCAATCCTCGAACTCGCCCGACCCGGCCGACCAGGCCCTGGTGAAGCGGTCGAGCGCTTCGACGACCGGCCGCGGGGCGGGACCGTAGGTGGCGGTGTTGAGATAGGCGCACACACTGGTGGCGGGCACCAGCGGGCGAAGATCGGCGGGGGTCACCTCCGGAATCGTACTGTCCGGTGCGGCCGGCGCACGTGGGGTCCGGTGGCGCGGCCGAGACGGCCGACCCTCTCGAGGCTCCTACAATGGCTGTCACCATGCCCCTGCGTGCCGCCGGCACCGACGCGGTAGGGTTGCTCATCTAGACCGTCGCCGGCGAGACGCCCATCCCGAGGACTCCCCACGCCTTCATGAGCCGATCCACGTCGCCGATGCCGAGCGCGTACGATCCGCGGACCATCGAAGCCGGCTGGTACGCGCGCTGGCAGGACGCCGGCCTCTTCACGGCCGATCCCGCCAGCCCCAAGCCGCACTACTCGATCGCCGTGCCTCCACCCAACGTGACCGGCGAGCTGCACATGGGGCACGCCACCAACGGCGCCGTGCAGGATCTCTGGGCGCGCTACCGCAGGATGACCGGCTACGAGGTGCTCTGGCTGCCCGGCTACGACCACGCCGCCATCGCCACCCAGAACGTCCTCGAGAAGCAGCTGGCGACCGAGGGCACCAGCAAGGAGGAGATCGGGCGGGAGTCGTTCGACCGACTGACCCGTGCCTGGTACGAGGAGGTGGGGGGGACCATCGTCGCCCAGTATCGCGACCTGGGCGCCTCGCTGGACTGGACGAGGCTCCGGTTCACGATGGACGGCGCCTACGTACGCGCCGTGCAGGTCGCCTTCATCCATTTCTGGGAGAAGGGCTGGCTCTACCGGGGGCCCCGGATCGTCAACTGGTGCCCGCGGTGCATGTCCGCCATCTCCGACCTCGAGGTCAAGTGGCAGGAGCACGAGGACCACCTCTACTTCGTGCGCTATGACATCGAGGGCGGCGGCGAGATCACCATCGCCACCGTGCGCCCGGAGACGATGCTGGCCGACGTCGCGGTCGCCGTCCACCCCGACGACGTCCGCTACCGGGACCTGGTCGGCCGGCGGGCGATCCTGCCACTGGTGGGCCGGTCGCTGCCGATCATCGCCGACCAGGCGGTGGAGCGCGCCTTCGGGACCGGCGCCCTCAAGGTCACCCCCGGCCACGACGGGCTCGACTACGAGGTCGGCCAGCGCCACGGCCTGGCGACGATCAGCGCCATCGCCCTCGACGGGACCATGGACGTCCCCGAGCTGCCCGCCTACCACGGGCACCCGGCCGCCGTGGCAAGGGAGCTGGTCGTCGACGATCTCCGGGCGGCCGGCTTCCTGGTCCGGACCGAGCCCTACCGTCACGAGGTGGGCCACTGCGACCGCTGCGGTTCGGTCATCGAGCCCCTCATCTCGGAGCAGTGGTGGCTGAGGATGGAGCATCTGGCGGCGCGCGCGATCAAGGCCAGCCGGCGGGGCGAGGTCCGCTGGCACCCGGAGCGCTACGAGCGGACCTATCTGGACTGGATGCGGGGCCTCAAGGACTGGTGCGTCAGCCGCCAGCTCTGGCTCGGCCACCGGATCCCGGTCTTCACCTGCCCGAACGGGCACACATTCGCCGCGCTCGACCCCGCCCGCTGCCGCGAATGCGGCGTCGCGCCCCTCCGGCAGGACCCGGATGTGCTCGACACGTGGTTCAGCTCCGCACTCTGGCCCTTTGCCACCCTCGGCTGGCCGGACGAGAGCGACGCCCTGCGGGCCTTCTACCCGACCGACCTCAACTGCACCGCCAAGGACATCATCAACCTCTGGGTGAGCCGGATGATCATGACCGGGCTCGAGTTCATGGATCGAGCCCCCTTCGCCGACGTGGCCATCCACTGCACGATCCAGGCGCCGGACGGACGGCGGATGAGCAAGTCGCTGGGCACCGGCATGGACCCCCGCAAGGTGATCGAGCGCTACGGAGCGGACGCGCTCCGGGCCTGGTGCGCCCAGGTCGCCATGTCGAGCCAGGACGTCCGCTTCGACGAGACTCGGATCGAGGGCTTCCGACGCTTCGCCAACAAGCTCTGGAATGCCACCCGGCTGGTGATCGCCAACCTGGGCCCGGCGCCGGTCGCCCGCCCCTCCGCCGACGCCGGCCTCGGCCTCGCCGACCGCTGGATCCTGTCCCGGCTCGATGCCACCGTCACGGCGGTCACCGGCGGCATCGAAGGCTTCGCCTTCCATAATTCGATCGATGCCATCTACGAGTTCACCTGGCACGAGCTCTGCGACCGCTACCTAGAGGCGGCCAAGGCGCGGCTGCGCGACGGGGATCCCGCCGCCCGCGCCGTCGCTCTCAAGTGCCTGGACGTCGTGCTCCGGTTGCTGCATCCGTTCATGCCCTTCCTCAGCGAGGAGCTGTGGCACCGGCTGCCCGGCACCCGCGATCACCTGCTGCGCGCGTCCTGGCCGGAGGCCGACGAGCGGTTCCGGGATCCCGAGGCGGAGGGGGCGATGGCCCGGCTGCTGGAGGTCGTCGACGAGATCCGGAGCGCTCGCAAGGCCGTCGCCGCGCCGGATCGCGGCGGCCGGCTGCTGATCGACGAAGGCGCCCTCGACGGCGAGAGACGCGACCTTCTGGCCGTGATGGCGGTGATGGAACTGGTGACGGAGCTGGGGAGCGCGGGGGTTCCCCTCACCCAGCTGGCGGCCCGGGCGGAGTTCCCGGCCGTGCGCGCGGACTCCTCCCGGCGCCAGGCCGAACAGGCGAGGCTCACCTCGGAGCTGGCGAAGGCGGAGGCAAGACTGGCCGACGGGGACTTCCGGGCCAAGGCGCCGGCGGAGGTGGTCGCCCGGCGGCAGAAGAGGGCAGCGGAGCTCCGGGCCGCTCTCGAGCGTCTGACGCCCGGCTGACCTCGGCGCCAGGCGCTCTAAGCTGACCTAAGATGCCCTACCTGCTGGTGGCACCCGCCATCGTGGCGGCGGCCGCGCTGGTCAGCTGGGGGCTGGTGGCGCTGGGCCTCGATCCTGGCCGGCTGGTGGCCTGCCTGGGGGCGTGGGGGGCGCTGGCCGCGGTCGTGCTCGGGTGGGCCGCCGCCCACGCCGGGACGTCGGTGAGCATCGCCCCCCTCGGCTACGGCGGCGCCCTCGCCCTCCGCCTGGACGCCCTCACCCTCGCCTTCCAGCTCGCCCTGCTGGTCCCAGCCGCGCTCCTCCTGACGCTGCGCCGCCACAGCGGGGGCGAGGCGGGTCTGTCCGCGGCGGCCGTGTGCGCGGCGCTCGTCTCCGTGGAGGCCGCCGACATCCTCCTCACCGCCTTCGCGCTCGGTGCCGCCGCCAGCCTGGCACGGTTCGTGCTTCGCCTGGAGGGGCGCCCGGCCGGCCATCTGACGGCGGCGCTCGGCGCCAGCCTGGCGCTTGCCTGGGCCGGGGTGGTGCTCGAGGTCAGCGTGGGAACGGCCACCTACGCCGCGATCCCCGTCGCCGCTCTGGCCGGCCCGGTCTTCGCGCTGATCGCCATCGCCGCCCTCGTCACGGCCGGCACGCTGCCCTGGCGGACATGGCTCGTGGGTGCCCTCGCCGGTGGCCGGGGAGGTGGATTGGCGGCCGCCCTGCTGCTCCCGCTCGGGCTCTACATACTCGCCCGCGCCTATGCCGCCACCGGCGGCGAATACCCCAGCCCCTGGGTGAATGTGATCCTGGCCGGGATCGGCGCCGCGACCGTGCTCGCCGCCGCCGCCCGCGCCCAGGCCGCCGCCGACCGGGCGTCCTACCTCGCCGAGGCGGTGCTCGCCGGAGGCGGGTTCGCCCTCATCGGGATCGGGCTCGGCACCCCCCTCGGACTCACGGCCGGCATCAGCGCCGCGGTTGTCGCCGGGGTCACCGTCGCCCTCTTGACGCTGGCTCCCGAGGCCGGCGCCCTGGGCTCCCTGGCCGTCCTGGGACTGGCGGCCGGGATCGCGCCGGGACTCACCTTCGGTGCCCGGCTGATCTCGCTCCAGGCGGGATTCGAGGCAAGGGACGTGAGCGGGTTCCTCGCTCTCGCGGCGGCGGTCGGATGGGCCGTCCTGCTGGCGGGAGGGGCGCGCGCGCTCCGGCTCAAGGGACGGACCGAGGCGGGTTCGCGCTGGGCGTTCGGCCTGACGGCGCTGGCGCTCTTGGCCGGGACCGGCCTCGGCCTCCTGGAAGCGGACGTGGGCGAGCCCGCCATGGCCGCCGTCACCACCGCCCCGGGCGGATTCCTGAACGGGGCCCCGGCCGCGGTCGCGACGGCGGCGGGCACCTGGGCGTCGCTCGGGCTGGGCGCCCCGCTGCTGGCCGTGGCGTTGATCACGGGGCTGGCCCTGAGGCTGGGCCCCCCCGGCTGGCGGGGTGGCCTGGCGGCCGCGGTCGGCGGCCCCGTACCGGGGCCTCTCTTCGAGGTCCCGTGGCGCCGGCCGGTGGCCGCGCTGGCGGCCTGGGCGCGGGACCTGTCTCAACTCCGGCCGGCGCGCCTGGAGCGGTTCTCGGAGGCGATGGCCCGGGGCCCGGCGCTTTTCTGGGTGGCGGTCTTCGCCGCCCTCGCGATCGCGGTCACGCGGTGAGGGCGCGATGATCGGCGCCCTGGCGATCGCGCTCGCCTGGCTGGGCGCCGCCCTGCTCGTGCTTGCGGACGGAGGCCGCGGCCTGGCGGCCGGCCTGGCCCTGGCCGGAGGCGGGCTGGGGGTCGCGGTGGGCATGGAGGCGGGTGGGGCGGCGGGCTTGGTGGAGGGCCTGGTGGTGTCCGCGGGCGGGGTCCTGGCGGCGCTCCCGCGCCTCGCTGACAGGCCCCCGCGCTGGGCTGTTTTACGGCCGGGCTCGACACCACGCCTGATCCTCAGCCTCATCGTCGGCGGAGCCATGCTCTGGGTGGGAGGATCCCTGCTCGCCCGGCCGTCGGAGCCCCAGGCGCGGATGGCGGTCCTGATCGTGGGCGGCCTGGCCGGGGCCCGGCTGATCTCCGCCCAGGAGGCCCCCGGGGGACTGGTCGCCGCCTCGGCGCTGGCCCTCGCCCTGGGCGCCATGGCCGCCCTCGAAGGGGGGCTGCCCGCCCTGCCGGCGGTCTCCCTGGGGTGCCTGGCGGCGCTGGTGGCCGCCCTCCTGGGCAGCAGGAAGCCGCCGGTTGCCGCCTGATCAGGCCTCCCGCGTGCTCGCTCGGATCGTGCCTCGCCGGCGCCTGGCCGAGCCGGTGGCGGCCGTCCTGGCCGGCGGGGGACTGGTCGCCGTGATGCTGGCGGTCGCCGCCGATCGGGCGGGCGGCCCGGCGCGCCTGCTCACCGGCGAGGGTCGCGCCTTGCTGGTGGCGGCGGGCGTGGGCGCCGTGCTCGCCCTGGTCGCGTCGGCGCAGCCGGCCCGGATCGCCGGCGCGTCCCTGGTCGGTCTGGCCGGCCTCGTCGCGCTCGCCGCCGCACCGACGCCGTCCCTCGCCGGACTCGTCGTCCTGGGCCTGGCGGTGGCCCAGTCCAGACTGCTGGCCGGTCGCTCGTTCGCGGCCCGCATCCGGGCCCCCGCCGCGGGCGTCCTGCTGCTCGCCGTCGGCGACCTGCTCACCCGCTCGGGAGCGCCGGGAGCCGCGCGGGTGGGCGCGGTCGCGCTCGCGCTCGGCGTCGCCGCCGCCGCCGGGCTGGTGCCCTTCCTGCAGGAGTTGGAGGCGGGCGAGGCGGTGCCGGCAGCCTCGATCGTCTGGCCGGGATTCGTGGGGCCGGTCCTGGGCGTCACCGTGGCGGGCATGGTCGGTGCTCTGCCCGAGCCCGGCGCCGCCGGCGCATTCGAAGCCGTGATGGTCGGGCTGGGGCTCGTCAACGCCGTCTGGGGGGCGACCGGGGCCTGGGTCGCCGCCGGCGAGGCCTCCGCCTGGCGCCACTCCATGGTCGCCGACTGGGGCCTGGCCATGGCCGCCATCGGTCTCGCCGGCGCCTCCGGTCGGGAGGCGGCCTACCTGCTGCTCCTGGCGCTGCCACTGGTCAGGCTGCCGCTCTACCTGTGCGCGCGGCCCGGTCTGCTGGGCGCCCCCCCCGCATCGCCAGCCACGTCGGAGCGGCGCCGGGACCTGCTGTTGGTGGTGACGGGAGTCGCCCTGGCCGGCGCGGCGCCGTTCGCCGGATTCCCGGCCCGCGTCCTCCTGCTGCGCGCCGCCACCGGGGTCGGCTGGCCGCTGGCTCTGGGTCTGGGGCTGATCATGCTGGCCTGGCTGCCGGGATCGCTGCGCCTCGGGCGCGGGTTGGGGGCTGCGAGCGGGCGTGCCCTCTTGGTCACCGGGGCGGCGCTGGCGATCAGCCTCGGCATCGGGCTCTATCCGGCCATCTTCATGGCCGGGGCCGGCTTCCACAGATGAGGCCGCCGCCAAAGGTGAGCGGGGGGTCGCGGCCATGACCTGGGGCGATCTCGCCCAGCACACGGTCGCCCTGCTCGTCTATCCGGGCGCGCTCGCGATGGCCGTCTTCGGGTTCGCCGCCGAGCTGGTGACGCTGTGGGCGCTGCCGGGTCACCGGACCGGGCCCGTCGCTGCGCTGCTGGGGACGCCGCGGGCGCCGTCCGTCCTGGTCGTGGCGGCGGCGCTGCTGGCGCTCCTGGCGGCGTCTCAGACCACGTTTCCGTACAGTCCGGTCCCGGCCGCCGAATCGAGCGTCCTGGTTGCCGCCCTCGCGGTTTCGGGGGCGATCTGGGCGGACTGGATCGGGGGGGCCGACAAGGATGCGCCATCGATGCTGGGGGTGCAGGCGGCCTGGCTGCTGGCGCTGCTCGCGCCCGCCGTCATCCCCCAGGATCTTCACCCACAGGTGTTGGGGGCGATCGTCGTGCAGGGACTCCTGCCTCTCAAGGTCTGCGCGGGACTCCTCTACCTGGTCTGCCTGCCGCCGCTGCTCCAGATCATCCCCACCCGGACCGCGAGCGGAAGGCCCCGGGGGCACCGGCCCCGGATCCCCCACGCGCTGCTCTGGCTCCCGCTCTGCGGGCTGTTCACGTCCGCCTACCTTCCGCCTCCGGACGCGGACGTCCCCGGCGTGCTGGGCTTCTTCGCCGTCACGGCGGGCGCGGCGGTGCTGAGCCTTGTCGTGGCGGCGGCGCTCGGCCGCTCCCCCGAGACCATCCAGAACATCCTCTATCGCCAGGGGATCGCCGCCCTCGCCGTGGCGACGGCGATCGCCGCACTGGTGACGTCGTTCCTCGTCCGGGGCGCCTGACCGGCGAGCGGCCGGGGCCGGGCCTCCTGATACAATCTCCGTTCGTGCCCAAGTCGGATGGATCGCTGACGGCCGTCGTCGTCAGCGGCGGCAAGCAGTACCGGGTCACCACCGGCGACAGGATTCTGGTCGACCGGCTGACCGCGGAGCCGGGGACGGAGATCGCCCTCGATCGCGTCCTGCTCCTCGCGCAGGCGGGTGACGTCAAGATCGGCACCCCCGCGCTGGCCGGCGTGGCCCTGAACGCCCGGGTGATCGCCCACACCCGGGGGCAGAAGATCGATGTGCTCCGCTACAAGTCGAAGAAGCGTGTCCGGGTGCATCGCGGCGCGCGGGCCGACCTGACCAGTCTCGAGATCCTCGGCCTGCCCGGCGAGGCGCCGGCCAAGAAGACCGCTCAGACCAAGACGACCGCGCCGGCCGAGAAGGCCGCGAAGCCGGCCCGGGCGGCCGGCGGGCGGCCGGTCGATGAGAAGGCTGAGAAGCCCGAGGTGCTCGATGGCGCATAAGAAGGGCGGCGGCTCCTCGCGAAACGGCCGCGACTCCAACCCTCAGAAGCTGGGTGTGAAGGTCTTCGGCGGCCAGCTGGTGGGCGCCGGCGCGATCATCGTCCGCCAGCGCGGCAGCCGGATTCATGCCGGCGTCGGTGTGGGAGAGGGCCGCGACCACTCGCTGTTCGCGCTGGTGCCAGGCACGGTGGCGTACGAGCGCGTCGGTAAGGATGGCCGGCGCGTCTCCATCACGGGCGCGTAGCGCCGGCCGGCTGGTCGATTCGGCGCGGATCGACGTTCGCGCCGGACGCGGTGGGCGGGGCGTCGTCTCCTTCCGGCACGAGCCGTTCGTGCCCCGGGGAGGCCCCGACGGCGGCGACGGCGGCCGCGGCGGGTCGGTGATCCTGGTCGCCTCCACCTCCCAATCTTCGCTGGCGCCCTTCGCGAGCCGCCGCGGGCTGCGCGCCGACGACGGCGCGGCGGGAGCCGGAGCGCGGAAGGAGGGTCGGCGCGGGGCGGACCTGGTCGTGGAGGTGCCGCCCGGGACCCAGATCCTGGACGCGGACACCGGCGAGCTGCTCGGAGACCTCGACCGGGCGGGGGAGCGGTTGACGGTCGCCGCGGGCGGATCAGGGGGGCGCGGCAACGTCCACTTCGCCACCCCCAGCCGTCGCACGCCTCGGATCGCCGAGCCGGGGCTCCCCGGCCAGGCGCGGGTGCTCCGGCTGGAGCTGAAGCTGATCGCGGACGCCGGCCTGGTCGTACCG
>JBOHUX010000052.1:0-13678 GCA_050734915.1 Candidatus Dormibacteraceae bacterium
AGGCTTCTGGTAGACTCGCCTCCACCGAGGCGGCGGCCCCGGCCCAACGTACTCAGGTCCTCGCCCGAACGCAGCAGCCCGCGGCCCGCTGGCGGCCGTCTCGGAGGATTCAGGATGAGCAGCGCGGTCGAAATGGTTGCCCTTTCGTCAATCGTGCCCCCTGAGAACCACGAGGTGGGCGGCGACTTCGATGCCGTCGTCGACGGGCAGACCGTCCGGGTCCGGGCGGTTCTGGAGCGGACGGCCGTAATCGAGCATCTTCCCCGTGGCGAGCGGGTCCTGGTTCGGAAGGACGCCTGCCTGGTCGAACCCCGGGCCGTCGCCTTCGTCGCCGGCAACCCCAGCCAGGGTGTCGGCCCCCGCCAGTGGCGCCGGCTGCCGGGCCGGCCACCCAAGCCCGAGGCCCCCAAGCCCGAGCCCTCCTCCCCGACCTGAGGGTCCGGCTTCGCCCCGGCGGTCCCGCGCGGGGAATGGCGAGCCTCCCTCCGCTCCGGTCGAGGTCGCCCGGAGGGCGAGGATCGGGCGGCGCGGCGCGGCCGCCGCAGTCGTGGCGGCGCTGATCGCGGGGGCGGCCTGGTTCGGGATCGGATACCAGCCCAACTCGAGCCTCGCCACATCGATCTCCGCGCCCGATCGGCCGCCCCCGCCGGCGGGCGCCCTGGGCTGGCTTCACACGACCGGGAACAGGGTCGTGGACGATCGCGGGCGCACCGTCCTCCTGCGCGGGTTCAACGACGACGCGCTGCTCAGCGCGGCCTTCCAGCCGGCGCCCCTCGACGCCACGGACGCCGAGCTGATGCGGCGCTCCGGCTTCAACGTCGTGCGGCTGCCGATCGCCTGGTCGCTGCTCGAGCCGAGCCGAGGGAGGATCGATCGCGCCTACCTGGACCGGATCGTCGGCACCGTCCACATGCTGGGCGCGCACCATCTGCGGGTGATCCTCGACATGCACATGGGCATCGCCTGGGGGCCGGCCTCCGAGATTCCGAGCTGGGCCCGGGTGCCGCTCATCCCTGACCTCAAGTGGTTCCCGATCCAGCACTGGCAGGACACCCTCTCCCCCTCCCAGCTGGCGGGAGTGGGCTACTTCTGGATCAGCCAGGACTGGGAGCGCGACTTCGCCCTCGCCTGGCGGGCCGTCGCCGGGCGTCTGCGGAACGATCCCGGCCTTGCCGGCTACGACGTCTACAACGAGCCCCACGTCCTCCCGCTGCCCCCGCGCATCTTCGGCGCCGAGTGGATGTGGCCCTTCTACCAGCGGATCGTGGACGCCATCGGTTCCGTGGACCCCAACCATCTCTTCATCGTCGAGAGCACGCTCTTCGGCGGCTTCCCGACCGAGATCTCCCACCTTCACGCCCCCGGCCTCGTGTACTCGCCGCACTTCTACACCGGCTCCCTGATCGCCGCCCGGGGCGACCAGGCACAGGCGATCGCGAGGGCACTCGCCGAGCGCCGGTCGGAGGCCCGCCGGCTGCCGGCGGTGCTCTGGATCGGCGAGCTGGGGATCGATCACCGGCAGCCGGGCGCCCCCGCCTGGACGAAGACGGTGCTCGACGATCTCGATCGATCCGGCACCGGCTGGGCGTGGTGGCAGTGGCGGCAGGACGGCCACTGGGGGGTCCGGACCGCCTCTGGCAGCCTGCACATGGACGTGCTGCGCCGCCTCGCGCGCCCCTATCTGGTGGCGGCGCCCGCCGGGGTGAGGACCGGGACTCCGGGCGACGGCGTTCGCGGCACCCTGACCCTCGAGGTGGCGAGCTCGCACGGCGGTCAGCCGGCCCTGGTCGCCTGGCCCGCGCTGACGCTGCCGCCGCCGGTGGTCAGCGGCGCCTGCGTTCTCTCTTCGGCGTGGGATCACGCGGCGGCGCGCATCACGCTGCGCCTGGCCCCCGGCGACGCCTGCCAGGTGCGCATCTCGGCGTCGCCAGCCGGCCCGCCCCCATCCTCCGGTTGAGCCGTCGTCGAGACAGTCAGAAGGCCGGCGGCGAGAAGCTGACGAAGTCCGGGCCGGCCGGGCCGGCCGGCCATCCCAGCCGGTTCGCCGATGAGCCCAACTGTCCCGCGGCGCGGTTCAGCGCGGCCGGCTCGAGATCGCCCCAGCGTCCGGTGTCCAGCCGCCGAACGAGCGCCTGGAAGGCGGCGATCGTCTCCGCCGGGGTGAACGTGCAGTGTCCGGCCCGGGCCACGTAGAGCTGGGCCAGGGTGCCGGGAGCCGCCTCCACTCCCTCCGCGAACCGGCGCTCCGTCCCCACCTCGACCAGCCCGTCCCCGGTCGTGTGGACGGTCAAGGTCGGTACCTCGAGCGGACCGTCCAGGCTCGCGTACCGGGCCGCGTACCGGGCCGCCGCCGGATCGGGGCTGATGCGGGCGCCCCCGTCCAGCTCCGCGAGGTCCCGCCCCAGATCGAGCCCCGCCACCTTGTACAGTCCCTCGACCTCCGTCCGGCCCGGCGACGCCGCCAGCCGCTGCCGATAGCTCACGCCCACGTTGCCGGAGGGGTTGCCTCCCGCTCGGGCCTCCATCTCCGCGCGCCTGTCGAACGCGAAGTAGAGGTAGGGGTGCTCCTCCCAGGCGACCTGGTCGGCCTCCCGGGCGATGAGGTTGGTCGGCCTCGGCTGCGCGCTGCCGGGGAGGAACCAGCCCGGGATGCCGGCCACGTCCGCCACCAGGGCCAGGCGGGCGCGCCCCGCCGGTGACGCCTGCGCCCGCACGATGGCGGCCTCGGCGAGCTGATAGTTGCGCGCCGGCTGCCCGACGTGGACCAGCTGAAGGCCCGCATGCGGCGCCAGCAGCAGACGCAGGGCGTACTCGGCGTCGAGGGCGCGGTTCCAGAAGCCCGCCGTGCCGGAGAGGACCCCGCACATCGGCAGCGAGCCCGCGAAGAGCCGTGGGTGCTGCTCGGCCAGGGCCGCCGTGATAAGGCCGCCCATCGAGTCCCCCCAGGCGATCACACGACGCGGTCGGCCCACCCGCGAATCGAAGCGCTGGAGAAGGGCGAGCTGGTCGCTCACCCCCTGCTGGACGGCCCAGCCCGTCTCGCTGTAAGCGGACCCGGCCAGCGCGTATCCGTGATCCAGAAGCCAGTCGTGGGTGACCGGGTCACCGGCGTCGCGCGCGGGGTTGGCGAGCGCGGGCCCGACGTAGCCGTGGCTGTACAGCAGCAGGCTCCCGTTCCAGTCCCGCGGCACCTCGATGCGATAGGCGGCGCCCCCGAGGAGGCCGGAATAGGTGGCCGGGCGGCCGGCGAGCACGAACCCGGTGGTCGCCAGCGCGCCCAGAAGGATGAGCGCGAGCGAGAGCGGGATGAGGGATCTCCGGCCGAGCAGACGGGGCATCGCCGATCGGATACTCTCGCAGATCGCCCGCCCGCATTCGGGCGGCCCGCCTGGGAGCGGCGGTTAGGAATCGGCCGCATTCCGGCTGCTCGACGATCGAGAACGAAGAGAGGCCGGCCCGATCAGCGGATGAGAAGGAGGCGCAGCGCGGCCCGAGCCCGATCCAGGAGGGTGGCCTTGAAGCCGCGGCGCTCGCGACCGAACTCGATCCCTGGCTCTCCCAGCATGGAGGCGGGCACCTCGAGCAGGGACCCGGCCCGGACCACGATGACGACCGGATCCTCCCTCATCGCCCCCTCGCAGCGGTGCTCGCGCCGACGGCGCGTGGCGTCCCTGGGTCGCCGGACCTGGATGCCTCCCGTTCGCGGCGGATCGCCCCAGTCATCGCGTCCACACCATCAAGGCTATGACCTGATAGCAAGGCTGTCAAGGTTTCCACTCACAATCTGTAGGCTTGCGGCCAACCGCGCCGGCGCCGGCGCCTCGCCCGGAGGCCGCGAGGGGCTCCAAGTAGAATGTGAGCCCGGGCCGAGGTAGCTCAGCTTGGTAGAGCAGCGGACTGAAAATCCGCGTGTCGGCAGTTCAAATCTGCCCCTCGGCACCACCATTTCTGAATTCAGATCAGGCTCGCGCCTCCCCCGGCCTGGCGCCCCTCCGGCCGACGAGGCCCCGCGGGAGCGAATCCAGGAGACGGCCGAGCGGGCCAGGACTCTCCGCCCCCGGCGAGGCATCGAGGACGGCGGCCACGATCCCGAGTGACTCTCTCGCCGGCCGTCCCGGTAACGTTGGGGGCTTGAGCGAGCCGGGCGGGGACGATCTGGAGCTCGACCGGGTCACGCTGGCGGAGCTCTGGCGGAGGTTCGAATCGGGCCGCCTCGAGGCCGCCGGGCTGACCGCCGCCTGCCTGGAGCGGGTCGAGGCGCTGGACCGGTCCGGTCCCACGCTGAGGGCGCTGATCGAGGTCAATCCGGACGCCGCCCGGATCGCGAAGGACCTCGACGTCGAGCGGCGTTCCCACGGTCCTCGGGGTCCCCTCCACGGCGTACCGATCCTGGTCAAGGACAACATCGACACCGCCGATCAGATGGCTACCAGCGCGGGCTCCCTGGCCCTGGCGGAGTCGCGTCCGAGCCGCGACGCCACCGTGGTCGAGCGCCTGCGGGAGGCGGGCGCGGTCCTTCTCGGCAAGGCCAACCTCAGCGAGTGGGCCAACTTCCGGTCGACGCGTTCCTCCAGCGGCTGGAGCGGCCGGGGCGGCCAGTGCCGCAATCCGCACGTGCTCGACCGCTCGCCCGGCGGTTCCAGCTCCGGCTCCGCGGCCGCCGTCGCGGCGGGCCTGGCGCCGGCGGCGCTGGGGACGGAGACCGATGGCTCGATCATGTGCCCGTCCGCCGCCTGCGGGGTGGTCGGCATCAAGCCGACCGTGGGCCTGACCAGCCGGGCGGGGGTGATTCCGATCGCCGCCAGCCAGGACACCGTCGGCGTCCACGCGCGCACGGTGGCGGACGCCGCCGCCCTGCTGAGCGTGATCGCCGGCCCCGATCCCCGAGACCCCGCCACCGCGGCGGCGGGTGACCGCGGCCGGGCGGATTACACGCGCTTCCTGGAGCCGGGATCTCTCCGGGGCGCGCGCATCGGCGTCGCCCGCGCCACCGTCACCGGCTACAGCGAGCACGCCGACCGGGTCTTCGAGGCCGCGCTCTCCGTTCTCGCCGGCGAGGGGGTCGTGCTCATCGACCCCGCCGACATCCCCAGCTCGGAGCGGATCCGCGAGAGCGAGGCGGAGCTGGTCGTCCTCCGCCACGAGTTCCACGCCGGCATCGATGCCTACCTCGCGGAGCGAGGTGACGTGAGCGTGCGGTCGCTCGCCGAGCTGGTCGCCTTCAACGAGGCGAACGCGGATCGGGAGCTGGCCTGCTTCGGCCAGGAGCACTTCCTGGAATCGCTCGCCACCGGCTCACTCAGCGCCGACGTCTATCTGAAGGCGCGGGAGGAATGCCGGCGGCTGGGGCGCGCCGAGGGGATCGACGCCGTGCTCGCGGCCCACCGGCTGGATGCCGTCGTGGCCCCCACCGGAGGCCCCGCCTGGAGCATCGACCCGCTCAACGGGGACCGCTATCTGGGCGCCAGCTGTGAGCCGGCCGCCCTCGCCGGGTACCCTCTGGTGACGGTGCCGGCGGGCGTGGCCTGGCGCCGGCTGCCGATCGGCATCACCTTCATGGGTCCCGCCTTCAGCGAGCCCAAGCTGATCGCCCTCGCCTTCGCCTTCGAGCAGGCCACCGCGGCGCGCCCGACGCCCGGCTTCCTCCCCACCCTGCCCTTCGACTGAGGCCGGTCCGGCCTCCGCTCCCCTCACGGGGGCGGGAGGGCGGTGGTCCGGGCGACATCGTCCTGGCCCGCCGCCCTCGAGTAGCGACTCAGGAACAGGTCGAGCTCCGCCCTGGTCTCACGCCCGACCCCTTCGACGAGCGGGTGGTCGCCGCCTACTGGATCGGCAACGAGCTCCTGGAGAAGGTGGCGGCATCGCCCTTCTTCGAGTCGCTGGGCGACCGCTTCCGGCCGCGGATGACCGGCGGCGACTTCGGGTGGCTTGCCACCAAGTTCGAGCAGGGGGCCCGGCCCCACCACAACTTCCACGTCTTCGAGATCCATACGCGGGCGGGATTGATGCGGAACGAGAAGGCGCACATCGCGCTGGAGACGATGGACTCCTGCCGGATCAGCTGGGGGAAGGTGGCCGCGATCGAGGGCGACGAGCTTCTGGTGGAGCGGCCGGCGCTGGTCCTGGCGGCGGGAAAGCTTGCCCTGAGCGAGCCGCGGGCGACCCGGGTCACGCGGCAGATCGGGCCTCACGGCTTCGTGGACGGCGTCCAGCCGGGCGGCCACGTCTCCATCCACTGGGACTGGGCCTGCCAGGTGCTGTCGGCTCCCGCCCTGGCTCGCGTCCAGGCCGCCACCTCCCGCTACCTGGACCTCGCCAACCAGACCATCTGACCTCCTATCCCGGGGATCGCACACCGTCGTGGCGTCTGCCGTCCCCAACCACGCGTGGTTCGCGCTATCTCAACCGAACTGGTGTGGGCGGTGCTGGACTCGAACCAGCGACCTCCTGGGTGTAAGCCAGGCGCTCTGGACCAACTGAGCTAACCGCCCCTCGACATCCTCGCGCCGGGATCGGGCAGATTTGGGAGCAACCGCCTCAGGCTCCCCCCAGGAGCTTGAGCGCCTCGTTCAACTGCGTGTCGCCGGCGTGTCCGAGGGACGGCTCGACGACGTTGAAGGCATGCCCCGCCGCGGGCGCCGTGACCTTCACGTCCGGGGTCAGTCCGTTGTGCTGCACGCTGCGGCCGTTGGGCAGGAACCAGTGCTCGATCGTCAGGTGGAGGTCGCCCCCGTCGGGGAGCGGGAAGTCCTCCTCGACCTCGCCTTTGCCAAAGGTCTTCTCCCCCACCAGGCGCGCCCGTCTCCTGACCTGGAGGGCGCCCGCGGTGATCTCCGCCGCGGAAGCGGTGTTGCCGTTCACGAGCACGATCAGAGGCTGGGCCGTCGCCGGGTGGGTGCCGGTGACGTCGGTCCGCCGCGAATTCCCCGACCGGTCCCGGACCGAGAAGACCTCGCCGCTGGCGACGAACTGGCTGACCACCTTCTGGGCGGCGTCGATGAAGCCGCCCGGATTGTCGCGGAGGTCCAGGATCACCCCTCGAGCCGGCAGCCCCGCCTTCAGCTGGGCCGCGAACTCCCGGGCGGTGGACGCCTGGAACGCGAACACGCGGAGGTAGAGGATGTCCCCCGCAAAGTGCCAGCTCGTCACCGAGGGCACCGTCAGCCGGGCCCGGGTCACGGCCACTGTCAGGCTCGCCGCGCCGCGGTGGATCGTGAGTGAGACCGACGTCCCTGCCCGGCCCTCGATCTCGGCGGTGACCTGGCCGGCCTGGACGCCCCTGGTATCGTGCCCGCCGACGGCGACGATCACGTCCCCCTGCCTCAGGCCCGCCTTGTCCGCCGGGGCGCCCGGGATCACGCCGGAGACGACCGGGTACTGGCCGCGGAAGTCCACGTAGATGCCGATCCCCGTCAGCTGGCCGGCATAGCTCCGCAGCTGCTGCCGGTACTGGCCGGGCGTCAGGTATCGCGAGAAGGGATCGCCGAGGGCGCCGACCAGACCCCCGATGCTCGCCTGGGTGAGCTTGGCGTAGTCGAGGTCGCGCGTGTAGAAACGGGCCTGGATGATGCGCAGCGCCTGGTTGTAGGCGGCCTGGTCGATGTGGCCGGACGGCGCGCCGGGATTGAGGATGGGAACCTGGGCCGGGAACCTCTGATCGACGAACACCCCGCCCGCGAGCCCGACGACCAGCGCGATCAGAACGCCCAGTCCGGCTCCGAGCGGCCCTCTCGCTCTATGCAACAGGGATAAGGGTAGAGCGCGCGCCCCCGCCGCCGCCCGCCAGTCCGGACAGCCTAGATGCGGACGAACCGGCGGACGCCGATGTAGCTGCCCAGCGCCCCCAGCGCCGCGCCGCCCACGAGCAACACCCGCGCCAGCTGATTCACGTAACCGGGGTCATAGGAGAGCGGGATGAAGAACAGCTGCGAACGGAAGTTGGTCACGAAAGGGTGGTAGAGCGCCGCCAGGACGCCCAGGGAGACGCTGGCGGCAAGGGTTCCGGTCAGGATGCCCTCGATCACGAACGGACCCCGGACGAACCAGTCGGTGGCGCCAACCAGCCTCATGACCTCGATCTCCTGGCGCCGGTGGTACACCGCGGTGCGGATGGTGTTCATCACGATCACGATCGAGACCACCACCAGCACCCCGAGCATGACCAGCCCCGCCAGCGTCAGCCATCTGGAGAGCTGAAGCATGCGGGTGATGAAGGTGCCCTGGTAGTCGGTCGGGTTGGTCCTGTCGGCGCCTCGCCACTGGCGGGCGGCGTGATCGATTCCGGCCAGGTCTCCGAGCCTCGCGACCTGGACCTCGATGCGCGCCGCGAGCGGATTGCCCTCCATCTCCTGGACGATCTGCCGATTGCCGGGGTCGTGGGCGAAGCGCGCCAGCTCCTGCTGCTTGGTGACGAAGCGCACGGACGTCACGCCGGGAGCCGCCCGGAGCCGGCTCTCGAAGTCGTACACGGAGGTCAGCGGGGTCGCGTCGGCGATGCTGATGCTGAGCATGCTGACCTTCGCCTTGTAGCTGTCCAGGACTCCCGAGAGGGCGTGCCCGAGAAGAAGGCTGACCCCTGCGAGCATCAGGATCAGGGTGATCGAGAGAATCGCGGCGAAGCTGACCGCCGCGTTCCGCCAGAAGCTCTGCCAGGCGGTGCTAAGCGCGAAGAGCAGATGCCGCCAGGGCCTCATGGTATCTCCCGGCGCGGTCGTCCCGGACAACCCCGCCATCCTCGATGACAACCACCCGACGCCGGAGCAGGTCGACGAACTCGCGGTTGTGAGTGGCCATGATCACGGTCGCGCCGCTCGCGTTGATGCTCAGGAAGAGCTGCACGATCTCCCAGGCGGTGGCGGGGTCGAGGTTGCCGGTCGGCTCGTCCGCCACGATCAGGCGCGGGCGATGGACGAGGGCGCGGGCGATCGCCACCCGCTGCTGCTCGCCGCCGGACAGCTCCCGTGGATACTTGGTGATCTTGCCCGCCAGGCCGACGGTCTCGATGGCGTCCGAGGCCCGCTCCCTGATGAGGCGTCCGGGCTCCCCGTGCACCCGGAGGGCGAAGGCCACGTTCTCATAGGCGGTCAACCGCGGCAGGAGCTTGAAGTCCTGGAACACGAGGCCGACCTTGCGGCGGTGGCGGGGGAGCTTGCGGGACGGCATCCGGCCCAGCTCGGAGCCGTCGACGAAGATCTTGCCCCTGGTCGGCTTCTCCTCTCGGATCAGGAGCCGGATCATGGTCGACTTGCCCGCCCCCGAGGGTCCGACCAGGAACACGAAATCGCCTTCGGGAACGTTCAGGCTGACATCTCGGAGGGCATCGGTGCCATTCGGATACCGCTTCCAGACGTGCTGGAAGCGAATCAGCGGGCGGGCCGAGAAAGCTGGTTCTACGAGCATGGCCTGGATGAGTGCTGAAGCGTCTGCGGCAAGGAGTCGGCTGGACCCGATCGTGAGTATAGGCGCCTACCCGATCGAGGTCAAACCGCGGCTCCAGACCACCGAGCCCCGGCATCCGAGCGCCGGGCCGCGGCGGGAGCGGCGTTCCGCGGGCGGGTTAGGAGGCGGGCCGGGCGGTGGTTGCCCAGCTCGCCCGAGGGTTGGGGATCGGGCGCAGGGTGCCCTCCAGCCGCTCGCGCATGGGCTCGAACTTGGGCGGCAGGGCCAGCGAGGTGCCCAGGCTCTCGAGCGGCTCATCGGCGCTGAAACCGGGGCCGACGGTCGCGATCTCGAAGAGGACCCCGCTCGGTTCTCGGAAGTAGACCGACCGGAAGTAGTAACGGTCGATCACCGGTGTCGGCGCCCCGCCGCCCGCGAGCACGCGCTCCCGCCAGGCCTCGTGATCCTCAGTCCGGCAGGCGAAGGCGATGTGATGGACCGTCCCGGCGCCCCCCACCCCCGGGGCGTCGCTGGCATCGTATCCGTAGAAGGAGCTCCGGCTGTCGCCCCGCGACTCGAACTCGGTGCCTGACGCCGCCGCGAAGCCGAGCGTGCGCTCCAGAAACGCCCGGCTCGTCTCGGGACTGCGGGAGAAGGCGCGAGCGCCGGCGAAACCCCGGATGGCCACCTCGTGCGGGATCTCGGGGTGGACCGCGACCAGCGGCGCATCGTCGCTGCCGTCCGCGATCAGCTCCAGGCCCAGACCCTCCGGATCCTGGAACAGAAGGTGGGCGGCATCTCGGGCGCCCGTGATGCCCTCGCTCGCCAGCCGCTCCCGCCAGAAGTCGAGGGCGGCCTCGGAGGCGACGCGGAAGGAGATCCGGTGCACCATGCCCGCCCCCGGCCGCCCGCTGCGCGCGCCCGGGTACTCGAAGAAGGTGAGGTCCGAGCCCGGGCTGCCCTGCTCGTCCGCGTAGAAGAGGTGGTAGACGGTGGGATCGTCCTGGTTGACCGTCTTCTTCACCAGACGCAGGCCGATCACGCGTGCGTAGAAGTCCGCGTTGCGCGGCCCGTCCGCCGTGATCGCCGAGATGTGGTGGATTCCGTCCAGCTTCTTCATTGCGTCACTCCCATCCTCGACGCCGGGACCGCGTCCCGGAGCCATCGCGCCGCGCCGTCCAGCTCCTCTCGCGTGAGCGAATGGCCGCCGGGCGACCAGCGCAGCTCCACCGTGGCGCCGCCGTCCTCGAGCAGCCGGCGCAGCCTCTCCACGCGCTCGATCGGGTGATAGGGATCCTGGACCCCGGCCGAGATGAGCACCGCCACCCCCTCCAGAGCGGGCGCGGCCTCGGGCTCGAACGGCACGCCGGCGCGCAGGAGGACCGCCCCGGCGAGCACCTCCGGGCGGCTCAGCAGGAGGCTCGCCGCCATGTTGGCGCCGTTCGAATACCCGACCGCGACCACTCGCTCCTCGTCGAGACCGTACCGGCGAGTCGCGGCGGCCACCAAGTCGGCCAGCTCCTGGGTGCGCAGCCGCAGGTCGTCGAGGTCGTACTCACCCACCGCGAGCCGCCGGAAGTAGCGCGGCATGCCGTCCTCGAGCACCTTCCCCCGGGGGCTGAGCAGGGCGGCGCCGGGCAGCAGGTCCCGAGCCAGCGGCAGCAGGTCGCTCTCGTCGCCGCCGGTGCCGTGGAGGAGGAGCAGCGTCGGCGCCCCCACCCGCCCGGCGGGTATGAACCGGTGGGTGAAGGTCGGCTCGGTCTCTTTCATCAGACTCTCTAATGATTGTGTCCGCAACGGTATTCCCTGGCCATCCCGAAGAGCCTAGGCGCCATCCTGGGAGAGGCGCCAGCGCAGCCAGCCTTCGATGAAGGGGTCGATCTCGCCGTCCAGCACTCCCAGGGCGTTGCCCACCTCCACGCCCGAGCGGACGTCCTTGACCAGCGTGTAGGGCTGGAGCACGTAGTTGCGGATCTGCGACCCGAACTCGGCCGGCATCACGTCACCGCGGAGCTCGTCGCGCTGACGGGCGTTCTCCTCCTGCCGGCGCCGGAGCAGCCGGGAGCGAAGGATCTTCATCGCCATGTCCCGGTTCTTCATCTGCGAGCGCTCGTTCTGGCAGGTGACGACGATCCCGGTCGGCAGATGCGTGATGCGCACCGCGGAGTCCGTCTTGTTCACGTGCTGGCCGCCCGCCCCCGTCGAGCGGTAGGTGTCGATGCGGAGCTCCTCGGCTTCGATCTGGATCTCCGACTCCTCGGCGTCCTCCAGCTCCGGCATCACCTCCACCAGCGCGAAGGACGTGTGGCGACGGTGCTGCTGATCGAAGGGCGAGATCCGCACCAGGCGGTGGACGCCGTGCTCCGAACGCAGCAGGCCATAGGCGCGAGGTCCCCGCACCACGAAGGTGGTGCCCTTGAGCCCTGCCTCCTCCCCCGGCGCCTGATCCAGGACCTCGGTGCCGAAGGAGCGGGACTGCGCCCACTTGAGGTACATGCGCATCAGCATCTCCACCCAATCCTGGGCCTCGATCCCACCCTGCCCGACGCTGATCCCGATGACCGCGTTGTGGGAGGCGTACGCGTCGGTGAAGAGAAGGTCCAGCTCCCGGGCCCGGAGCTCCTTCTCGAGGCCGACCAGCTCCTGGTCGAGCTGCCCCGCCAGCTCCGGATCGTCGCGGACGAGGCCCGAGAGCTCGATCAGGTCCTCGGCCCGGCGCGTGAGCGTGGCCCACGACTCCACCTCCTGGCGAGCCTCGGACGCCTCCCGTGCGAGCCGGCCGGCCACGGCCGGATCGTCCCATGCACCGGGCGCCGCCAGGCGGCCCTCCAGCTCCTCCGCCCGGGCGGCCTTCACGGGCAGGTCAAAGATGCTCCTTGATCTGCTGGATGCGCTGGTAGATCTCCTGGGCCGTCGTGGAGGGGGCGTCAGCGGCCATGGCACCTCTTGTACTTCTGGCCCGACCCGCATGGGCAGGGATCGTTGCGGCCGACCTTGCCGGCGACCTCGCGGGTGCCGATGGCGGCCTGCACCGGATCCCCGCGCTCCGGCCGCGCGGCCCACGGCGAGCCGTTGCCGCCGCCGTCGGGCGGGCGCGGACCCATCTCGATGCCGGTCGGGGGGGGTGCCGGCTCGGCGGGCAGGATCTGGACCCGGAACATGTTGGCGACGATGTCGGCCTGGATCCCTTCGGTGAGCTCGCCGAACATGTGGAAGGCTTCGTTCTTGTACTCGACCAGCGGGTCGCGCTGCCCGTAGGCGCGGAGCCCGATGCTCTCCCGGAAGTGCTCCATGGCGGTCAGGTAGTCGATCCACTTCTGGTCGATCGTGCGCAGCATCACGTGGCGCTCGGCGAGCCGCATCAGCTCCGGGGTCAGCTGCTCCTCCTTGTCCCCGTAGGCGCCCATGGCGGCCCCGTGGAGGAATTCCACGAGCCCCTCCCGGCCGGCCGCCAGCGCGTCGTTGGGGATCTCGGTGCCCGGCGCCAGCGGGAAGTAGAGCCCCAGGTAGGAGACGAGCCCGGCCAGGTCCCAGTTCTCGGCGTGGCGGCCCTCGCAGTGCACCTCGACGCCCTTGCGGATCAGATCGCGGATGTAGTCCTCGACGTTCCCGCGCGTGTCGGCTCCCTCCAGCACCTTCCGGCGCTCGGCGTAGATGATCGCGCGCTGCTGGTTCATGACATCGTCGTACTCGACGATGTGCTTGCGGGAGTCGAAGTTCATGCCCTCGACCTTCTTCTGGGCGCTCTCGATCGAGCGCGCGACCCAGGTGTGCTCGATCGGCTCCACCTCGAGGCGGTCCATGAGCCGGCCGATGCGCTCGGCGGCGGGGCCGAAGATCCGCATCAGGTCGTCCTCCAGCGAGATGAAGAAGCGGCTCGAGCCGGGGTCGCCCTGGCGGCCCGAGCGGCCCCGGAGCTGGTTGTCGATGCGCCGGCTCTCGTGGCGCTCGCTGCCCAGCACGTAGAGCCCTCCGAGCTCTCTAACCCGGTCCCCCTCGGCCCGGCACTGCTCCTCGAACTTGGCTCGCAGCTCGGCCAGGGTGGCCTGGGCCTCCTCGGTGCCGAGCTCGAGGCCCTGGGCGTGGGCCTCCTGGAGGGCGAGGCCCTCGGGGTTGCCCCCGAGCACGATGTCGACGCCCCGCCCGGCCATGTTGGTGGCCACGGTGATGGCATGAAGGCGCCCAGCCTGGGCCACGATATGGGCCTCACGGGCGTGCTGCTTGGCGTTGAGCACGGCATGCGGGATGCCTCGCAGATCGAGCAGGCGCGACAGGTGCTCGGACTTGGCCACCGAAGCGG
>JBOHUX010000053.1:0-13547 GCA_050734915.1 Candidatus Dormibacteraceae bacterium
GGGCACGGGCCGCCTCCGCCAGCGCGGCCATCAGCCGCGCCGCGGGGGCGAGCCGGCCGGGACCCGAGTGGCCGCTGGCGAGGCGCCCCGATTCCGGCTCGACGACCACCATCCCGCGCGAGCGCACCCGGGCCAGGTTCTCCTCCACCGCCGCCTTGTCCCACATGGCATCGCTCATGGCGGGGGCGACCACGACCGGGCAGCGCGCCGC
This sequence comes from Candidatus Dormibacteraceae bacterium, assembly GCA_050734915.1. GTDB lineage: Bacteria > Chloroflexota > Dormibacteria > Dormibacterales > Dormibacteraceae > JBOHUX01. The sequence continues at coordinate 212 of JBOHUX010000053.1, forward strand.
CAGCAGCGCGGACGTGACCAGGTCGCCGGACTCTCCGTGGGCGGCGTGGGCGATCAGGTTGGCGGTGGCGGGGGCGACCAGGACGAGCTGGGCCCAGTCGCCAAGCTCGACGTGCGCCTCGCCGGCGGCGCCGGGCTCGAAGATATCGCTCAGGACCGCGTGCCCGGTGAGGCCGGAGAAGGTGCTCGGCCCGACGAACTCGCGCGCGGCGGCGGTCATCGCGACCCGGACCCGGCAGCCCGCCTGCACCAGCTGGGAGACGAGGTCGGCGACCTTGTAGGCGGAGATGCCCCCCGCCACCAGCACCGCGATCCGCAGGCCCCGGATCTCGGGGGGCACGGGGGCCGCATCCAGAGGACTCACGCCCTCACCCCCGGCCGGCGTACCCGCTCGCGCCGGATCAGATCCAGGATCTCGGCGGCGGCCCGCCCGGCGTCCTCGTTGACGACGACGTGGTCGTAGCGGTCCGCGAACGTCATCTCCCACTCCGCCAGACTCTGCCGGGCCGCCATCTCCTCCTCCGAGTCGGTTCCCCGCCGCGCCCGGCGCTCGACCAACTCGGCCATCGAGGGCGGGGCGATGAAGATGAACACGCCGTCCGGGCGCCGGCGGCGGACCAGCTCGGCGCCCTGGACCTCGATCTTGAGGATGATGTCACGGCCCTGGCTCTGCGCGGCCTCGACCGGGCGCCGAGAGGTTCCGTAGAGGTGGCCGTTGTACTCCGCACTCTCCAGCAGCTCACCGGCGGCGGCGAACCGCCGGAACTCGTCCTCGCCCACGAAGTTGTAATGCCGCCCCTGCACCTCGTACTCGCGGCGCGCCCGGGTCGTGTGGGAGACCGAGTACCTGAGGTTGGCATCGGCGGCCAGCATCCGCTTCACGATGGTGTCCTTGCCGACCCCGCTCGGCCCCGAGATGACGATCAACAGCCCCGCCCCCACAGACCGCGCGCCGGCCCCCTCGCATCCGCTCATCGCACCGATTCCAGGAACACCAGGAAGTCCGCCGGTGGCGCCACCTCGAAGGCCATCGTCTTGTCCGTCCCCGGGTGGCGAAGGCTCAGCTTCCACGCGTGCAGCATGGGCCGATCGGGATCGCCCTGCCGGCGGCGGCCGTAGCGGACGTCGCCGGCCAGGGGGTGGCCGAGCGCGGCCAGGTGGACCCGGATCTGGTGGGTGCGGCCCGTGTCGAGCCGGCAGAGAAGCAGACTGTTCCCGCGCAGCCGCTCCAGGACCTCGTAGCGCGTGCGGGCGAAGCGGCCGCCCTCGACGACCGCCATCCGCTGGCGGTCCCGGGGATGCCGGCCGATCGCCCCCTCCAGCTCGCCGGCCGGTCCCGGCACCTCCCCCCGCGCGATGCCCAGGTAGGAGCGGGACATGGTGCGGTCCGCGAGTTGCCCGGCCAGGGCCCGGTGGGCGCCGTCGTCGCGGGCGACCACGATCAGGCCCGAGGTGCCCATGTCGAGGCGGTGGACGATCCCCGGCCGCTCCTCCCCGCCGGCCGCCGACCAGGGGCCGCCCCGCCCGAGCAGGGCGTGGACCAGGGTGCCCGTGTCATGTCCGGCGGACGGGTGCACGACCATCCCCGGCGGCTTGTCCACGACCATCAGCCGAGCATCCTCGTAGACGACCCGGATGGGGATCGTCTCCGGTGCCAGGCGCGAGGCCAGCGGTGGCGGGAGCGCCACCCGCACCGCGTCGCCCTCCGCGACCGGGTCCGAGACCCGGGCCGGACGGCCGTTCACCGAGACCAGCCCGCTCCGGATGAGACGGGCCGCGGCCGAACGACTCAGGTCCAGTTCGGCCCGTCCGGCGAGGTACCGGTCGAGCCGCGCCGCCGGCCCCTTCGCGGTCAGCTCGACTGGCCCTTGCGTAGGCCGTACCCGAGCACCAGCGCCGCCACCCCGACGGTGATGGAGGCGTCGGCGACGTTGAAGACGGGCCAGAAGTGGAGCGCGACGAAATCTGTCACCGAGCCCCCGTTGAAGAGCCGGTCGTAGGCGTTGCCCAGGCTTCCGCCGAGGACCAGGCCCAGGAGGGGATCGATCCCCGAGAGGGTCCCTCGCCGGGCCTCGACGACGATCAGGGCGAGGGCGACCGCAAGGGACACGGCCAGGAAGAAGACCGAGCCGAGGGGAGCCACCCCGAAGGCCGCCCCCGAGTTCTGAACATGCGTGAGCCAGACCCGGTGATCGATGAGAGGATGCTCGACCCCGACCGGTATGCTGGCCTCGACCAGTGCCTTGGTGACGCGGTCGGCGACGAAGACGGCGACGGCGGTGGTGGCGAACAGGACCCGACCCCAGGCGCCGCGGGCAGCTGACGGGGTCCGCTTCGCGGGCGCCTCGCGCAAGGTCAGCCCGCTCGCCGGAGCCCGATCCAGACCGGCTCCCCCTCGATCTCGAAGGCTGCCCCGTCCAGCTCCGCGGGGCGCTCGCGTCGCAGCTCGAGCGTGAGCGTCTCCGCCCGCACGGAGTCTCCGAACCGAGCCAGTGCTCGCTGGACATGGCCGTCCGGGGCCACCTCGTGGAACGTGTGGATGCGGTCCACGATGTTGAAGCCGGACCGCTTGCGCAGATCCTGGATCCGGCGGACCAGCTCGCGGGCGATGCCCTCGAGCCGCAGGTCATCGCTGATGGCGGTGTCCAGCTTGACCCGCGCGGCTCCGAAGGTGAGGCTCTTGACGTTCAGCTCCTCGCGGACGATGGCGGCGATGCCCTCCTCGAGCGGGTCTCCGGGAAGCTCCGCCCTCGCCAGCGGCTGCCGGACCTTGATCCGTGCCACCTCCCGGGCGGCGAGCCCCTGCTCGACGGCGCGGCGGGCGGAGGCCATCTGCCGCTCCAGCGCCCCGTCCCGGGCCGCCGGATCGGCGACCGGGAAGTCGGCCAGATGCACGCTCCGCTCTCCGGTCAGGTTGCGGTGGAGGACCTCGGCCAGGAAGGGCATGAAAGGGGCCAGCAGCCGGGAGAGGGTGACCAGCGTCTGGTGGAGGGTCTGGTGGGCGGCCAGCTTGTCGCGGTCCGAGCCGGATTTCCAGAACCGCCGCCGGGAGCGGCGCACATACCAGTTGGAGAGGTCCTCCACGAACGCCTGGATGGGTCGCGCGGCGGCGTTGACGTCGTACCGATCGAGGCCCCCGTCCACCTCGGCGACGAGGTGGACGAGCTTGGAGAGGAGCCACCGGTCGAGGACGGGCCGCTCCGCGTTCGGGATCGGGGGTTCGGCGCCAGCTTCGAAACCGTCGATGTTGGCGTAGGTGACGAAGAAGCTGTACACGTTCCAGAGGGTGAGCAGGAACTGGCGCACGATCTCCTGGAGCGTGGCGGGACCGAACTTGTAGCTCTCCCCGACCTCGGTCGTGTAGAAGAGCCAGCGCATCGCGTCCGACCCGTAGGTGTCGAAGACCTTCCAGGGGTCGAGGATGTTGCCCCGGGACTTGCTGGCCTTCCGGCCCGCCTCGTCGAGGATCAACCCCAGGCAGATCACGTTCCGGTAGGCGCCGCGCCGGAAGAGCAGGGTCGAGATCGCCAGCAGGGTGTAGAACCAGCCTCGGGTCTGGTCCAGCGCCTCACAGATGAAGTCGGCGGGAAAGCTCATCTCGAACGCGCGCGCGCCCTGCCGCGGGTAGCCCCGCTGGGCGAAGGGCATCGAGCCGGAGTCGAACCAGGCGTCGAGCACCTCGGGCACGCGGCGCATGGTGCCACCGCACTCGCACGCCAGCGTGACCTGGTCGATCTGGGGACGGTGAAGGTCGGCGTCGGGCGCGAGCCCGATCTCCTCCGCCGAGCCGACGCAGCGCGCCGCCCCGCAGCTGTCGCAGACCCAGAAGGGGAGCGGCGTGCCCCAGTAGCGGGTCCGCGAGAAGGCCCAGTCGATGTTGTTCTCCAGCCAATCCCCCATCCTCCCGGTCTTGATGTGGGCCGGCACCCAGTTGGTGGCGGCGTTGTTCTCGAGCAGCAGGCGCTTGTGCTCCGAGGTGCGGATGAACCACGAGTCGAGCGCGTAGTAGAGAAGGGGGGTGTCGCAGCGCCAGCAGAAGGGATAGGTGTGGGTGATGGTTCCCGAGCGGTAGAGGAGCCCCCGCTCACCGAGGTCCTCGATGATCTTGGGGTCGGCGTCCTTGACGAACATCCCGGCGAACTTCTCGACGTCCTCCAGGAACCGGCCCCGGAGGTCCACGACGTGGCGGACGGGGATGCCCTTCTCCTCGCAGAGCCGAAGATCGTCCACTCCGTAGGCGGCCGCGGTGTGGACGACTCCGGTGCCCTCCTCCATGGAGACGAAGCCGGCCGCCACCACGTAGAAGGCACGCCGCTCGGGCCGCCGGTACGTGTAGAGCGGCTCGTAGTCGAGGTCCACGAGATCGGCGCCCGGCAGCCGGTCGACGACCTCGTAGGGGGCCTCCAGAACCTCGAGCCGGGCCGCCGCCACGATCAGATGCTCCTCGCCGACGCGCACCCGCACGTAGTCGGAGTCCGCGTCCACCGCGAGGGCAACGTTGCCGGGCAGTGTCCAGGGGGTCGTCGTCCATGCCAGCAGCGAGGTCTTCGGATCCTTGGCGAGCCGGAAGCGCACGAAGACGCTGGGGTCAGGGGTGTCGTCGCGATAGCCGAGGGCGAGCTCGTGGCTGGACAGCGGCGTCATGCACCGAGGGCAGTAGGGCGCGACCCGGAACCCCTTGTAGATGAGACCGTCGTCCCACATCCGCCGCAGTGCCCACCAGACCGACTGCATGTACTCGGGCGTGAGCGTCCAGTACGCGTCCTGGTAGTCGAGCCAGAAGGCCATCCGCTCGGAGAACCGGGTCCAGGCCTCGACATAGCGGTGGACGCTCTCCCGGCAGAGCCGGTTGAACTCCGCGACGCCGAACTCCTCGATCTGCTGCTTGCCGGAGATCTTGAGCGCCTTCTCCACCTCCAGCTCGACCGGCAGGCCGTGCGTGTCCCAGCCCGCCTTGCGCTCCACGTAGAACCCCTTCATGGTCCGGTAGCGGCCAAAGAGGTCCTTGAACGCGCGTGACAGCGCGTGGTGCGTTCCCGGCCGGCCGTTGGCGGTCGGCGGCCCCTCGTAGAAGACAAAGCGGGGCGCTCCCTGCCGTCTGCGAAGGCTCTCCTGGAAGGTGCCGTCACGGGCCCAGAGGTCCATCACGCCCCGCTCGAGGGCGGGAAAGTCCGCCCGGCTTCCTACCGGCTCGAACATGGCAGGACCGGTCAGAACCGGGTCGTGAGGCTGATGACGAAGAAGAGCACGATGGTGACCAGCATCGGCGAGATGTCGATGCCCGCGGCCATCGGCAGCAGATTGCGGATCGGCCGCAGAACCGGCTCGGTGATCTTGTAAGAGAGTTCGTAGAGCCCGTAGAGGCCACTCGACCGCCGGGGGCTGAACCAGGAGAAGGCGACTCTCACGAAGATGGCCACGATCAGCGCGTAGCAGATGATCTGGATGAGGGACGCGAGAACGGACATGGCGGCATAGAGTCTGCACCAACGCGAGGGCGAGGTTCCCGGCCCGGGGTCCGCCGATCGTGCGAGAGGCCGGCCTCACGCCTCCCCAAACAGCGAGCGGCCCAATCGCAGCATCGTGCTCCCGGCTGCCACCGCGGCCTCGAAGTCCCCGCTCATGCCCATCGACAGCACCGGGAGCGCGGTTCCGCAGCGCTGCTCCGCCTCCTCTCGCAGGGCGGCCAACTCCTCGAATGCGGCCCGGGGGTCGCCCGCCAGCGGACCCATCGCCATCAGGCCGCGCAGGGGCAACAGCCCCGCCACCAGCGCCGCCACCTCGACCGCCCGCTCGGGCGCGGTCCCGTGCTTGCCGGGCTCGCGAGCGACGTTGACCTGGAGGAGCACCGCCTGCGCCGGGGCGCGCTCCGCGATCGCCGCGGCGAGCGCCGGGGAGTCGATGGACTGGATGAGGTGGAAGCGGCCCGCCGCCCGCCTCACCTTGTTCGTCTGCAGGTGGCCGATCAGATGCCACTCGGCCCCGGGCAGCCGGCTCAGCTTGGGCAGCGCCTCCTGGACCCGGTTCTCGCCCAGCGCGGCCAGTCCGCAGGCGAGCGCATCCTGGCAGGCGGCGAGCCCGCGTCCTTTGGTGACGGCGAGGATCGTGATCTGGTCCGGATCTCGACCGGCGGATCGGATCCGCTCCCGGACCGCGTACAGCCGGGCTCCGACCGCCTCCGCGCTCACTCGCTCAACGGGCGGAGGGATCTCATCGAGGGACCCCGGCGACTGTCGTCTGGCGTCACGCGACGGCCCCCGGTCAGCCAAGCGCGGCCAGGCAGCCGAAGCGGGAGCCGTCTGCGTCCCGGCGGTGCGAGAAGAGCTGCGCGCTCTCGAACGTGCACGCGCCCTGCACGTGGACGTTGCCCGGCTCGAGCCCGGCGGCCAGCAGTGCCAGCCGGTTCGCCGCCGCCAGGTCGAGGCGGAAGCGGCCGTCTGGGGAGCGCCGCACCACCTGGGGCGGGAACTGCGAGGCCACCTCGCCGCCCACCTCGTAGCAGCGGCCGCAGATGCCGGGTCCGATTCCAGCGACCAGGTCCCCCGGCCGGCATCCGTACTCTCGCTGAAGGGTGCGCACGGTGGCCGTGGCCATGCCCGATCGCGTGCCGCGCCAGCCCGCGTGGGCGAGCGCCAGGCAGCGCCGGCCGGGATCGATGAGCAGGATCGGATAGCAGTCGGCGAAGACCGCGAACAGCGGAAGGTCCTCGCGATCGGTGACCAGCCCGTCGACGCCCTCCACCAGGCCGCCGGGCCGCTCCACCCGGGCCAGCTCCGCGCCATGAACCGCGCCCATCAGTGTGGCGGCTTCGAAGTCGAGACCGACGGCCGCCGCGAAGCGCCGACGCGCCGCCCGGACCGGCTCCGGGTTGGGTTCTCGGGAGAGCCCCATCGAGCCCATGGAAACGGTCGAGAACCCGTGCCAGAGGTGGGGCTGCCGCGCCAGGGCGGGAATCGTCAGCAGCTGACCACGGGCCGGGCGCTGCGGGATCAGCGGGACCTTTCACCGGGCGGTTCGGTCCCGCCCGCCAGCCGGGACCCCCGCCGCCGGCTGGAGAGCACCTGCTCGATCTCGCCTTTCACCTGCTGGAGGTCCATGAACTCCCTGTACACGGAGGCGAACCTGATGTAAGCGACCTCGTCCAGCTCCTTGAGCCGGTCCATGACCATCTCGCCGATCTCCCCGCTCGGGATCTCGGCGCGGCCGCTCTGGCGCAGCTCTGCCTCGATCTCCTCGACGATGGCGCGCAGGCGCTCCGGCGAGATGTCCCTCTTGTCGGTCGCCTTCTTGAGCCCGCCGAACAGCTTCTGGGGGTCGAAGTCCTCCCGCCGGCCATCCTTCTTGATCACGTAGAAGGGCACCGCCTCGATGCGCTCGTAGGTGGTGAAGCGCTTGCCGCAGCCCAGGCACTCACGCCGGCGGCGGATCGCCTCGCCGACCTCGGAGTCGCGCGAGTCCACCACCTTGAGGTCCTGGTGGCCGCAGTAGGGACACCTCATCCGGCGCCGAGCTCAGACAGAGCCATGGTGGGCGCGGACGCCCAGTCTCAGGCCCGGTGGCGCAGGAAGGCGGGGATGTTGATGTCCTCCTCCCCGGCGAGATCCGCAACCGGCTCCGCGGCGGCGGCCCGGACGAGGTCCGGGACCTCCGAGGTCTCCCGCTGGACGCCCTTGACGCCGAATCCGGTCGCGATCACGGTGACCTTGACCTCTCCCTGCATCCGCTCGTCCGAGACGACTCCGAAGATGATGTTGGCGTTGGAGGCGGCCGAGGCCCGGACGATCTGGGCCGCCTTCTGGATCTCGTGCAGGGTGATGTCACGTCCGGCCGTGATGTTGAAGAGGATGCCGCTGGCGCCGTCGATCGAGGTCTCGAGCAGCGGGCTCGCCACCGCCTGCTTGGCGGCGTCCTCGGAGCGATTGTCGCCGGAGCCGAATCCGATCCCCATCAGCGCCTCGCCGGCGTCCGACATGACCGCCTTCACGTCGGCGAAGTCGAGATTGATCATGCCCGGGTTGACGATCAGGTCGGCGATGCCCTGAACGCCCTGGCGGAGGACGTCGTCGGCGATCCGAAACGCGTCCTCGAGCGTCGTCTTGTGGTCTACGACCTGGGCCAGGCGGTCGTTGGGGATGACGATCAGCGCGTCCACCTTGTCGCGGAGGTTGCGGACGCCGTCCTCGGCGGTCTGGTTGCGGACCCGGCCCTCCCAGCTGAAGGGCCTGGTCACCACCCCGATCGTGAGCGCCCCCTGCTCCTTGGCCACCTCCGCCACCACCGGCGCCGAGCCGGTGCCGGTGCCACCCCCCATGCCGGCGGTGATGAACACCATGTCGGATTCCTTGACCAGCTCGGTCAGCTCGGTCCGGCTCTCGTCCGCCGCGTCGCGGCCCTTGGTCCAGTCGCCGCCCGAGCCGAGGCCACGGGTCAGCTTGCGGCCGATGTTGACCTTGGTGTCGGCGTGACAGCGCTCCAGCGCCTGGAGGTCGGTGTTGACGGCGATGAACTCGACGCCCTTGAGCGCGGCCGAGATCATCCGGTTGACCGCGTTGCCACCCCCACCGCCACAGCCGACAACCTTGATTCGCGCCCTACCGTCCTGCATCTGCTCGTTCATGTCGTCCTCCGCAAAGCTGAGTGAATCCTGGAACTCGTTCAAAGGTCTCTAGAAGAAGTCGCGGAACCATCTGACCGTCTTCTGGTAGGCCGCACCGAAGGCCGGGGAATGATGGCCGTTGCCGTTGCCGCCGCCGTTGGCATGGCGATCGGGCTCCAGGTGCGCGCCCCACTTCATGAGCCCGACCGCGGTGGCGAACGAGGGACCGCTGACCCGGTCGGAGAGGCCGCCGACACCGGTCGGCAGGCCCAGCCGGACCGAGCTGTCGAAGACGGTCTGGGCGGCGTCGGTGACGCCCATCAAGCGCGCCGCCCCTCCCGTCACGACCACGCCGGCCGGGAGCAGCCCCTCGTGGCCGCTCTTCCTCACCTCCTCGCAGGCCATCTGAAAGATCTCCCGCATCCGGGGCCCGATGATCTCGGCCAGGTACCGGCGGGGGGTCGGCTGCATCTTGTCCCCGCCCACCTTGTGCACGTCGATCCGCTCCTCCGCGGGGATGGCCTGGGGCAGCGTGTGGCCGTAGTTGAGCTTGAGGGTCTCGGCCTCGGTCAGCGTGGTGCGAAGCCCGATCGCGATGTCGCTGGTGACGTGGTTCCCGCCCACCGGCAGGACCGCCAGATGGAGCCCGCTGCCCTCGTTGAAGACGACGACGTCGGTGGTCCCGGCGCCGATGTCGATCAGGCAGACGCCCAGCTCCATCTCGTTGGGCGAGAGCACCGCCTCGCCTGACGCGAGGCCCTGGCCGACCACGTCCTCGACGTCGAACCCCGCCTGATGCACGCACTTGATCACGTTCTGCAGCGACGTGCTGGCGGCGGTGACGATGTGGGTCTCGACCTCCAGGCGCTGACCGGTCATCCCGATCGCATCCTTGACCCCGTCCTGGCCGTCCACCGTGAAGCTCCGCGGGATGACGTGGATGACCTGACGGTCGTTGGCCACGCTGATCGCCCGCGCCGCCTCGACGACGCGGTTGACGTCGTCGAACCCGATCTCCCGATCGGAGCGGGAGACGGCGATCACGCCCCGGCTGTTCTGGGAGTCGAGGTGCGGACCGGCTACCGACACCACGGCCGACTCGAGCCGTACGCCCGCCATCCGCTCCGCTCGGACGGCGGCCGCCTGGATCGCGTGCACGGTCTTGTCGATGTTCACCACGACGCCTCGGCGGAGCCCCTCCGAAGGCGCTTCGCCGACGCCGACGACGTTGATCTGCCCGTAGTCGTCTACCTCGCCGACGACGACGGCGATCTTGCTGGTGCCGAGGTCGAGCCCTACGACTCTCTTCCGCCGCGACAAGGGATGTGGGAAGACGCTCCTATGGCGTATGGATGGATGGGGCGGGACGCCTCGGATTATAGCGGCCGCGAACCAGATTTTGTGGGTCCAATTTGCCCGACCGACTAGGGCTTGTGTCAACCAGCCCTCGCCGGCGGCGGGCCGGCCCTCGTCTACAGGTAATGGCGCCGGATGGCGGCCAGGTTGTTGAAGATCCGGACTCCGAAGGCGACGATGGCCGCGATCGAGAGGTCCACGCCCAGCTTGTCGCCCACGAAGGTGAGCGCGGCCGCCAGCGCCATGTTGGTGACGAGACCGGTTGCGAACACGCGCGGCTCGTAGGTGCGGGCGAGATGGGCCTTGTAGGCGCCGAAGATGGAGTCCAGCCCGGCCAGCAGCGCCACCGCCGTGTAGCGCGCGTAGCCGATGGGGACGGTCACCGGTGAGTAGAGCCCGGCCAGCACCCCGACCGACGCGCAGGCGACGACGAGGGCTACGGCCGGCAGGGCCTGGGCCCGGCGGTCCGGAACTGGACGTCCGGCGCCGAGGGGTTCATCACGTTGACGTACTTGATCGGCGCCGTCCGGAAGTCCACGCATGCGGAGACAGACTTTAGCGCCGCCAGCTGCTCGTCGAGGTTGTGAAACTGCTCGGGGGTGAGGACCCTCCCGAACTGCACCGGCCAGCCCCGGTTGGTGTCCAGGCTCAGGTTCCCGGCGGCGTCGATCGCGTAGGCCTTGACAGAGAGCCCGATCAGACCCGGGAGCGCCTTCTGGATGTTGATCATTGCGGTCAGCAGCATGGGATCGACGGGTCGCGCGCCGGGCCCGGGGTCGGGGCCGGCCGGCCCCTGGATGCCGAAGGGGGCGGCGGTGCCGGCGCCGGGGCCGAGGACCTGGCCCTCGTCGTTCAGGAAGACCGGCTTGCCGGTGGGACCCGCCTGGTAGGTCGCCGCCGGGTTCCACTCGTCGATGGTGATCACCACCGTGCCCGGCAGCGACGTGCTGACGAGGGCGGCGCGCACCCACGGGATCCGGCCCAGCCGGCCCCGGATCGCCCTTCCGTCGACCCGCAGGATCGAGCCCGGGCGGGCCAGCCCCGCCGCCGCCACCACCTCGCCGGCGCGGAGATGCCGGAGCCCGTCCACGCGCACGGTCCGCACCGGCAGCGCGGGTCCGGCCAGGAGCCAGATCAGGAGCCCGCCCTCCAGGAAAGCGAGGACCAGGGCGAGGTGGCGCCGCCGCCTCGTGGAAGGGTCTTCGGGGGCCCGGATCTCCTCGCGCGGGACGCGCCCCGGTCGCCGCCTTCGCTTGGGGATCCTCAGCGATCTCTTTCGAGGCGGTTGGGCGCCCGCCTTCTCGCGCCAGTCGGGGGTGTAGCCCTCCAGGCCACGCGGCCTCCGGGACCTCACGGGCCCACCTTCGCGGCATGGCGCTCGACCCCGTGCGCCACCAGCCGCTCGCAGAGCTCGCCGAACTCGATGCCGGCGGCCCGGGCGGCGTCCGGCAGGAGCGAGAGCTCGGTCAGGCCGGGGATGGTGTTGACCTCCAGCACCCAGGCCACCCCCTCCGGGGAGATCATGAAGTCGACCCTGGCCATGCCCTCGCAGCCCAGGGCGGCGAAGGCTCGTGCGGCGGCCGCCTCCGCGGTCCGGAGCTGGGCGGGCGGGAGCCGGGCGGGGATGATGTGGTGGCTTCTGCCCGCCGTGTACTTGGCGTCGTAGTCGTAGACCGGGTTCTCGGAGAGGATCTCGAGCGTGGGGAGCACCTGGATCTCGGGAGTCGCCAGGACGCCGATCGTCACCTCCAGGCCGGCGGCGAATCGCTGCGCCATCACGCGACGGTCGTGGCGGCTCGCCAGGACCAGGCCGTCGGCGACGGCGTCCACGTCGTGCGCGATCGTCAGCCCGATCGTGGACCCCTCCCGCACCGGCTTGATGACCAGGGGCAGGCCGTAGGCGGCCACCAGGCGCTCGACCTCCCCGGCCGCCAGCCCCTCCCCCATCGCCAGCTCCTCGAAGCCGGGGACGTCCAGCCCGGCGGCCTCCAGGAGGCGGTTGGAGCGCGTCTTGTCGATGCAGAGCGCGCTCGCCAGCACCCCCGACCCCGTGTAGGGCAGATCGAGCAGCTCGAGCATCCCCTGCACGGTCCCATCCTCACCCAGCCTCCCGTGGAGGGCGATGAAGACGCACTCGAAGCCGCCGCCAGCCAGGCGCTCCCAGGCCCGGGCGTCCATGTCCACCATCGACACCTCGTGCCCCCGCGCGCGCAGGGCCGCCACCGTCTGACCGCCCGACCGCAGCGAGACTTCGCGCTCGGCCGACCGGCCCCCCGCCAGGACGGCGATCCTCACCAGCGACCCACCATCTCGACCTCGGGCTCGAGCTCGACCTCGAAGCGCATCCCGACCTCGGCCTGGATGCGCTCGATGAGCCGGGCCACGTCCTGGGCGGTGGCGCCCCCACCATTGACGATGAAGTTCGCGTGCACCTCGGAGACGCGGGCCGCCCCCTCGACAGCGCCCTTCATGCCCGCGGCCTCGACCAGGCGCCCGGCGGAATCGCCGGGCGGGTTCCGGAAGACGCTGCCGCAGTTCCTGGTCGCGATCGGCTGGCTGCGGGCTCGCTCCGCGATCAGCTCGGCCATCCGGCGCCTCGAAGCCCGCCCGTCGCCCGGCTCGAGGCGGAAGGTGGCGGCCGAGATCAACGCCCCCTCCAGGTTCCCGTCCCGGAACGCCGAGGTGCGGTACCCGAGCCCCATGTCCTCGAGCCGCCAGCGGACCGGGCCGCGGCCGGGCACGAATCCCTCCGCCTCGACGAGAACGTCCCGGACCTCCCGGCCCCAGCAGCCGGCGTCCTGGTAGACGGCGCCGCCGATCGTGCCCGGGATGCCGATCGCGAACTCGAATCCGACCAGGCCCGCGTCGGCTGCGATCCGGGCCAGCCGCATCATCTTGAGGCCACCCTCCGCCCACAGAGTCGATCCCTCGACCCGGTGGCCACGGGCGGCGGCGCGGATCACCAGGCCCTCGACGCCGCCGTCCGCCACCAGCAGGTTGGTGCCGGCCCCGAGCAGCAGATAGGGGATCCCGCGCTCGGCGGCGCCGGCGACCAGACTCACGAGCACGCCGGCCGACCGGGCCTCCACGAAGTGCTCGGCGGGGCCGCCGATGTTGAAGGTGGTGTGCCTGGCGAGCGGGTGGTCGGCCTCGACGCCCGCAAGCGAGGCCAGCCAGGCGAGATCAGCCTTCGTCCGCCAGCCCATGTCCAAGCTTCCAGATGTCCCCGGCTCCCATGCAGAGGATGAGATCGCCGTCCGAGACGAGGCTCTCGAGGCGTTGGCGGGCGGCGGCGAAGTCGGCGGCGTAGGTGACGCGAGGCGCCAGACGGGCCAGCGAGGCGGCGGTCAGGCGACCGGGATTCTCCTCGCCGGCCGGGTAGATC
>JBOHUX010000054.1:0-13533 GCA_050734915.1 Candidatus Dormibacteraceae bacterium
GTCACCGTGGCAGCCGGGCCACCTGGCGCCACGACCGGAGCCGGGGTCTGGGTGGTCGATCAGGCCGGCCTTCTCCATCAGGTCGCGGCCGGTGCCGTAGAGTCCATCACCTGGTGGCCCGACGGCGTCCACCTGCTGCTCCGGACGGGGCCCGCAAGCTGGGCGGAGGCGCTCGCCGGCTCGCCCCCGACCGCGCTCGGGTTCCAGGCGGATTGGGCGGCGCCGCTGGGATCGGGCGCCGGCTACCTCTTCTTGGATCATGGCAGGCTGGAGCGCATGCTGCCCAGCGGCGAGACCACTCTCCTGGCGTCGGGTGTCGGCGAGGCCGCCCTGGCGCCGGGCCAGGACCGGGTCGCCTTCACGGTCCCGGGCGCACGCGGCACGGTGATCCAGGGCTACGACCTCAGCCTCGGTGCCCAGTACACGCTGCAGGTGGAGCCCGGCGTTGTCGACGGTCTGACCTGGTCGCCGGACGGGACCCGGCTCGCATACCGCGCCAGTGGCGGTGATCCGGCCCACGCGGTCCTGCGCATGCGCACGCTTCTGGGAGGCGACCAGCGGGCGACGGTGGCGGCGGGAGCCGTGGGGACGCCGAGGTGGCTGCCGGATTCGCGCCGCCTCGTCTTCTCCGCCGCGGTGGCCGTCAAGGGGGTCTCGGTGACCAAGATCTTCACCGGCGACGGCAGTTCGCCCGCCGCCCCGCTGAGCGCCGGCACCGGACTCCCGCCGGGCCCTCGCTCCGCCCTCTCGCCGAGCCCCTCCCCGGACGGCCACCAGATCGCCTTTCTGGCGCCGGTGGCGGGCGGGGTGCAGGTCTTCTCGATGAACGCGGACGGCACCGGGGTCAGCCAGCTGACCCGCGATAGCCGCTGGTTCCCCTACTCCTGCCTGGCGGTCACCTGGACCCGGTCCTGAGCCGCCGAGCAGAGGGCCTCGATCTGCCCCTGTAGGCGGTCGGCGGTTCTCGACCACGGGAATTTCTGCGCGAGCAGGATCCCACGCCTCCCCATCTGGTCGGCCAGCTCCGGGTCCTCGAGGAGGCGTCCCAGCCGGTCGGCGTAGCGGGTCGCGTCATCGCCGACGACCAGGTACCCGGTCACCTCGTCGCGCACGACCGAGGCGAGGCCGGCGACGTTCGAGGCCACCACCGGACACCCGCAGGCCTGCGCCTCCAGCCCGACCAGTCCGAACGACTCGCTGTACGAGGGCATCAGACAGGCCTCGGCGGCTGCGTAGTAGTAGGGTAGCTGCCCGTGGGGAACCGACCCCACGAACGTGACCCGATCCGCGATTCCGAGGTCGCGGGCCAGCTTCCGGAGCCGGTCCTTCTCGCTCTCGTCCGCCTCCCGGCTGTCCTCGCCGAGGACCAGGAAGCGGACATCGGGATGTCTTGTGCCGGCCGCCATCGCGAAGGCCCGGAGTGCCACCTCGACACCCTTGAGGCGCTCCAGGCGACCGACGAAGAGAAGGAGGCGGGAGCCGCCGTAGCCCAGACGCCGGAGCGCCTGCCGCTTCGAGAGGGGACCGAAGCGCGCCAGGTCCACCCCCGGCGGGATGACCACGACCCGACCCCTCTCGGCGCCATGGCCGTCGATGAGATCCTCGGCCTCCCGCTCCGTGCTGGCGATCAGGAGGTCGGCGGAGCGCGCGATGGCGCGTTCGGCGTCCACCCGCGCCTCCGGCTCCGGCCGGGCGCCGCGCGCGAGCTGCCGGTTCTTGACCAGCCCCAGCGTGTGGGCCGTGTGCATCCACGGCACCTCGAGCCCACCCGAGAGCCGGAGCCCGGCCAGGCCGGAGAGCCAGTAGTGGGAATAGACGAGGTCGTAGCCGCCGCCCTCGCGCCGGGAGAAGCGGGCGACCGCGTCCGCGAAGGGGACCGCCATCTCACGCAGCGCGTACTTGTCGAGCTGCGCGGGGCCGGCCGGCAGGTAGATCACACGGCTCAGCGGGGCCACCCATTCGGGGCCGTCCGAGAGCCTGAGCCTGCGGGTGAAGATGTCGGTGGCGATGCCCCGCTCCGAGAGCGCGGCGCTGACCTCGCGGACGTAGACGTTCATGCCCCCGTTCGCGCTGCTCCCGAGCACGGCGGTGGGCGAGGTGTGAAGCGAGAGGACCGCGACCCGCAGCCGGGCCCCGGCCTGCTCCCCTAGTGCCCGGACTTCATCCACGATAGGCCGGTCTCCCGTCCAGCCATCTCCTGGCCGCGAAGGTCAGCGAGGAGCAAGAGACCGGCGCGACGGAGCTCATGACGCGATAACGGTAGCGCCTGGGACCGTATTCCCACCACCGCGGCGGATTCCGATCGCGCCCCCGGTGGGCCGGCGCCGGGCCTTCTGCGGGCTTAAGTATGATTAGGTGGCCGATGCCGAAGACCCCGCCGAAGTGGATCCTTCCGGCCCTCGTCGCCTTCGTGGTGCCGGCCCTCCTGGTCGGCTTCGGGGTCAGCGCCCTCGCCAAGGCCCCCGCCTCGGGGGGAACGGCGACGGCCGCCAGCTCCTCGAAGAAGCCGGCCCTGCCCCCGGGCAGCGATCCGGCCAAGGGGGCCACGGTCTACGCCAGCAACTGCGCCACCTGTCACGGCGCGAACTTGGAAGGCGGGATCGGGCCCCGGCTGAACCCGCTGGCAGCCATCCCCGGACGCAAGGTGAGCCTCTCCTCGCAGTACCTGGTCAGCACCATTCAGACCGGCGTGCCCGGCACCCAGATGCCGGCCTGGGCGGGCAAGCTCTCGAGCAAGGACATCACCGATCTCGCGGCCTTCATCATCAAGCAGAACGAGGCCCCCGCCGCCGCGACCTACTCGCCTCAGGACCTGGCCCGAAGCACGGTGACCTGGGTCATCCTCGGCATCCTGGCGATGGTGATCATCACCTGGGTGCTGGCCCGTTACAACATGCGCTGGGTGGCCCGGAAGGCGGCGAACCGGCGCTGACCGGGGACGGCGCCGCCTCTACCGACGCCCGGCCGCCCTCCGCGCTGATCCTCTTCTCCGACACCGGGGGCGGTCACCGGGCGGCCGCCGGCGCGCTCAGGCGGGCGCTCCGGGCGGCCGATCCGCGGGTACGGGTCACCGTCACCGATCCGCTCATCGTGGAGGGCAAGCCGATCGTGCGCCGGCTCGCTTCGCTGTACTCGCCGCTGATCCGCAGCTCGCGGATTGCCTGGGGCGCGGTCTACCACGGGACCAACAACCAGCCCGCCTTCGCGGCCATGAAGCTGGTTTTCGGACGCGGGGTCCTGGAGACGCTCGCGGAACGCTTTCGAGACTGCGACCCGGACGTGGTCATCTCCGTGCATCCGCTTCTCAACGAGATCACCTGGAAGGCGCTGCGCCGGGGCGGCCTTCGGGCTCCGCTGGTCACCGTGGTCACCGATCTGGTCGACCTCCACCGGGGCTGGCTCTTCCCCCGCGCGGACCTGATCGTGGTCCCCACCGACGACGCGCTGGCCGCCTGCCGGCGCCGGCGCGTCCCCCACGAGCGCGTGCGCCTGCTGGGCCTGCCCGTGGACCTCCGGTTCCGGCCGCCCGCGCCCGGCGAGCGGCCGGCGCTGCGCCGGCTCTTCGGCCTCCAGGAGGACCGCTTCACGATCCTGGTCTCCGGCGGCGGCGAGCGCACCGGCCGCCTGCTCCAGCAGATCAGGGGCCTGGCGTGGCCGGAGCGGGAATGGCAGGTGATCGCCGTCTGCGGGCGCAACGAGCGCCTCCGAAGCCGGCTCGGCCGGGTCCACTTCCAGACTCCCACCCTCGTCCTCGGGTTCGTCGACAACATGCCGGACCTCATGCGGGCGGCCGACGTCGTGGTCGGCAAGGCGGGCCCGGGCGTGATTGGCGAGGCGCTCGCCACCGGCGTCCCGATCGTGCTCACCGCCTACCTGCCGGGGCAGGAGACCGGCAATGTCGGCTATGTGACCGAGGCCGGCGTCGGCCGCTACGCGCCCAGCGCCGAGGAACTCGTGAGGACGATCGCGGAGCTGTCCGCGGACGGCGGACGGGTCTGCGCCGGGCTGGCTGAGGGAACCGCTCGCGTCTCCCGCCCATACGCGGCGCTCGACATCGCGCGGGAATGCCTGGAGCTGGCCTGGGCATCCCGGGGAGCGCCGGCTCAAAGAGCGTCCGGGCAGGCCAGCCGGTAGGGGCAGAGCCGGCAGCGGCGCCTCTCCGGTCGGGTCGGAAACCGGCCCCCCCCGACATCCTCAGCGACCAGGCGGCCGGCTCTGTCCGCCTCTCGGAGGAGGTCGTCACCGGCGGGGACGCGCACGCTCCCGCTCCCCTTCAGATAGACGATCTCGAGCTCGATCGCCTCCGCGGGCGGGATGGCAAGCGCGTGCCGGGCGCCGAGGGCGTAGAGCGCCAGCTGGAGGTCCCGGCGCAGCTGGCTTGCGGGCGTCGGAGCACCGGTCTTGTAGTCGACCAGCCGCCACCGGGGAGCGGCGCCCGGCCGGCCGCCCTCCTCCAGGTCCGGCGCGATGCGGTCGATGCGATCGATGACGCCGGTCAGGCGCCAACCGTCCAGGTCCGCCGTGAAGGAGTGCTCGACCATCTCCGGGCGGCCGGCGAACCCCCCCGACAGCCGGTACCGCTCGAGCTGCGCCAGCCCGACCCGGCGCAGCGCGGGGAGAAGGCGGGGGTCGGCCGGCGCGGCGAGAGCCTCGGCGCGCGCCCAGGACCGGCGGTAGACCGCCTCTACGAGCTCGGCGGTGACCTCCTCCCCCCTCATGCGGGACTGGCCCAGCTCACGCAGCGCCTCGTGCATCAGGGTCCCCTGCCGGGCCTCCACCGACTCCGCCGCCGGCACCCGGTGCAGGTAGCGGAACCAGTACTGGCGCGGGCAGTCCCGGTAGGCGCTGACGGCGCTGAACGAGAGCAGGATGGCATCTGCCCCCGTGCGGCGCACCGCCCGCCGGCCGGCCAGGGGCGGCGCCGAGGGCGGGGGAGGACCGACCACGCGGCGGGGGACGGCTCCCGCCCCGTCCCCGGCCAGCTCGGCCAGGAAGCGAGAGGGCCGCCAGCGCCGGCTCCCCTCGTAGCGCTTGGCCCAGGAGAGGCGGAGATGGCGCCGGGCTCTCGTCATCGCCACGTAGCAGAGGCGGCGCTCCTCGGCCATGCGGTCCTCCCGGCCCTGGGCCGCGTCCACCACCTGGCCGGGCAGCTCCAGCCCCTCCGACCGCGCCGGCTGGGGAAGCCGGCCCTCGACCAGGCCGGCCACGAACACGACGTCGAACTCGAGGCCCTTCGCCTGGTGGATGGTCATCAGCTGCACCGCGTCCTCCATGTCCTCGACCCGGGCCGTGTCCTCGTCCACCCCCGACAGCAGCACCAGGTGGAGGCGGTCCATGAAGGCCCGCAGGGAGTGGTCCGGCGAGCGCTCGCAGAACTCGGCCACCATCTCCGCCAGCTTGCCGAGATTGGCCGCCATCCGGCGCCGCTCGACCGCGGTCGCCGCCGGCGCGAGCTCCAGATGGCGCGTGCGGGAGAGGAGCTCGAAGACCAGGTCGTCCACGCCGAGCCGGCTCTTGAGAACGATCAGGTCCTGGACGAGGGCCACCCAGGCTGCCGCCGGGGCCCATCCGGCCAGGCTCTCGAGCGGCGCCATGCCGCGCCGCCGTCCGGCGGCGATTCGGATCAATGCCAGCTCCACATCGAGTCCCGCCGCCCGCTCGCCGAGCAGGCGGGCGAGGGCCACCTCGTCCCCCGGATCCTGGATGAGTCGGAGATAGGCGATCACATCCTTCACCTCCGGCCTCTCGAAGAACCCGCGCGCACCCCAGGTCTGGTAGGGGACGCCCTCCCCGGCGAGGGCGGCCAGCAGGGGCTGGAGCATGGCGTTGGTCCTGGCCAGCACGGCCAGGTCACGAAACCGCGCCCCCTCTTGGACCAGCCTTTGCGCCTCGGCCACGATGGCGGCCACCTCGGCCGCCCCGTCTGCGCACTCCCAGATCTCGACCGAGCCACCCGGAGCCGAGGCGGTCAGCGTCTTCTCTATGCGATCCGGGTTGCGTCGAATGAGCTGGGCGGAGGCGGCCACGATCCGTCTCGCGCTGCGCCGGTTGCGCCCCAGGCTGACGGTGGCCGCATTTGGGAACGCCTTCGCGAACCGTTCCAGGTTGGCTCTCGAAGCGCCCCGGAAGCGGTAAATGCTCTGGTCGTCGTCCCCGACCACGCAGACGTTCCCGTCCGGACCCGAGAGCAGCTCCACGATCCGCTCCTGAGCCAAGTTGGTGTCCTGATACTCATCGACCATCAGCCACCGAAACCGGGAGCGGTAGCGCGCCAGGACATCGGGGCAGCGCTCGAAGAGCCGGACGGCACCCGCCAAGAGGTCGTCGAACTCGAGCAGCCGGGCGGAACGGCAGCGGCGGACGTACAGATCGAACAGCCGGGAAGCCGAGAGCAGGAGTGCTCTCTGCTCGGGATCGACCGATGTCCGTGCCCAGGTTCGCAGCCGGGCGATCGGAACCAGCTCCTGCTTCATCCCCTCCAGGATCCTGAGCAGTGGCGCCACCAGGTCGTCGGGACGCTCGGTCCCCACCAGCGGGTCCTCGCCGGACTCCCAGAGCAGCTCCCTGAAGGCGATCCAGCGATCCGCGCCGGCGAGGATCCGGAATCCGGCCGGGATCCCGATCCGGGCCCCGTCCTCTCGCAGCCAGCCCTGGGCGAGCGCGTGAAAGGTGCCCACCTGGAGATCGCCGGGGGAGTTCCTGAGCGCCCGCTCGATCCGGTCGCGCATCTCCGCGGCCGCCCGTTCCGTGAAGGTCATCACGAGCACGGCATCCCGCGCCACGCCATCGGCGATCAGCGAACGGAAGCGCTCGCCGATGACCGCGGTCTTGCCGGTGCCAGCACCGGCCACGATCCGAACCGGTCCCGCCAGGATGCGGGCGGCGGCGCGCTGCTCGGCGAACAGGCGCCGGGCGCCGTCGCCCGGGCTCAGAGTGCCCTCGGGCCTGCCCGGCCGGTGCGAACGCGGACCTCTCGCAGAGGGCGACCGGACCAGACCGCGTTGATCCTCGCCAGCAGCTCCTCGGAGTCGAGCCGGAGCTGGTGGGCGAGGGCCGGATTGCCGGTCATGATGGTGAGCACCGAGCCGTGGAGCTCAACCACATCACAGCTGGACGCCAGATTCTCGCCGACCACCGTCCGGAACAGCGCCTGCACGTGAAGCTCCGCCAGCCGCCCGCGGTTGGGCTGCTTGGCGAGCACCTTGGGAAGGAGGTTCCCCAGCTTATGCACAGGCCGCCACACTGCCCTCGGTGATGCACCGCACGAGAGCTGTCCCCATCAGCGCGGCGGAGAAGGGGCTGGCCTCCACGGAGGTGATGATGACCTGCCCACGCCCGCCCACGCCCGCCAGCAGGGCCGCCCGCCGGGCGGGGTCGAGCTCGGACAGGACATCGTCCAAAAGCAATACGGGAGGGGCGCCTGTCCGGGCCATGATGAGGTCCGCCTCGGCGAGCTTGAGACTGACCACCGCCGTCCTCTGCTGGCCCTGGGAGGCGAAGCTCCGGGCATCCTCGCCATTGAGCACGATCGCGACGTCGTCGCGATGGGGTCCGATCCCAGACACGCCGCGGCGGAGATCTTCCGGCCGGGATTTTTGCACAGCCTCCAGCAGCCCTTCCGGTGGGCCCTGGTAGAGGAGCCTCAGCTCCTCCCCGCCCGAGATGGCGCGGTGGCTGGCGGCGGCCAGCGGCTCCAGCTCGGCCACGGCGGTCGCGCGCGCCATCGCGATCCGGCGGCCGATGGTGGCCAGCTCCAGATCCCAGACGTCGAGATCGGCAGGGGGGCGATCGCCGGCGGCCACCTGCTTCAGGAGCGAGTTCCGCTGCTCGAGCACCCGCCGGTACCCGCTCAGATCGCGGGCATGGCCGGCCTCGATCTGGACCAGCAGCTCGTTGAGAAGCCGCCGGCGGTGATCCGGGCCCGACTTGACCAGGTCGAGATCGTCAGGCCAGAAGAGCGTGACTCGAAGATGCCCAGGGAGGTCCACCGCCCGCCTGGGCAACCCGTTGACACGAATCGTGCGCCGCGCCCTCTCCCCGTCGGCCCGGACGGAGATCTCGATCCGGTGGCCCTGCGACCGGCCTTGATCGGGCGGGGGTCCCTCCACCGATCCCTCGATCCGGGCCTCGGAGGCCACGGGTCCGATCAGCTCCGACTCCCGGCGGGCCCTTGGTGAGGAGGAGAGCGCGAGCAGCGCGACGGATTCCAAGAGGTTGGTCTTACCCTGCGCGTTCCGGCCCAGGAAGACGTTCAGGCCGGGGCTCAGCTCGAGGTCGAGGCGGGCGTAGTTTCGGTAGTTGCGAAGACTCAGCAGGCTCAGGCGCACACCGGGATTACATCGCCACCCGGACCGGCATGATCACATACATGTAATCGTCGCTGCCGGGCGTCTTGATGACGCCTGGGCTGAGTGGACCGTCGAGCTGGAACTCCACCCGGTCGCCGCCCAGCGCCGTCAGCGAGTCGAGCAGGTAGCGGGCATTGAACGCGATCAGGATCTCCGACCCCTCGACGCTCGCCGCCACATCGGCCCGGCTGTCGCCGACCTCGTTGGTCATCGCGGACAGGGACAGCACCCCCTCCGCCGCGCGCAGCCGGACGACGTTGGCGCTGTCGCGCGCGAAGAGCGCCACCGACTTCAGCGTCTGGCTCAGCTCCGCGATCGGAGCCTGGACGCTGGTGGAGCTCTTTTTGGGGATGACCTGTGAATAGTTGGGGTAGGTTCCGTCGATGAGGCGTGAGGTCACCTCCGAAGCGCCGGCCCGGAAGAAGACCTGGTTGCGAGCCTGGGCGACCACGATCTCCAGCTCGCCGACCTCGCCGCGGAACACCCTCGAGAACTCGGTCAGGGCGCGGGCGGGGACGATCAGGCTCGCCTCCAACCCGTCCGCCTGGCTGGCGCGCAGCGTCCGCACGGCAAGGCGGTGGCCATCGGTCGCCGCCAGCGTCTGGGTATGGCCCTCGATCCTCAGCAGGATGCCGGTGAGCACCGGGCGCGCCTCGTCTGTGGAGGCGGCTACCTCGGTCTGCTCGATGGCGAGCAGCATGTCCTCGAGGGGGATGCTGAGCCGGTCGCCGCCATCCGGACGCGGACCGGGCGGGAACTCGTCTGCCTCGATGCACTTGACGTGGGTGTCGAAGCGGGCGCAGCGAAGGCTGAGCATCTGCGTCGCCTCATCGACCGACAGCTCCAAGTCCTGTTCGGGAAGGCTGGCCACGAAGTCCGTCAGGAGGCGGGCGGGAGCCGTGGTGCGGCCCTCCTCGATGACCACGGTGGGGACCACCTTGCGGATGCTGATCTCGAGGTTGGTGGCCGTCAGCGCCAGTCCCCCTTCGGTGGTCTCGAGCAGGATGTTGTTGAGGATGGGCAGCGTCGTCCTGGTCGAGATGGCGCGCGACACGACCTGGAGGGCCTGGCCGAGGGCGCCGGGAGAACATGTCAATTTCAAGGCAGGCTCCTTGTGCCCATCAGAAGACACTCACTACTTACCTGGAAGTCAGCCGCCGTAGCAGTAGGCCCTGTTGAGACTGTGGATTCCGAATTCGAGACGAACCTGGCCTGAAGGTGGAAAGCATAGTGTAAAGCGCACCCCATCCAAGCCCGGTCTGGTGGCAAGGTAGGGGAGAAATCGGACGCCTATGGGAAGCGCACAGGTCCGCGGCGGGTTGTGCACCGAGCGCTGTGGATGGACATGACGCTCTCCTCAATCCCGGTAGAGGCGTTCGCGGATCGCCTGTACCTCGTAACCAAGGCGCTCGTCTTCCTTGAGCTCGTTGGCGATCTTCTCGATGGAGTGCAGGGCGGTTGTGTGGTCGCGGCCGCCGAACGCCTGGCCGATCACCGGCAGGGAGCTGGGGGTCTCGTCGCGGACCAGGTACATGGCAACCTGGCGCGGGAAGACGATGTGCTTGTCGCGGCGCTTGCCCTTCATCTCCTCGAGGGGGATGTTGTAGTAGTCAGCCACCACCTGCTGGATCTTGGGGATGGTGAGCGGCCGGCGCGCCCCGCTCGGGATGATGTCCGTGAGCAGCCGAGCGGCGGCCTCCTCGTCGATCTGGCGCTGATGGATGGCGGCGAAGGCCAGCACCCGGGTCAGGGCGCCCTCCAGCTCTCGGATGTTCTTCTGGACCTTGTGCGCGATGTAGGTCAACACCTCCTCCGAGACCAGGCCCTCCGCCGACCCCACCTTTGACTTGAGGATGGCGAGCCGGGTCTCGAAGTCCGGCGGCTGGATGTCGGCGATCAGCCCCCACTCGAAACGCGACCGCAGCCTGTCCTCGAGGGTCGGGATCTCCTTGGGGGCCCGGTCGGATGAGATCACGATCTGCTTGTTGATCTCGTGCAGGGCGTTGAAGGTGTGGAAGAACTCTTCCTTGGTGCGGTCCTTGCCGGCGAGGAACTGCACGTCGTCGATGAGGAGGACGCCGACGGTCCGGTACTTGTTCCGGAAGTCGCCCATGTGGGCGGTCTGGATGGAGGAGATGACCTCGTTCATGAACTGCTCGGAGGTGATGTAGGCCACCCGCTTCTTGGGGAATCGAAGGCGCACCTCGTGCCCGATCGCCTGCATGAGATGGGTCTTGCCCAGCCCGACCCCTCCGTAGATGAAGAGCGGGTTGTAGCTCTGGCCGGGGTTCTCGGCCACTGCCTTGGCGGCGGCGTGGGCGAACCGAGAGTTGTTGCCGACCACGAACGTGCTGAACTTGAACCTCTCGTTCAGCTCAGAGGGCGAGATCGGGCCCTCATTCTCCCTCGCCTGGGGCGGCCCGGGCTCGGGCTCGACCTCGGGGTCGTCGGGCTCATCCACCGCGACCCGGCCGGTGCTGGCCGCGACCACGAAGTCCACCTCCACCTCCTGACCGGTCACCGCCTGGAGGGTCTCCTGGATGAGCCCCGCGAATCGGTCCTCCAGCCAGTCCTTGGCCAGCTTGCTGGGCACGCTGATCTTGAACAGCTCACCGTCGGTCGAGATGAGGTTGGTGTTCTTGAGCCAGGTCTCGTAGCTGGGCTTGGCAAGCTGAAAGCGAAGCTCCTCCTGGACCGTGGACCAGATCTGCTCCTGGTTCAACCAGCTCTCCCGAGGGTGGTCGGAGTGCCCGAGGCCGTACCTGTGGAGAACCCCTGCACAAAGTGCCCGATGGCGGCGAATGGGCATCGTCCCGGGCGGGCGGGGAAACCGGCGGGGACACGGGCGGCTCCCCGCCCGGATCTCTGTGGAAGGACTGTGGAGGCCGGGCGGCAAAGTCCACCGCGCCCGGTGCGCAGCTTGTGGATAAGTTCGGGGGAGTGGAACCCCTTTGTTCCGTCCGCCCTCAGCTCCGGCTTGCCACCGCGACGTCCGGGCAGTCGGGCCGAGAGGCAGGTGATCCGTCTCACCCCCAAGCTCTGGCTCCTGTGCAACCTATGTGGAAAAGGCGAGCCGCCCTGCTCCCAATGTGGGATTCCCTTCCAGCTCGCGCCTTCCGATGAAATTTACGAGCGGACTTATCCACAAATGGGCACAACCCCGGGGGAGAATGGGTACATCGACGCGTGCTGCGACGTTGAGCTTGAAAACGACGGGTCATCCCCGCCCCGGTCCGCTTCGGGTTGTGATCCTAGCAGAGGCCCAAGGCCGGCACAAGGCAGCATCTGGGCTGATTTGGTGATAGACGATGAGTGTCGTTTGGACGTGCTTGAACTCGAAGTGGCTATACTCTGCGGGTTCTGGCCGCCTCCCCGGAGAACCCCGTCCAGCTCGGCGGTCCGGCGGTCCCCCGAGACGTCCACGCCAAGAGAGGTCCCTCATCAAGCGCACGTATCAGCCCAAGAAGCGCTATCGGCGCCGCGTCCACGGCTTCCTCCGCCGGATGAGCAGCCCGGCCGGCGCCCGAGTGCTCCGCGACCGGCGCCGCAAGGGGCGCCGGCTGCTGACCTCGCGCTAGGAGCCTGCCCCGGAATGACGGGGAGAGATTGGGTGCCCAGGTGCGCCTGTCCGGGGTCCCCGCGGAATCGCCAGATTGCCGGGGGTGGGAGGTGGTAGGTGGCGACGAGGACCGGAGCCCGCGTGATCGAGGTCCCCGGGCGACGATCGGAGGCCGACGCCGTGGATGGCGTGCAGGGGCGCCGAAGACCCGTCGATATTCGGAATCACTCATCTAGGCGGCCGGCGGCGTGCAGAAGCGGCACCGGATCGTCAGGGGCCAGGACTTCCAGCGTGTGATGTCGGGCAGCCGGGTCCATGCCGGCCATGGCCTGGTCGCCTTCGCCAGGCCACGGGTAGAAGGCCCGACCAGGGTTGGGGTCACCAGCAGCCGGCGGGTCAAGGGCGCCGTGGCCCGGAATCGCGCCCGCCGGCGCCTGCGCGAGGTGGCGCGCCTCCACCTCCTGGGGGGTGATTCGCCGCTCCGGGGAACGGGAATAGCCTATGACGTGGTGCTCATCGCGCGACCGGAGGCGCTGGCGCTCCCGTTTGCGGCCCTGGCCGCGGAGGTGATCGCGTTCCGCAAGCGGCTGGAGTCGGGATGACCAAGCTGCTGCTGCTCGCCGTCCGCGGATACCAGCTGACACTCTCCCGCCTCCTCGGGAGCAGCTGCCGGTACTATCCCTCCTGCTCCCACTACACTTACGAGGCCATATCCCGTCACGGCTGGCTCAGGGGCAGCTATCTGGGCGTGCGTCGCATCTTGAGATGCAATCCATTCTTCAAGGGCGGCTACGACCCGGTCCCCGACGGCCGTGCTCGATGACGTCGACGATGCCTGTGGGCGGCGGAGCGCACTGGCCCGGAGAGATCTGAAATCGGCAACCTGAAGAGCGCCCTGGACGTTTTCAAGCCCATCCACACCCTGTGGTGGGACATCTTCGGGGTGCCCATCACCTGGGGTCTCGACCTCCTCGACCGTGCCTTCAACGGCGTGCCCGTGCTCCAGACGATCGGTGCATTCGGGCTGGCGGTGATCATCCTCACGATCATCATCCGCGGCGTGCTCTCGCCCCTCTACCACTTCCAGATCGCCCAGAGCCGGAAGACGATGCAACAGCAACGCAAGCTGGGCCCCGAGCTGGCGGGGCTCAAGAAGCGGTACAAGGGCGACCAGCAGAAGCTGACCCAGGAGACGATGAAGCTCTACAAGGAGCAGGGCGTGAACCCGCTCGGGCAGCTTTCAGGCTGCCTACCCGCGCTCCTCCAGATGCCGATCCTGATCGCGCTCTACTACGCCTTCCGCGGGGCCGCCAGCTCGAGCTACTTCGGCTCCCACCCCCATTTCCTGTTCATCCCGAACCTCAACGTGCTGCCCTCCACCAGCGTTCTCATCCACGGACTGCCGATCCCGACCATCCCCTACCTGGTGGTACCGATCCTGGCCGCGGCGACCACCTTCGTCCAGTCCAAGATGATGCAGCAGGCTCCCAATCCCCTCGCCACCGAACAGGAGCAGCAGCAGCAGCAAATGATGAAAACCATGCTGCTCCTGATGCCGCTGATGATCTTCTACTTCGCCGTCGTCACCCCCGCCGCTCTGGGCCTGTACTGGTTCGTCTCCAACTG
>JBOHUX010000055.1:0-13495 GCA_050734915.1 Candidatus Dormibacteraceae bacterium
ACCCTGAGGACTGCGCCGACCGTGGCGGCGTTCTCGATCAGGCCCCCCTCCAGGAGGTCGAGGGTGGCGATGCCGGCGGCACACGCGATCGGATTCCCGCCGAAGGTGTTGCCGTGGGTGCCGGGGCCCCAGCTCATGAGCTCGCCCCGGGCGACGAATGCGCCCAGCGGCAGACCGGAGGCGATCCCCTTGGCCAGGCAGACGACATCCGGCTCCACGCCCGAGTGCTCGAAAGCTGACATGCGCCCCGTCCTGCCCATGCCGCTCTGCACCTCGTCCAGAACCAGGAGCATCCCGTGCCGCCTCGTCAGCTCGCGCAGCCGGGGCAGGAAGTCGGCCGGCGGCACGATGTAGCCGCCCTCACCCTGGATCGGCTCCACGAAGACGGCCGCCACGCTCTCGGGCGGAACCACGGTCTGCAGCATGCGGTCGATCCGCGCCATGGCCTGATCGGTCGAGATGCCCCGGGCCGGCGACGGATAGTCGGCGTGGAAGACCCCCGGCAGCAGCGGCGCGAAGCCGTCGCGCTGGCCGGCCTTGCTGGCGGTCAGGGAGAGGGCGCCGAAGGTGCGGCCGTGGAACGCGCCCAGGAACGCGAGGAAGTGTGGCCGCCCCGTCGAATGGCGGGCGAGCTTCATGGCGCCCTCGATCGATTCGGCCCCCGAGTTGGTGAAGAAGGCCCGGGCCCCGCCGGGCATGATCGCGGCCGCCAGACGTTCGGCCAGCTCGATCTCCACCCGATAGTAGAAGTCGGTCCCCGACATGTGCACGAAGCGGCGGGCCTGGTCCCCGATCGCCTCGACGACCGCCGGATGGCAGTGGCCGGTGGCGGTGACCGCGATCCCGGAGGTGAAGTCCAGGAACACGTTGCCGTCCACATCGGTCACCCAGCACCCCTGCCCGCTCTCCATCACGAAGGGATAGCCGCGGGTGAAGCTCGGTGACATCACCCGGCGGTCCCGCTCGATGAGGGCGGACGCCCGGGGGCCGGGGAGCTCCCCTCGGATCAACGGGCGGTGGGCGGTGACAGCCACCTCTGGACGATATCAGGGGGTGGCCGGAACACGGGTCCAAGGTGAGGGGCCGGCGCAGGATTACAGTCGCGCGGGAGTTGAACCGTTGAGGGTGCCCGGACGGCCCGGGCGCGCGACCGACCAAAGGAGGCGGGGGATGGCAGAGGGCTCGGTCAGACCGCAGTTGTCGCCGGACGGTTACTGGTGGTGGGACGGCCTTCAGTGGTGCTCGACTCTGTCCCCCGACGGGCGCCACCGGTGGGACGGAGCCCAGTGGATCCCCCTCCACGCCCGCGAGCCGGCCTCTCCCTCCATCACCGACACGATGATCGCGCCCGCGGGCTTCGCCCTGCCCGCGCCCCGCCGACGGCGAGTGGACGACTGGCGCCGGTGGGCCGACGGAAGGCGGCGTCTGCTGCGAGTGGCGGCGATCGCCATCGGGGCGCTGGTGCTGCTCGCCCTGGCGGGGCGGGCGGTCTTCGGGAACGGGCCCTTCAACCCCGCGCTGGCGGCGAGCACCGTCCGGCTGGCCTGGCACCCGGGCCAGACCGAGACATACCAGGTCGCGATCGATACGAAGGCGACGGTCAGCACCGGGCCCGGAACCCCGACTCCGGTCGAGTTCCGGCTCAGCGGCCTGGAGACGCTCAGGGTGGTGGCCGTGGACCCCGGTGGGGCGGCGACCCTGGCGGCCGACCTCTCCGGGTTCTCAGGGACCAGCGACGGCCGGCCGGTCCCCGGCTCCTCGATCGCGAGGAGCATCCAGTTCCGGATCGCGCCCGACGGACAGATCCTGGCCGGGGACGCCTCGCCCTCGGCCGGCGGCCTGCCGGGAGGTGATCAGTTCAGCGCCATCCTCCCCCCCGGAGCCGTCCATCCCGGCGATTCCTGGACGTCCTCCTTCGAGCGCGCCAACCCTCTCGGGTCGGGCAGGCTTCGCTACACCTCCCGCAATACCCTGCTTCGCTACGAGGAGCTGGCCGGGGTGCGCACGGCGGTCGTCAGGACCGACGTCACGGTTCCGCTCGACATGACCGTGGACCTCGGCCGCCTGGCCGCGCTGATGGGCTCGGGGAGCAGCGCCGGCGGCTCCGGATCGGGCACCCAGATGCGCCTCAAGGGAGCGGTGACCAGCCGGAACACGAGCTGGATCGCCACCGGCGGCCGCGATCTGCGCAAGTCGGAGCTGACCGCCCGGCTGGACATCCGGATGTCGCTCCGCGGCGGCGCCGGCCTTCCCTCATCCCTCGCGGGGGGGATGGAGTTGAAGGGGACCGAGACGCTCTCGATGGCTCGATAGCGGGCGCCGCCCCACGCGAGATCACCGGATCCCGTGGACGGCGATCAGGAGTGGTCGAGACTGATGCTCGTCGCGGCCCCGCTCACGTTCACCTGGTAGCGGTCGGTCGCACTCGCGTAGCCGGCGCTCGACCAGTCCCGGCTGCCGAAGCCGTTGAACCTGTCTCCGAAGACGTCCACGCTGGAGGCGGTGCCCGAGGTGTGGACATGCTCCTCGACGCCCGGCGGAAAGTGAAGATCGGCCCTGAGGGCTGCCCCCGTGATGTCCACAGGCACGGTCCCGGACGGCTTCGGCAGGCGCAGGTCGAGGCGGCCGCCGACGCCATTGACCTCCAGGCGCGAGAGGGATCCAGAGCTGAGGTCGGCCGTGCCGTCGACGGCGGCTCCGTTCACGGCCACGGCCCAGGGCAGGCGGTCGCTGAGGACCAGCGTCACCGTCTCGGAGGCCGGGCCGAAGTGGAGGAAGCCGCGATCGGAGTTGGAGCCGGCGATCCTGACCAGCCCTCTGGAGGGATCGAAGCTGACCACCGGCCGGTCGGCGCCGCCCCGATACCTCACCTCCGCTCGGTAGAGCTGGTCCCCGATCGAAGCCGTCCGCACCTCCAGCCTGACGGCGGCGGTGTCGAGCTCCAGCCGGGCGGCGGCCAGCGAGCCGCGGTAACCGGTCGAGGCGAGCGTACCCGCCGTACCAGTGGCCGGCGCCACCGCGACGTAGGCGATGGCCGCCGCCAGAACCAGCACGAAGAGCGCCACGATGATGGCGGCCGCCGCCGGCGGGGGCGCCGTCCGGGCGACCACCACCTCCACTCCGATCAGGATCAGCAACAGGGGCCAGAGCGCGGCCAGCCTCCAGAGCGACCCCGGCTGGAGGGCGCCGTAGTTGGCGAGCAGGGCGACGACGCCGATCGCGACCAGGACCAGCGGCCAGAAGAGCCGCCCGGGCCGCATCAGCGCAGCCGCTGGACCAGGATTGCGAGCCCGATCACGATCAGGACCACTGGCCAGGTCAGGCTCCACTGGAACCAGCTCAGAAGTCCCAGGTTGGAGAGCAGGAACCAGATCCCGACCACGATGAGGATCAAGCCGCCGGTGATCCCCCGGTGGCGCCCTGAATAGCGGTGAGGACCGCGCCCGTACGGTCCCCAGGAGGGGCCGCCGGCGCCCGACGGCGGGCCGGCCGGCCCCGCGCCCGGGGACCCTCCGCCCTCAGCCGTGCTCCCGGGTGCCGGTTCCGGCGGCGCACCGCCGAACATCGTCCAGACGCCCTCGCTCGCCCGCCGGATGTCATCACCCATGCCTCGCAGGCTGGCGCCGAGGTCGGCCGACGACTGGACGCCCGCTCTGCCCGGTGCCGGCATCAGGATCCAGAGCGCGATGTAGACCAGGAATCCGCTGCCGCCCGCCAACGCGAGCAGGACGAAGAGGAGCCGGACCCAGAGCGGGTCCACGTCGAAGTGCTCGGCGAGCCCGGACCCGACTCCGGCGATGATCTGGTCGTCGCCTCGCTCGAGGCGCCCGCGCGTCTGTTGCACAGCGCTCGGATTCTGCCACGCGAGAGGGGCCCGCAAACACGGCCGGGCGCTCCTGGCCAGGCTTGGAGTGAGATAGCGTGCCGCGCGGAATCGCTCGTCTAGTCTTTGGGCGTGAGCAGGCCCCCGCGCAGAGTCACCAGGTCGGAGCGAGTCCACCGGCTCGACCTCCACGGCTATGACGTGCTGACCGCGCTCGACCTGGCGGTCGCGCGGGTGGCCGACGCCTACCGGAACGGCTACTCGCAGATCGAGCTGGTGCACGGGGCGGCCGACGTCACCGAGCCGCGTGAGGACGGCCGGGGACGCATCAAGTGGGAGCTCCGACGCCTGCTCGACCAGGGCGGGTTCGACCCCTACTGCGTGGCCGGCGAGGCCTGGCCCAAGAGCGCGTCGCTGCTGCTGCGCCTGCGGCCCAACCCACGACCCCGGCCCGAATCATGGAGGCCGGCGCCGCGTCCGTCCCACCGCTCCTGAGCCGCCGGGCGGCCCCGTCGGCGTCTGATCGAGCCTCTGCTAGCTAAGGCGCTCGAAGATCATCGCCATGCCCTGGCCCCCGCCCACGCACATGGTCTCGAGGCCGATCGTCCCATCCCGCGCCTGAAGGCCGTTGAGCAGCGTGGTCGTGATGCGGGCACCGGTCATCCCGAACGGATGGCCGAGCGCGATCGCGCCCCCATGGGGGTTGACCCTGTCGTCGAGCGGGTCCACGCCCAGCTCGCGGCAGACGGGGATGACCTGGGCGGCGAAGGCTTCGTTGAGCTCGATGACGTCCACGTCCGCGATCTTCATCCCGGCCCGTCCCAGCGCCTGCCGGACGGCTTCGATCGGGCCCAGGCCCATGATCTCCGGGTTGATCGAGCTGAGCCCGCTGGCGATGATCCGCGCCAGCGGCTTGATGCCGAGCCCGGCCGCCCGGGCGTCCGACATCACGACCACCGCCGCGGCCCCGTCGTTGAGCGGACAGGAGTTGCCCGGCGTGACGGTCCCACCCTCCCTGAAGGCGGGCTTGAGAGTGGCCAGCACCTCCATCGTGGTGCCGGCGCGGATGCCGTCGTCGCGGGTCATCGTGCGGCCGTCCGGCAGCGGCACGGGGATGATCTCGCGCTCGAAGAATCCGCTCTCCTGGGCGCGGGCGGCGTTCGTCTGGCTCTTGACCGCGTAGCGGTCCTGCTCCTCGCGGGTGATCCTCTTCAGCTCCGCCACCCTCTCGGCCGTCTCCCCCATCTGGATGTAGATGTCCGGATACCCCTCGTCGTTGTCCGGCTCGAGGCGGGGGTTCTGATTCTGAGGGTCGTCCGTCATCCCGTACATGAAGCGCGAGACGCACTCGACGCCCGCCGACACGAAGCAGTCGCCCTCGCCGGCCTTGATGGCGTGGAAGGCCATCCGCGTCGACTGCAGGGAGCTGGAGCAGTAACGGGTGATGGTGGTTCCGGGCACGTCGAGGCCGCTCAGCACGCTGATCACGCGGCCGAGGTTGAACCCCTGCTCGTGGCCCGGCAGCCCGCACCCGCAGATGAGATCGTCGATGTCCGCCGCCCCGACCTGGGGGATCTTCTCCAGGACCCTGCCGACCACGTGGGCACCCAGATCGTCGGGGCGCACCTCCACCAGAGAACCCTTCATTGCCCGGCCGATCGGAGACCGGCCGGTGGCGACGACAACGGCTTCAGGCATGTGATGCGAACCTCATTCGAACGGTTGGCCAGATGGTTTCAACGTACACGCTCACCGCCCCCGCGATCGCCGCGTGATCGGGAGATCCGATGCACTCCGATGCACGCGGACCCCCGGGCGAGACGCCGGCGGGGACGCGGGAGGGATCGTGCTGAGGCGGCGGACTGTCGAAATCTGATCCTCTGCCTGTACTATTGTGACAGCCTGATGGGCCAGTCTCAAACCAGCGTCCTCCTCGTCGAGGACCACCGCGCCACGGCCGATCTCTACGCGCTCCAGCTGCGCATGGACGGGTTCGCGGTCCACCACGCGGCCGATGCGACCACCGCCGAGGTCATCTACGAGCGGACGCGGCCGGACGTGGTGTGCGTGGACAGCCGGCTCCCTGACCGCGCGGGAACGGAGGTGGCCGCCGCCTTCGCGAGGTCGGGCGCCACCGTCATCCTGTTCACCAACGATCAGGAGTGCTACGAATCTCCCCCGGCCGGCATCGCGCTGGCCCTCCTCAAGTCGCGGACCGTCCCCCGCGAGCTCTCCGGCGTGATCACGCGGCTCGTGCGGGAGCGAAGCCAGACCGCCTGAGCGGCGTCCGAGCGCACCCCGGCT
Organism: Candidatus Dormibacteraceae bacterium; assembly: GCA_050734915.1. Taxonomy (GTDB): domain Bacteria; phylum Chloroflexota; class Dormibacteria; order Dormibacterales; family Dormibacteraceae; genus JBOHUX01. The sequence goes on from JBOHUX010000055.1 coordinate 6,128, forward strand.
GGCAGAATGTGGCGATGGCCGGCAATGTCGCTCGCCACGGTTCCTGGCGCTCACCGATCACCGGCGCCATGCTCGGCACGCCGATGGTCTTCTCCCAGACCCACCTCGCGGCAGATCGTCTCTTCTGGATCGAGAGGCGGCCCCGGGAGGGTGGTCGCAACGTGATCGTGGCGATGGCTCCCGACGGCGAGCTGGAGGACGTCATCCCGGCCGGGTTCAACGCCCGGACCTCGGTCCACGAATACGGGGGCGGCGACTTCACCACCAGTGGCGGAGCCGTCTGGTTCTCCAACTTCGAGGACCAGCGGCTCTACCGGCGGGAGGGGAGCGGCGATCCGGCCCCGATCACCCCCGCGGGGCGGCTGCGGTACGCCGACCCGGTCTTCGACCCTCCCCGCGACCGGCTGATCTGCGTGCGGGAGGATCACGGTGCAGGCGCCCTCGAACCGGTCAACACGCTGGTCTCGGTGCCCGCCGCCGGCGGCGAGCAGACGGTTCTGGCGGAGGGCCGCGACTTCTACTCGTTCCCCCGGATCTCGCCCGACGGGGCCCTGATCGCATGGACCGAGTGGGATCACCCGAACCTGCCCTGGAACGGCACCGAGCTCTGGCTGGGCGAGCTGGCGGCGGATGGCTCGATCGCCAGTCCGCGCCGGATCGCGGGGGGTCCCGAGGAATCCGTGGGGCAGCCGCGCTGGTCGCCGGGCGGGGTTCTCCACTTCGTGTCCGACCGGACCGGGTGGTCGAACCTCTACCGGTGGCTGGAGGGCGCCACGGAGGCGATCTGCCCGATGGAGGCCGAATTCGGCTATCCGCAGTGGCAGTTCGCGATGTCCTACTTCGACTTCGCCTCCGAGGAGCTGATCGTCTGCGCGATCTGCCGGAGCGGCCTCTGGAGCCTGGCGCTGCTCGATGCCCGCACCGGCGGCCTGGAGACCGTCGATCAGCCCTACCTCCACATCGCGGACGTGACCGCGGGCGGCGGGCGGGCGTACTTCACCGCATCGTCACCCGCGGAGCCGCCCTCGGTGGTGGAGTTCGAGATCGCCGGCCGGCGCACGACGGTTCTGAGGCACGCGCACGACATGGCCATCGATGGCGCCTACATCTCGAATCCACGGCCGATCGAATTCGCGACCGCGGGCGGCTCGGTGGCCCACGCCCTCTACTTTCCGCCGGTCAACCCCGACTTCGAAGGTCCCCCGGGTGAGGCGCCCCCCCTGCTGGTGGATGTTCATGGTGGCCCGACCGCCTGCTACGCGGGCAACGCGCGCGCCTTCGAGCTCGACAATCAGTTCTGGACCAGCCGCGGGTTCGCCCTCGTCCAGCTCGACTACGGCGGCAGCGCCGGGTACGGTCGCGAGTACTGGCAGCGCCTGCACGGCGAGTGGGGCGTGGTGGACGTGGAAGACAGCGTCACGGTGGCGAGGGACCTGGTCGAGAAGGGCCTGGCCGACCCCCACCGGCTGATCATCCGGGGCGGCAGCGCCGGTGGCTACACGACGCTCTGCGCGGCCGCCTTCCGGGATGTCTTCACGGCCGGCGCCAGCTACTTCGGGGTCGCCGATCTGGACAGCTTCGGAGAAGAGACCCACAAGTTCGAGTCGCGCTACCTGGACTGGCTCGTCCGGCCCACCGACCGGCCGGGCCGGTCGGCGATCAACTTCGCGGACCGGATCACCATGCCGCTCCTGATCTTGCAGGGGTCGGAGGACCACGTCGTCCCTCCCGACCAGGCGCAGACGATCGTGCGCGCTCTGCGGGGGCGGGGGGTTCCCTTCGCGTATCTGCTCTTCGAGGGGGAGGGCCACGGGTTCCGGCGCGCCGAGAGCATCCGGCGCTCGAGGGAGGCGGAGCTGTACTTCTACTCGCGAGTGTTCGGATTCGATCTTGCGGAACCGGTCGAGCCGATCGAGATCGAGAACCTGCCCGGCTGAGATTCGAGATCGCCGGGGAGGCTACTCCGCAGACGCGCGCTCGGTCCCAGCCGGTGCCGGGTCGCCCCCCCGGGCGAGCTCCGCTGTCTCGGCCGGCCGCGCGCCAGGGGGGCCGCTCCCGTTCGAGTCGCCGCCCCGGCGCCGGCGGCGGGTGTGCGGGCGGCGCCGCTTGGGCCGGGAGAGGCGCTGGACCTGGGAGCGGACGCCGACCCGCTGGCAGGCGGTGACGACGGCGCCCACCCCCGCCACCAGTCCCTGCTGCTGGGCGTGCTCGAAGAGAGGGCCGAAGAGCTCCGGAGCGCCGCCGATCACGGTCTTGGAGTCGCCCACGATGACGAGCAGCTTCTTGGCCCGCGAGATGGCGACGTTGACCCGGTTGGGATCGTTGAGGAACCCGATCGCCGCGCGCTCGTTGCTGCGCACCAGCGAGAGGATGACCGCGTCGGACTCGCGACCCTCGAACGCGTCCACCGACTCGATGTCGTTGGGGGGCACGATCCCCTTGAGCGCGGACTGGAGCCGGTTGACCTGGCTCGAGTACATCGCGATCACCGCCAGCTTCGACTTGCGCACCCGCTTGCGGACGATGGTCGTGATGTCCTTGCAGAGGGCCACCTCGAACTCGTTGGCGACGCTGCGCTGGGCGTCGCGGTACTCGTCCTGGGCGCCGGTGTCCACCCACACCAGCTCGCGGTCGAACGGCCAGGGCAGCGGCATCCTCGGGTGCGGGGCCTCGTGCTTGAGCTTGCCCTCGTAGAAGAGATCGGAAACGACCTTGCCGATCGGCTCCCGCATCCGGTACTGGCGCGGAAGCATGATCTTGGACGAGGCGGGGACGCGGTCCCAGACCCAACCGTAGAAGCTGTCGTCACGGACCATCTGGTCGAGCTCGCCCAGGATCGGAAAGCCGGCCGCGGCGTCCTCCATCACCGGCGGCAACTGCTTGAGGTCGCCGATCATCACCCAGCGCCGGGCGAGAGGCATCAGCGCCAGGGCCTCGTTGACGCGGACCTTGTTGGCCTCGTCCAGGATCACCCAGTCGAAGACGCGGAAGCGCAGCCGGCTGTCGATGGCGAGCCGGTTGCAGGTCCCGGCGACGAGGTTGAACTGCTCCAGGTCATCGCCTTCGAAGAGCGTGTGCCGGAGCCGCCGCGGCACCTTGCCCGGCTCCGCGATCCGCGCCTGCTTGACGTGCGAGAAGCCGAGCAGGCGCTCCTGGCCGGTGTCGACGGCGTCGTTGGAGTGCGACGAGAGCAGGATGGAGGCGCCGCTGTGCCGGCCCAGGATGCGGCGGATCGATTCCACGATGGCCGTCGTCTTGCCCGTTCCGGGAGGCCCCTGGATCAGGTAGAGCTGGCCCGGCCGCATGCCCATGACGCGGGCGACGGCCTCCGCCTGCTCCTCGTTGGGATCCGGCAGGTGGTGGGCGCGCCGGCCCTCCAACGTCATCCGGGGCGGGCTGCCCAGCCAGCCGAAGTCGGCCAGCTGGGCGGCCAGGGCGCCGGTCCGGGGGCTGCCGATCTGCAGCTGGCGGATCACCGACCGCTGGGCCTCGAACATCTCCACGCTGGCCGTGGGAAGGATGATCCCCTCGTCGGGGAGGGGATCGTAGCGGCGGAACGAGACCCAGAGGTCGGAACCCTGGATGCGGTCCAGCGCCATGCCGCGATACTCGGGGAAGCCGGCCGAGCGGACGGTCAGCGAGTCGATGCCGCGATAGACCCGGCCGTCGGCGTCGTCGTCGAGGTGAAGGCGCGCCCTGACGTACTCGCCGCCTCGCAGCTCCTCGCCGCACTGCGGGCACTCGGCGCCGTTGGAGGTCGGCGACTCCGTCTCGCAGTTGGGGCACTCGACCCACTGCTCGATCGCCTCGTAGCGGCGAAGCGCGGCCTCGGCGAGCGACTCGCGGAACTGTCGGAGATGCTCGATGAAGCGCATCGTGGAGTCGAGCAGCGGCTCGGTCTTGGCCTTCTCGCGCAGCTGGATGGCGGTGAAGCCGACCATCTCCCCATCCCACTCCGCGACCAGCTGCAGCTCCTGGTAGCGAAGCTTGAGCCTGGACTTCTCGATGGTGTACTCGGGGGGGTCGAGCGGCTGCATGTCGCTGACCTCGAGGGCCAGCCCCATCGGCGTCCGGCCCAGGCGGCCGTGGATGAGGGTGTCCTTGACCGCCCCCACGCACTCGAGCGGCTTCTCCGGCGAGACGACGGCGTATCCGAACTCGATCGCCTTCTGCTCCTGGAGGACGTCCCGGAGCCACTCGGCTCCAAGCACCTTGACCTTCTCGGCGGCGGGCGTCCCCGGCCGGATGCGCAGGCCGAGACGGCCGACCTCGATGAACTCCCCGGGGATCTCGGGATCCCAGAGGGGGAGCACGTCGCCGGGGTTGGGACCGTAGACAGCGCTCACGCAGCCGTCACCACAGGTGCGAGTGGAGTGAAAGGTGGAACAAGGATAAAAACCTGGCCCTCCAGGCCGGAGGGCGAGCGTCGAGTAACCGAGAGCTACCTTAGTCGATCAGGTTCCGCCAGCGCAAGGAGATAGGCACATTTGCCGGGCGGCGGCGCCGGCGCGCACCCTCATTCGGGAAGCGGCCGGCCGGCGCTCTCGGGCAGCGCCAGGTAGAGGAGCGCGCCGGCCAGGGCGAGCACGCCGAGGACCGCGACCGATGCGCCGAGACCGCCGCCGCGCGTCATCAGGCCCACCAGCTGGAGCCCGGCGATGCCTCCGGCCGCTCCCGCCACCCCCAGCGCACCCTCGGCGGTGGCCCGTCCGCGGGTGGGCAGGAGCTCGGCGAACCAGGCTCCGAAGATCGGCCCCGCCGCCCCCGCCAGAAGGCTGCCGCCCACGTTCCCGGCCAGGTAGCCGGGCACGCCCGCCACGAACCCGCCCGCGGTCAGGACGGCCGTGCCCAGGGCGACGGCGATGCCGGGGACCCGGCGCCCGATCCGATCCGACAGGGGGCCGCCGGCCAGGAACCCGGCCCCGGCCGCGACGCCGGAGGCGAGGACGATCTCGCTGATGGCCGCCGCTCCGAGCGCCAGGTGCCGGCTCCCGAAGAGGGCGACGAAGAGGCCAGCCGGCTCGTAGAAGACCGAGCCCAGGGCGGCGGCGGACATGAAGACGGCGAGCCGCCGCCGCCAGGGGGGCGTCCAGAGCAGGCGCAGGGGGACCAGGAACGAGGTCCCGGCCGCCGCCCGGGCCCAGGTCCGGCCCTCGGGCAGCCCCGCCCAGAGCGCCCCCGCGGCGGGCAGCCCCGCCCCTCCGGCCAGGTACAGCCATCGCCAGTGGGGAGCCACGAGCGGGTAGCCGAGCGTGGTCGCGCCCGCGCCTAGCCCGGCGGCGAGCGCCAGCCACGCCAGCGCCAAGCCCCGGTGGCGGACCGGCACCTCCTCGATGACCAGGGCCGTGGCCACCCCGCCCACGAGAGCCTCGAAGCAGGCCCCCGCCAGCCGGAAGCCGGCCAGCCAGGCCAGCTGCGGCGCGAACGCGCTGGCGAGGTCGGCGAGGCCGAATCCGGCGACGCCGAGGACGAGCAGGCGCCGGCGCCCGTGGCGGTCGGCCAGCGCCGAGAGGGGCAGCGCGCCGAGCGCGCCCAGCGTCACCACCGAGCCCAGGGTGGAGAGGGCGGGCAGGCGGGCGTGGAACTGTGCGGAGATGGTCGGCAGCGCCAGGTAGAGGACCGAGCCGTCGAAGGCCGAGAGGAGGACGGCCAGACCGGCCAGGGCGAGCAGGCGGCCGATCCGCGCCCGCTCGCTCACGCGATCCGCAGCCGGCGCATCAGGTACGCGCCCGGGCCCAGGAATCCGCAGGTGGCGCCGACGTGCGCGATCGAGACCCCCAGGATCGAGGGCGGCCCGGGCAGGAGCCAGAAGGCGAGCCCGAAGGGCACCCCCGCCAGGACGGTGGCGGTGACGCTCTCCCAGCCCCAGCCGCCGAGCCGGTGATAGAGGACGTAGACGGCGGTGGCGGCCGCGAAGGCGATCGCGGGCAGGGCGGTGGCGGCGCCGAGGCCGCCCTGGATCAGGCCCCGGAAGAAGGCCTCCTCGATGGGTGCGTTGGCGAGGAAGTAACCGGCCTGGAGGAGCGCGCCGGCCGCGCTCGGCACAGCCATCCAGCCGCGCTGGCGCGAGATCCAGAGCTGGACGGCGGTGGCACCCCCCAGCAGCACCGGCAGGCCGAGGAGCCCGAACAGGATCTGCGCCTCGGGCCGGCCCCACGAGAGGCCCAGCCAGCGCGGCCGCCAGAGGGCGACGGCGATCGCGCAGACGGCCGCAAACGGCACCAGCCGGATCAGCGCGTCGGTGCGCATCCAGGCCAGGCTCTCGGCGGCGCGGGCCGGGACCATCTCCAGCGCGGGCGTTCGATGAGGGATGTCGGACAAGGTAAGCTCACACCCCCCCTCGCGAGCCTCGACTTCGCGGCAGAAGCCCCACCCTCATCCCACGCGCGCCTCGACTTCGCGGCGGCTCCGTTCTCCTCCCCGTCCGCCGGCCGCCCGGGTGGATAATTCGACGGCCCGCCCCGCGCTCGGTAACGCACACCCATGGCCAAGACCCTCCCCTCCAACCTGATCGAGATCGACCGGTTTCAGACCCCGCTCCGCGTGGTGGCGGGTCCGGGGACGGGCAAGACCCACGCCCTCGTGGCGCTCTACGCGGACCTCGTGGGCTCCGGGGTACCCCGGGGGCGGATCCTCGTCCTCACGTTCTCTACCGCCGCCGCGGGAGAGCTGGAACGCCGGATCGACGAGCGTCTCCTCGACTCCTACGACCGGGCCTGGATCAGCACCTTCCACAGCTTCTGCGCCCGCCTGCTCCGGGACCACCAACCCGATCCCCGGCGCCTTCTCCTGAGCGGGTTCCAGGAGTGGGTGGCGATGCGACAGGTGCTGGACGAGATGGACCCGGCCCTGCTCGGCGGTCTGGCGCCGGTGCGGCGCTCGGAGGCATTCGCCCAGGACGCCCTGGCCTTCGTCGCCCTCCTCAAGCAGAACCTCCTTCACCCGGCCGGGGTCGCTCTCCTTGCCGAGACCGGCGGCAGCGACCGGATGCGCGCCCTGGCGGCCGTGTACAGCGCCTATCAGGCGGCGCTGGAGGCGGCCCACCTCGTCGACTTCCGCGATCTCGTCATGGGGGCGATCTCCCTCCTTCAATCCCGGGAGGGCGTTCTCCGCGCTCTCCGGGACCGGTTCAGCCACATCCTCGTGGACGAGTTCCAGGACGTGGACCCCGCCCAGTTCTCCCTGCTCCGGCTCATCGCCCCCCCGCGCGCCCGGCCCCGCCTGGTCGTGGTCGGCGACCCCGACCAGTCCATCTACGGGTTTCGCGGCACGCTGCCTCGGCTCCTGAGCCACGACTTCGAGATCACCTACGGGGCCCGGAGCCTGTCGCTGGACGCCGGCCGGCGCTGCCCGCCCTCGATCCTCGCC
>JBOHUX010000056.1:0-13460 GCA_050734915.1 Candidatus Dormibacteraceae bacterium
CGCTGGCCGCGGTCTCCGCCCTCCACGCGCTGCGGGAGACGGGCACCGGCCAGTACATCGACGTCTGCCTCCTGGAGGCGGGGGTCTCCCTCGCGGTCTGGGAGGCGGGCCAGTACTTCGCCGGCGGCGGCGTCCCCCGTCCCCTCGGGTCGGCGCACCAGAACAACGCCCCCTACCAGGCGTTCCGATCGGCCGACGGCTGGCTGACCATCGGGGCGACCTCGAACCGGAACTGGATCGCGCTCTGCCGGGCGCTCGGCCTCGAGCGGCTGGCGGAGGACCCGCGCTACCTGGACACCAACCTCCGGCATCGACACCGCGACACCCTGGTGCCCGCCCTCGAGGCGGTGACCACGACCGCGCCGACCGCCCACTGGCTGGCGGTGGTCGAGGCGGCGGGCGTGCCCTGCGCGCCGATCCAGGACTTCCAGGAGGCCTTCAACGACCCCCACCTGCTCGCGCGCGACTACTTCTGGGAGGCGCCCCACCCGAAGCTGGGAACCGTCCGCCAGCTGGGTTCGCCGATGCGCTTCTCGGCGACGCCGGTGCGGCGGGACCGGGCGGGCCCCATGCTCGGCGAGCACTCGGCCGCCGTGCTCTCCGAGCTCGGCTACGGCGCTGACGAGGTCGCCGACCTGATCGCGAGACGGGTCGTCGAAGGACCCCCGGCCGAGGCCGGGCAGTGACCGCCGAGCCGGGGGCGCCCGGCCACGAGGAGCTGGTCACGGAGCGGAGGGGGGCCGTGCAGTGGGTCGTCTTCAACCGTCCGCAGGCTCTCAACGCGATCACGTGGAACATGTACGAGCGGCTGATCGAGGTCTGCGCCGAGGTCGATCGCGACCGCGACGTGCGGGCGATGGTGTTGACCGGCGCGGGCGGCCGGGCCTTCGTGGCCGGGACCGACATCGCGCAGTTCCGCTCCTTCAAGACCGAGCGGGACGCGATCGACTACGAGGCGACCGGGAATCAGGTCATGAGCGTGCTGGAATCGGTCCGCGTCCCCACCATCGCGGCCATCCAGGGCGCCTGCACCGGAAGCGGCGCCGTCATGGCTGCCTGCTGCGACATCCGCATCGGAGCGCGGTCCGCGCGCTACGGGATCCCGATCGCCCGGACGCTGGGCAACTGCCTCTCGATGCCCAACTACGCCCGGATGGCGGCGATGCTGGGCGCTCCGCGCCTCAAGGATCTGATCATGCGGGCGCGACTGCTGAACGCCGATGAGATGCTCGCCTGGGGCGTGGTCGGCGAGCTGGTGGCGGATGAGGATGCCCTGGCGGCGCGAGCCCAGGAGCTGGCCGAACAGCTCGCCGCCCGCGCCCCGCTGACCCTTTGGGCCACCAAGGAGGCGCTGCGGAGGCTGCGGGAGCGGCAGACCCCCGACGGAGACGGCCAGGACCTGATCGTCGCCTGCTACCTGTCGCGCGACTTCCGGGAGGGCATGGAGGCGTTCCTGGCCAAGCGCAAGCCCGAGTGGCGGGGCGAGTAGAAGGCGCGCCCTCGCCCAGCGTACGTGGTCAGTGCGCCGAGGCTACTTCCAGAGAGAGCGCCAGATGCCGGCCCTTCCCAGCGCCCGGCCGAGAAGCTTGTTCTTCGCCCTCCGCCCCATGCGCTTGGGGTTGCCCGACGCGACCGCGCTGATGTCGTCCGCCGTCCGGGCGATCCTGAACAGTTGAGAAACCAGGCTCCTGCGACCCATGCGGATCACCTCCCTGGCGACAGTCTATGCCCTGCGGTGTCACATCACGCGCTCTTGCCTGGCGGCCGGGTACCGCCCCGGATCCTCGGCGAACGACCTCGCGCAGCCCTGGGAGCAGAAGTGGTGGGTCCGCCCCCCGTGCTCCACGGTGGCGGCCGCCGCCGAAGGGTCGACGGCCATCCCGCAGACGGGATCGGTCGCCGAGGCACCGGTCCGGTCTGCCATGCCCTCGGGACCCCGGGTGGCGTAGCCCTCGGGATCGCCGGTGAAGCGGTCGCGACAGCGATCGGAGCAGAAGTGGTGGGTCCGGCCTCCGTGAACGGCGCTGGCCGGAGCCAGGCCGACCTGGACCTGCATGCCGCAGACGGGATCGGTCGCGTATCCGGCCCCGCCTCCGAACCGCTCCCGGTTGCGGTGCAGCCAGTAGAGACCCGCGAACACGCCCAGGAAGGCGATGTTGAGGAAGGTCGTGTAGTTCCACTGGAAGGAGGGCTGCACGACCTCGGCGGGGTGGGTGGCGGGAACCAGTCCCGCGGCCGCAAAGATGTACTCGGTGGCGAGGCCGGCGGCGGCCATGACCAGCCAGAAGCCCCCCACGATGCGAAGGGTCAGGCGCCACCCGTAGAGCTTGCGGTAGATGAGGATGAGGGGGAAGGTGATGAGGTCGGCGAAGATGAAGCTGATCACGCCTCCGAAGCTGATGCCACCCTTCCAGAGCGCCGCCGCCAGAGGCACGTTGCCGATCGAGCAGACGAAGCTGAGGATGGCGATGACCGGCCCCACCAGGACGTTCTCGACCGAGGTGGCGAACCCGTGTCCGCGGAAGAAGACGTCGTTCCAGACGGCGGCCGGAACCAGCACGGCGGTGAAGCCCGCCACCAGGTAGCCGACCAGCATCTCGCGCCGGAGCATGGTCAGGTCGGCCAGGGTGTAGCCCGCCGCGTCCGCCCAACCACCCGCCGACCGGAGCCGCTTGGTCCAGGGCACGGACGGCGAAGCCTCGCCGCTCCCGTCCCCGTGATCTCCGTGCGGCGAGGCGGCGGAGGTCTGATCGAGCCGGGTGCGAGCCGCCGCGATGAGGCGCGGGCGGAAGGCGAAACGGGCGATCAGCGCCAGGAGCCCGATCATGATGATCCCGCCGACGTACTCGCTGACCGCGAACTGCCAGCCGATCAGGATCCAGAGCACCAGCCCCAGCTCGACGACCAGGTTGGTGGACGCGAGCATGAACACCATCGCGGTCGTGAAGTCGGCCCCCTTCTGGAACAGCGACCTGGCCATCGCGCTCGCCGCGTAGGAGCAGGACGAGGAGGCGGCTCCGAAGACCGCCGCCACGGCGAGCGTCCGGGGCCGGTGATCGCCCAGCACGCGCTGCATGCCGGACCGGGAGACGAATGCCTGCACGGCTCCGGAGACGCCGAAGCCGAACACCAGCGGCCAGAGGGTGTCCCAGAACATGAAGAAGGCCATCCTCAGGCTCTCGCCAATCGCGCTCAGGATCTCAACCGCCATCCCTCTTCCGCCTCCTCTCAGGTGCGTGCGAAGCGGTCCACCGCTTTCACGAGTTCATCCAGCTTGGCCTCGTCGCCCTGGCGGGCGGCGTCCACGACACAGCCCTTGATGTGGTCCTCCAGGAGCAGCATCCCGACCTGGTCGATGGCCGCCTTGACGGCCGCGATCTGGGTCAGGACGTCGATGCAGTACTGATCCTCCTCGACCATGCGAGCCACCCCCCGGACCTGTCCTTCGATCCGGTTCAGGCGCCTGAGCAGCGCCTCCTTGTCCTTTCCGTAGGCGGGCGTCACGCTCTCAGCATATACCCCGGCCGGGTATGACTGACTTCTCGCTGGTGAGGCCCGCGGGAGGCGGCGCCGGGTGGGTGGGCGTGGACCGCGCCTCAGCTGGCCCGAAGGTGAGATCGAGGTCGGACCAGCCGCCTGTCTCGCTTTCGGGAAGCGCGCTCCCTCGACCGCAGCAGCTTCGATGCGAATGTCAGACCTGGCCATGCCAAGTGGGGCGTTCACGAACATGATCTCGGTACTCGACCGGTGAACAACGAGCATCCATCGATCTCAGCGCATGAACACCGAAGTCAACCGCGCCACCGCTTACGCGGACCTCGGCTCCGCTGTGGGGGTCGCGGGAAGCGATTGCGAGAGATCGATGCTCACGCGCGCCCTCGCCTCTGTGACCGGACGGGCGACGTCGTGGTCAGCGTCAAGCGCGCGCCAAGGTGGGGCAATCACGTTCCTCACGAGGCCGCGCACAGGTCGCAACCAGACGTTGCAGCGAGGAACGCAGCGAGAGCGAGGTTGAACCATTGACAGGAACCCGCTTCGAGGCTATGGTCGGCCCGTCGCGGGGACTTTGGCGTCCGTGATGCAGGCAGGAGGGCCTCTGGGTGATTCCGGACCGGGTTGTGATCGCATTGATTCTCAAGGAGGTTGAGATGCGAATCCGCGATGGGCCGATCCGAGGTCTGGGGCGAGCCTTGGACACCCGCCATCGAGTCCTCAGAGTGGGGGCTTCGCTGGGGACAATCTGCGCGATGCTCACGGCCGGGATCCCGGTCGCCGTGCGGGCATCGCCGCCGGCAGACGTGCAATACAAGGAGACCCACGACCGAGCCACTCGCCAGGTGCAGCCTGCATGGATGCGGGCCAAGGAGGCCTCCAAGCAGGGCCAAGCCCATGCCTACTGGACAAGCAAGCTTCGCCATGCTGCATTCGGAGTCAGCCCGAACGCCGCATACAACGGGAATTGGCTGACGGAGAACCAGGAGACCCAGGTCACCTGTTACTACTGCGCGGACGCGTCCGTGGTGGAAGCGCTGGGCGCGATCGCCGCCCCCCACTTCCATCCGATCACGTTGGGAAGCACGCCCACCCAGGCGCAGAACAACGCAGCGTGGCTTCTCAACACCTCGCCCTACTGTGACAACAGCCACAACGGCGGCACGGCCTGGTATGGAACCAACGCGCGTGTTCCGAGCCCGACCGGATATCCGGTACCCGACGTCCTGAACTACGAGACCTTCGGCAACACTCGATACGCCTGGTATCTGCCCGTTGCCCTTCCCTACTACACCAGCTCCAGCGACACGAGCCGGTTCGAACAGGACCTCGGCTTCGACATCGATCGCGGCTGGCCGCTGGCAGGGAACCTGTGGGAGGTACCAAGAGGCCCGCACCTGGACGGCCATCCTGGTGGCGAGATCCAGCACTGGATGGAGATCCGTGGCTATGGCGGGTATGGCGGTTGGGTCTTCTACGAAGACTCGGCGTCAGGCGCCGAGCCGATGCTGGGGTGGTACACGCACGCCCCTCCGTACAACTCCACGGATTCCAACAAGTTCGTCGAGATCCTCGGAGGTCGCGGATACGTCTGGTAGGGATCGCCGGAGTCTGGCGCTTCTCGTTGCGCTGGTGGGGAGCACGCTCGCCGCCTGCTCCCCACCAGCCGAGGCAGTCCATCGACCGCATGCCCGGCCGCCCTCTCTCGGCGGCTCCCAGGCGCTCGCCTGTGAGGTGCCCCTTCCCGCCTCATGGGCGGCAGCGCTCAAGGCGGGCATCATCCCGACATCGCCCGGTGAATCCCTCCTGCTGTTCACGGTGAGCGCGGACGGACGAGCCGCGTTCGCGACCGACTACACGCCCGCCTGGTATGGGATCGTCGAGGTCTCGGTCCCCTCGGGCGCCAGGCGGCGGATAGAGGCATTCTCCAGCGCCGGAGCCCAGGTGCTCTTCGGATATTTCGACGGGCGGTGGCTGGTATGGGTGGAGGAGGACTCTCCGCAGTTGGGCCAGGCGGCATGGCAGCTCAGGGCGTGGGATTCACACGCGGCGAGCATCTGGACCCTCGCCCAATCCGAATCGACAGGGTCGTTCCCCGTCTCGCCCGACTTGAGCCACGGGATGGTGACGTGGACGAGCCTGCTGACCCCTGAGCTTCAACCTCAGGCCAAGACCCGGTTGCACCTCTATTCACTGCGGGCCCGCCGCGACTCGGTGGTTGGGGTGGGTCAGATCAGGCAGCACACCTTCGTCTGGCCAAGCCTGATCTGGAGCAGCATCGGGAATGGTGGCGTGACCGGCCTGCATCTGGCGAGCGGCATGACAGGAGCGCCGATGCCGACCCCGACGGTCTTGAAGGCGGTGCGGGAGGACGTCGAGCTCGTACGCTCGACGGGCACGATCGGCTCATTGGCCTGGGTGGGCGGCGACTACTCGACGGTGAAGATCTGGAGGGCCGGCCGCGACACGGCCACGGTGCTCTTCAGGCGGCCGCCCGGTGATGTGCAGTTCGCGACCCTGTCCGATGAGATGCTTGCCTGGTACGGAGCGGACGCCGGCTACGTCGCCGACCTGCGAAGCCGAGCGTATGCGAAGGTGACCCCCCCTTGGGGCTGGGCCGCCGTCAACGGCAAGGCTCTGGCCATCTCCTATCAGCCCCACTATGTCAAGGCAAGTCACCCGCCGCTGGCGGGCTCGGTCGTGACCGTGGATCAGCTTCCCCCGCTTCCGGCTTGCCCGACGTCGCCCGGGCCGCGCGGCTCCGGATAAACGCCGAGTCGGGCCCGGGCCGAGCGGATCGAGCCCGACCGGGGCGGCCTCCCCCACCTCGCGTCCGCGCGGGCCCAGGGCAGGAGAGTGAGATGGGTTGGAGACAGCTGTTCACACTGGAGCTGCTTCCGAGCTCGGAAACAGAGGCTGGTGGGCGGCGACGGGATCGAACCGCCGACCTCTAGCATGTCAAGCTAGCGCTCTCCCATCTGAGCTAGCCGCCCAGCCGGCGGGCCGAAGCCTCGTGGAGCCCGGGCCGCCCCGCCCCGGCGGGGAACCTATTCTAACTAGGTGCCCCCCAACATCGGCCGTGCGCTGCCCCGCCGCGAGGACCGCCGGCTGATCACCGGGCGGGGGGCCTACGCGGGCGACCTGGTGCCGGATCGCCTCCTCCATCTGGCCGTCCACCGCTCCGTCCAGGCGCATGGCCGCATCGTCTCCATCGAGACGGAGACGGCGGCGGCGATGCCCGGGGTGGTCGCCGTCTGGACGGCCGCCGACCTTCCCGAGAGCGCCTCCCACATGAAGGACCGCATCTCGTCTCGGGTGGCGCCCAAGCCGCGCCCGGTGCTGGGCCGGGGCGAGGTTCGCTACGTGGGTGAGCCGGTGGCGATCGTCCTTGCCGAGGGCCCCTACCTGGCCCTCGATGCCGCGGAGGCGATCCTGGCCGAGATCGAGCCGCTTCCGGCCGTCGCCGGCGTGGACTCCGCCGTCGCGGCCGGGGCGCCTCCGGTGCACGGCGACCTCGAGGGCGGCAACCTCACCGGCCACGCGACGCACGGATTCGGCGACGTCGACGCCGCGTTCGGACCGGGCGCGATCGTGGCTCGGGTGCGCCTCCAGGCCGCGCGGGTGGCAGGGGCGGCGATGGAGCCCCGGGCGGTGACGGCAGCCGCCGGCGCGGACGGCGAGGTCACCGTCTGGACCTCGACGCAGTCCGTCTTCTACGTGCGCCGGCAGCTGGCCGCCATCCTGGGAGTTGCCGAGGACAAGGTGCGGGTGATCCTGCCCGACGTGGGTGGCGGATTCGGAGGCAAAGCTCCCGTCTACCAGGAGGAGGCACTGGCCGCGCTCGCCGCCCGGGCGCTGGGCCGCCCGGTGCGCTGGGTCGCGAGCAGGAGCGAGGAGACGTCGTCCGCCGTCCACGCCCACGGCAGCGTGTTCGCACTGGAGCTCGCCGCCTCGCCCGACGGGAGGCTGCGCGGGCTCCGGGGCCGCATCCTCCACGACATCGGCGCCTACGTCGCGGTGGGTACCGCGCAGCCCTACAACTACGCGACCCACATGCTCTCCGCCTACGTCCTCCCGGCGATGGCGGTCGCCTCCGACCTCGTGTTCACCAACGCGGCGCCGACCGGCTACATCCGGGGCGGCGGGCGCCCGCTCGGCAATTTCGCCATCGAGCGGCTGATGGACCGGCTGGCGGTCGAGCTGGCCATGGACCCGGCCGAGCTGCGGCGTCGCAACCTCGTGCAGAGGGACCAGATGCCCTACGACACCGGCTACCCGATCGGGCGCGCGGGCAACATCGTCTACGACGGCGGTGACTATCCGCGCATGCTGCGGATGGCGCTGGAGGGAATCGGCTACGACGAGATCCGCGCCCGCCCGCCCGCCCAGGACGGGCGGCTGATCGGGGTGGGCATCGCCTGCTGCGTGGAGTCGAGCGGCTGGGGCGGTGACGAGCCGGCTCGGGTCCGGATCGACAAGGACGGCACGGCGCGGCTCTGGATCGGCTCCAGTCCAGGCGGGCAGGGGCACCTGACGGTGGCGGCGCAGGTTCTCGCCGATCGTCTGGGCTGGCCGCTAGATCGCATTCAGGTCGTCGCCGGCGACACCGGCCGGCTCCCCCCCGCCGAGAACACGGCCGGCAGCCGGACCGCGGTCCAGGTCGGCAACGCCGCCGCCCAGGCGGGCGCGGCCGCCCGGCGCCGACTGCTGACGCTGGCCGCGGAGGTGATGGAGGCGGGCCCCGAGGACCTGGTGCTGGAGGACGGGAGGATCAGCGTCAAGGGCGCCCCCTCCCGCTCCATCCCGGCCACGGACGCCGTCCCCGGCGATGGCCTCGACATTCTCGAGAAGTTCAACCCGGCTCTCCCCAACGCCTACTCGAGCGGCTGTCACGCGGCCCTGGTGGCCGTCGATGCCGAGACGGGCGCGGTCGAGGTTCTCCGCTACGTCATCGTCCACGACACGGGACGGGCCATCAATCCCCTTCTCGTCGAGGGGCAGATCCAGGGTGGGTTCGCCCACGGCATCGGCTACGCCCTCTTCGAGGAGGCGGTCTACCAGCCGGACGGCGCGTTCACGAGCGCCAGCTTCCTCGATTACTCGATTCCAGGGGCGCCCGAGATCGATGTCGAGCCCCACATCGAGCACTTCGAGACCCCCACCGACGCCAATCCGGAGGGGTTCAAGGGCGCCGGCGAGAGCGGCACCATCCCGGTCCCGGCCGCCATCGCGGGGGCGATCGAGGACGCCATCCGCCGCGCGCGGCCGGACGCCGTGGTGGAGCGGCTCCCGATCACACCGATGCGCGTCTTCCGCCTCCTGCACCCGGAGTGATCGAGGGAGAGGGAGTCTGGCGGCGGGACCTCACCGCGCTCTGGCTGGCCGAGTTCACGGCCATCTTCGGATTCTCGTTCGTCTTCCCCTTTCTGCCGTGGGGGATCAGGCGCAGGACCATCAGCGGTTGGGTGGAGTTGTACGAGCATGATCGGGCCACCTGCCAGAATGGGGGCGCCCGTGAACCCCCGTCATCCCCCCGCGCCTGCGCGCGCCCTGTCCCTCCTGGTGGGGGCCGCTGCCGCCCTGGCCTTGGGCCTCGTCTCCGGGTGCGGCTACGCCAACCCCTACTCCCCGGGCAGCGCGGCGGCCACCACGGTGGTGCCGAGCGCCAGCGCCTCCGCCGCTCCGTCGCCCGCCATGAGCCCGACCCCCGCCCCCGGCGGGGATTCGTTCACGGCCGGGGCCGGGCTGCGCCCGGTCGAGTTCGCGGACGGCCTCGAATACATCGACCTCAAGGCGGGGACGGGGGCCACCGCCAGGACCGGCGCCAAGGTCAGCGTCCAGTACACGGGCTGGCTCAGCAGCGGCAAGGTCTTCGATTCCAGCTGGACCCGCGGCCGGCCGTTCTCCTTCACTCTCGGCCAGGGCCAGGTCATCAAGGGCTGGGACGAGGGCGTCGTGGGGATGAAGGTGGGCGGAAAGCGGAAGCTGATCATCCCGCCGGGTCTGGGCTACGGCGCCAAGGGCCACCCGCCCGTGATCCCCGGCGGCGCGACCCTCACCTTCGAGGTGACTCTGCTCACCGCCTGAAGCCGAGCGCCTGAGCCCGGGGATCAGTTGGCGGTCAGCGTCCCCTGCATTCCGGCATCGCGGTGGCCGGGCACGCTGCAGTAGAAGGTGTAGGTCCCGGGCCTGAGCCCCGAGACCTTGAAGACCGCGGTGGCGCCCGGCTGGACCAGCTCGCTGGCGGCGAGCGTGCCACCTCCGGTGGGCGCGGCGATGGTCATGTCGTGCGCGTTGGAGCCGTCGTTGACCAGGTAGAAAGAGACCGCTCCCGACTTGACGGTCAGCTTGGCGGGCTTGAAGGCGAAGTCCACCATCTCGATCTTGATCGTCCCCGCCGGAGGTGCCGATCCGCCACCGCCACAGGCCGTCAGCACCGGCAGCGCCGACGCGACCAGCGCGAAGGCGACCGCCAGACGCCTCACGAGACGAACGCGATACCGATGTAGAGGATCGTGAAGAGGAAGACCCAGACCAGGTCCACGAAGTGCCAGTAGATGGCACAGGCGGCCACGCCGACGTGATGCTCCTGGTTGAACTGGCCTCGTACCGATCTGAAGAGGACCAGGCAGAGGAAGACCAGGCCCCCGAAGACGTGCAGGCCATGGAATCCGGTCATGGTGAAGAAGGCGCTCGAGAACTGATTGCTCGTCAAGTTGAAGTTCGCCGTCGTGAACTCGAGCGCCTGCCCGCACTCGAAGGCGGCCCCGAGGATGATCGTGACCAGCAGCCAGATCATGTAGCGCCGGCGGTTGCCGCGCTGGATGGCGGTGTGCGAGATGTGCATGGTGACACCGCTGGTGATGAGGACGACGGTGTTGATGGTGGGGAGCGGGAAGACCTCGACCGCCCGGGTGCCGCTGGGGGGCCAGTTGAGATGCGACCCGTACATATAGAAGTACATGGCGAACAGGCTCCCGAAGAACATCACCTCGGAGGCGAGGAAGATGAACATGCCCATCATGCCGGGACGCATGGCGGGGTGGGGCGGCGTCTCCAGCTCCGCCTGCCTCGCCGTCGCCGTGTAGGACATCCGGCTCACGGCTCCGATTCGGGCGGCCCGGGTCGGTGGGGCATCTGGGCGGGGAACATGCGAACGTCCTCGACCGTCAGCCAGCCGCCCACCCCGACCAGGAAGATGACCAGCCCGACGACGCCGAGCCCCCCGCGGATGGCGGGCTGGAAGGGGATGCCCGCGAACGCCATCAGGAACAGGCCCAGCCCGATCAGGAAGGGGAAGCGGCTGCTGGGAAACATGTGGATGCCCATCTCGTGCGCGTGCCGCACGTAGTCATAGGAGTCGGGGGGCGGCCCGGGGAGCTCGACGTCGAACGCCCGCGTCCCGGTCCGGGCGGGATCGGCCGCCTTCCAGGCCCGAAAGGCGGCCGAGGCGGTCTGGATGCTCGGCCACAGGGAGTAGCCGCAGTTGAGGCAGTACTGGGTGAACCGAGCCGTCCGGAGCCCGCAACGAGGACAGTTGACGTCCAGTGCCGGGTTGTCGGTGTCGACGTACCGGGTCCGCTTCGTGACTGCCAAGTGGCCGACGATTCCTCCCGCTGAACCCTGCCGATGAAACCTGCTGGTGAACCCTAGTGCCGCAGTCGACGGACCGGCATTCTAGCAAGCGCCGAGGCGCCCCCGGGAGAGCCCGGCTCACCGGAGCGCATCCATATACTGTAGGCCAATGTCGCCGAGATCCCGGCTCCGGCTGCCGCTCTCGAGCGCGGCCCTGGCCGCTCTCATCACCGTCCTCGCCGCGGCTCCTGCCGGCGCCGGCTGGGTCATCTTCCCCAGCCCGGTGTCCCCCAACGGGCGCCGGATCTACGACCTCTACGAGCTGATCTCGATCCCGGCCATCATCATCTTCCTGTTCGTCGAGGTCGCGCTCCTCCTCGTCATCGTGAGGTTTCGGCGCCGCCGACCCGGCCACATCCCCCCCCAATTCCACGGCAACACCAGGCTGGAGCTGGCCTGGACGGCGGTCCCGCTGGTGATCCTGCTGATGATCGCGGCCGTCTCCCTGGTCGAGTTGCGGCGGGACTTCGTCAAGCCCACCAACGCCGTCACCAGCCTCGATGTCAGGGTCACGGGGAGGCAGTTCGAGTGGAGCTACACCTACCCCAAGTACGGTTTCACGGTCTCCAAGGACCTCTACGTCCCCACCGGCGAGTTGGTCCGGCTCCAGGTGGACGCCACCGACGTCATCCACTCCTGGTGGGTGCCCTCGATCACGGGCAAGACCGACGCCGTGCCCGGCTACTCGAACTACACCTGGCTGAACATCAGCCATCCCGGGAAGTGGCACGGCGAGTGCGCCGAGCTCTGCGGCGCCGGGCACTACTCGATGCAGACGGACGTGATCGCGGTCAGCCCCGGCGACTTCCAGGCCTGGGTGGCGAAGCAGATGGCGAAGGCCAGCAAGCCCAGCCCGTCGCCATCCCCGTCGCCGAAGGCCTGAGGAGTAGATTTCCAGGTAGGACATGACCAGTCTCGCGCCCCCCAAGCCGAAGCACTACGACGAGAGCTTCTTCAGCCCGGTCACCATCTGGCTGACGACGACCGACCACAAGCTGATCGGCATCATGTACATGACGACGGCCTTCCTTTCCTTCCTCGTGGCCGGGATCTTCGCGCTCGTCATGCGCCTCCAGCTCGCGCAGCCGAACCAGAGCCTGGTCACCGCCCAGGTCTACAACGAGCTCATGAGCACGCACGGGACGACGATGATCTTCTTCTTCGTCATCCCCTTCTTCACGGGGATCATGAACTACGTCATCCCCATCGCCGTCGGCGCCCGCGACATGGCCTTTCCCCGCCTCAACCTGCTCGGCTTCTGGCTGGTGCCGTTCTCGATCGTCCTCTACTACATCGGGTTCCTTACGAAGGACGGCACCCTCAACGCGGGCTGGACCGGCTACGCGCCGCTGACCGAGGCCAAGTTCAGCCCCGGCGCGGGCACCGACCTCTGGATCCTGAGCCTGACGGTGTTCGGCCTCGGCTCGATCATGGTCGCCACCAACTTCCTGACCACCATCCTGGCTCTGCGCGCCCCCGGCATGACGCTCGGCCGGCTCTCGGTCTTCACCTGGTCGGCGATCTCGACCGCGATCCTGATGCTGCTCGCCACGCCCGCCCTCACCGCGGCCCTGATCCTGCTCCTGCTCGACCGCGAGTTCGGGACCGACTTCTTCAGCACCAGCGGCCGGCCGGTGCTCTACCAGCACCTGTTCTGGTTCTACTCGCACCCCGCCGTTTACATCATGATCCTGCCCGGATTCGGGATGATCTCCGAGATCATCCCCGTCTTCAGCCGCAAGCCGCTCTTCGGCTACAGCTCGATGGTGGCGGCGCTGTTCGGGATCGTCTTCCTCTCCCTCAGCGTGTGGGCGCACCACATGTTCACGGTCGGCATGAACATCTACGCCGAGGCCTTCTTCATGTTCATGACCATGCTCATCGCGGTGCCGACGGGGGTCAAGTTCTTCAACTGGATCGCCACCGCCTGGCGGGGGTCGGTGGAGTTCACCGTCCCGATGAAGTTCGCCTTCGGCTTCCTGGCCACCTTCCTGATCGGCGGCATCACGGGCGTCTACCTGGCCGCGGTCCCCGTCGACACCCAGCTCCACCAGTCCTACTACGTGGTCGCCCACCTCCACTACGTGCTGTTCGGAGGCAGCGTCTTCACGATCTTCGCGGGGCTCTACTTCTGGCTGCCCAAGATCACCGGCCGGATGATGAGCGCGAGGCTCGGCAACTGGAACTTCTGGACGCTCTTCATCGGCTTCAACGGTACCTTCCTGCCCATGCACTCGCTGGGGCTCTCCGGCATGCCCCGCCGCATCTACACCTATCCGGGCGGATTCGGCGAGGAGACCTGGGGCGCGATCAACCTGTTCGTGACCCTGATG
>JBOHUX010000057.1:0-13394 GCA_050734915.1 Candidatus Dormibacteraceae bacterium
CCCGCCTGGCGAGGGCGATCGAGGCGCTGCCCTAGCCGGGGCCTGAGGTCAGCCCGCCAGCCGGTCGATCTTGGCGGCGAGGATGAAGTCGTTGTCGGTGAGCCCGCCCGCCGCGTGGGTGGTCAGACGGACGGTCACCCTGCCCCATCCGACCTGGAGATCCGGATGGTGGCCCTCCTCCTCGGCGATCGGGGCGATCAGGTTCACGAACCCCACCGCGGCCACGAAGTCCTTGAAGCGGAACGACCTCACCAGAGCCGTGCCGCCCTCGATCTCCCAGCCCGGAACCTGCCCGCGAAGCTCGGCCGCGCGTTCGGCGGAAAGGGGCGGAGTGCCCTTCTCGCAGGCCTCGCAGTGGCGTCCGGCGAGCCCCTCGGCCATCGCCTGCAAGCTTAGCCCCTCGATAGAATGGCGCCAGCGGGCGGCTAGCTCAGCGGGAGAGCGCTTGCTTCACACGCAAGAGGTCGCTGGTTCGAAACCAGCGCCGCCCACCAATCGCCGGCATGGCCCCGTCGTCTAGTGGACCAGGACGCAGCCCTCTCAAGGCTGAGATCGCGGGTTCGAATCCCGCCGGGGCTACACCGAACACATGTTCGATCCAGGGCATCTGCTGCGTGGCGGTCTCTCTTCCGCCAAGATGAGTGGCGCGGGGTCCCGCTCGATGCAACGTTCGAGAGCATCGAGCGCGTCGTATGTGATGGCGGGAGGGCTCCCTGTTCGGCCGAGCAGCGACGTCCCACCGATGAGTTTGGGTGGGGACCCAGTCTCTTATGTCGAGACCTCCGTTCAAGGAAGACACAAGGAGCGTGACCATGACCACGGACTCGACGAACACCACGGCGCCGGGCCAGTACGCCACGGTCAACGGCATCAACATGTACTACGAGTCCCACGGCACCGGGCGGCCGCTCGTGCTCCTCCACGGCGGGCTCGGATCCGGCGAAATGTTCGCGCCAGTCCTGCCCCAGCTGGCGGCGGGCCACCAGGTAATCCTTCCGGACCTCCAGGGGCACGGCCGGACAGCCGACATCGACCGGCCGATCGACGTCCGGCTCATGGCTGATGACATTGCCGCCCTGATCGATCACCTCGAGCTCGACAGGCCTGACCTCGTCGGCTTTTCGCTCGGCGGCGGGGTGGCGCTGCACACCGCGGCCAAATACCCGGACAAGCTGCGCCGGCTCGTCGTCGTATCGGCGAACGTGCAGCGCGACGCGATCCCGGCCGAGATGCTGGCCCAGCAAGGCCAGGTCAGCGCGGCGGCGGCCGAGTTCATGAAAGAGACGCCTATGTACCAGGGCTACATCCTGGTCGCGCCCCACCCAGAGGACTTCCCGAAACTGCTCGACAAGATCGGCCAGTCGATGGCGAAGGACTTCGACTACAGCAATGACGTTAAGGGCCTCCAGATGCCGACGCTGATCATGTGCGCGGACGCCGACATGGCGCCGCCCAGCCACTACGTCGAGGTCTTCAAGCTGCTCGACGGCGGTCTCCGCGACGGCGGATGGATGGGGGAGGGGCGACCCCAGGGCGGCCACGCGCTGGCCATTGTGCCGAACACGACCCACTACAACATCAATATGTCGCCGCTGTTCGCGGCGAACACACTCGAGTTCCTCGACCAGAAGTAGCCGCCCCTGATATACCGCAGGAAAAGGACAGGACGATGCCGGAACTTCTCATCGACTTCATCACTTCACTCGACGGCTACGCGGCCGCTGAGGGATGGCCGGGCTGGTGGGGGCTGGAAGGGCCCGAGTACCTGGCATGGCTCGGAGAGGCCCCTGAAGCCGATTACACGGTGTGATGGGCGCCACCACCTACCGAGTCATGTCGGAATTCGCCGCCGCTGGCGAGCCCGGTACCCAATCCCTGGCGGGCATGTCGAAGGTCGTCTTCTCTAAGACGTTGCGCGAGCCCCTGGCGTGGGCCAACACGCGAGTCGTCGCCCGGGACGCCGTTGAGGCCGTGCGCGAGATGAAGGTCAGCGAATCGAAGTCGATGCGCACGATCGGCAGCCTCACCCTATGCCGCTCGCTGCTGAAGGCCGGTCTGGTGAGCCGGTTCCGCGTTGTCGTGTTTCCCGTGATCACCGGGAGCACTGGACGGGAGAGGATCTACGACGGCTATCCCGATGTTGCGCTCGACATGATCAGCAGTCGCATGTTCGACGGGCGGATCCAACTGCTTGAGTACGTTCCTAGGATTCTGTCGGGGCCGCCAGGTTCGGCGAAGGTATGAGCCGTGACGAGCCCAGCTCACTCACAAGTAAGAGGTACTCACGTCGCATCCCCGGGTTCGGCGACATCCCCAGGTTCGCGACGCGACCTCTCGTCCGGGTCAAGTAGACGGTGGCCGGATCCACTCGAAGTCACCGAGACTGGTCGATGGGTTCTGGCTGCCTGCCGCTGGCCCGACCATCCCAGCCGAGGGCTCAGCGTCGCGCTCGATCGAAACGAAGGCAGATATCTCCTCGGTCGGGTGGCCTCCCGGCCCCCGAGGTAGCGGATGACCTCGCCCTTCCGCGCGGACGGCCGCGACCTTGGCGCCCACCTCGACATCCATCCCTCCGGCAGGGACGCTTTGACTCCTTCTGATCCAGAGAGGAAGCCGGCCAGCTTCAAGGCTTCGACGACGTCAGGAATCTCGTCGCTGTACGGCCCGTAGCTATACGCGTAGAAGCGCGGATGCTCGGCAGCGAGCTTCTGCTCGATGACGTACAAGAGCTTCTGCAATCGGGTCATGCCGACAATGGCGTCGTCGCCCTTGCCGCCGGGAGAGTGCAGCAGCAGGACCATGAGGTCCTTCATAGACGGTCGTCCGGCCAGCTTCGGGTCGATGCCAAGGCTCTCCTCCTCTCTGGTGAGCGCGGCTTCGATCCACTCGCGGGCGAGACGGTGGAAGGGGCGTCGCGGCTCATCCGCCCGCTCCTGCAAGTCGTCAAGGGTGTCGTTGTCGAGCTTGATGTTCAGCTGCTCCGCCTGGGGTTCATCGGGAGAGGCGCTGTTGACCGGCGGTGCCGATTTGCGCAGAGCCTCGACGATCCAGGCGCGGGCGAGCGCGTCGTACGGCAGCGACTTGGCCGCTGCGACGGCCTTGATGCGCGCCAGGAGGCGCGTGGGGATGCGCCACGGTGATCTGCGCCGTCTTCGGCCGCGGCACCAGCTCGGGCGCCTCGGGCAGCGTGTCCCACACGGCCGACCAGTCCCGGTCGAGCAGCGAGTCGTGGCGGTCCTGAGTCATCGTTCGTGCTGCCGGTAGGTCTGGCGCTCGGGGTCGGTCATCTCGCGGGCGCTGTAGACCCGGACGACGCCGTTCGGCTACTGCTCGTACACCAGGAACAGCATCCGGCCGCCCTCTTCGACGGCCCACTCATCCGGCTGTCTCCTTCTTGAATCCAGCCGGGCGCGTGCGTGATCATGATCGAGACGGCGGCGGCCGCCTGAGGCGTCAGCGGCTGCCGGTGGCGGCGGGCGCGTGCGCCGGCTGCAGGATCCGGATGGCGTTGCCGAAGGGGTCGCGGATGCCGCAGTCGACGCCGTAGCCGTGGTCGGTCGGCTCCTGCGTGAACTCCACGCCGCGGGCCCTCAGCGTCTCGGCGGTCTTGCGGCAGTCACCGGTCGTGAGCGCCAGCCAGCCGATGGCACCCTTGCTCACCAGCTCTCGGATCTGCTCGGTGGTCGCCTCGTCCATGACGGGCGGCCCCGGCTCCTGCAGGTAGACCTCGTGCCCAGGATCGCCGGGCACCCGCACCGTCAGCCAGCGGGTGGGGCCAGCCTTGTAGTCGCCGCCGACCTCGAGGCCGAGCTTGCCGACGTAGAAGTCGAGAGCCTGGTCCTGGTCGAGAACGAAGATCGTTGTGACGGAGATGGCGTTGAACATGCGCCCCATCCTAGTGACGGTTGGGCGAGGCCGCTTCTCCAAAAGTGCTCGGTCGCATGGCGGCCATCAGGAAGCAGGTCGGCCCCACCGCCACCGGCGCCCGCTGCCGGTAACGGGTCGGTGACTCGCCGACGATGTCGCGGAAGGTCCGGCTGAAGGTGCCCAGGCTGGTGAACCCCACGTCGCAGCAGATCGTGGTTACCTCCCGGTCCGTCTCGGTGAGGAGGAACATCGCGCGCTCCACACGGCGGCGCTGCAGATAGCGATGGGGCGGCTCGCCGAAGGTGGCGCGAAAGCTGCGTATGAAGTGCTTTTCCGAGAGGCCGGCGATGGCGGCCAGCCTCGGGATGTCGAGCGGCCCTGCGTAGGTGCGGTCCATGGCGTCGCGGGCCCGCAGCAGGCGGCGGTTGAGCTGCTCGACGGCAGGCGTCACCGCTCAAGTCTCCGCTCTCGGGCGCAGCGACCGCATCCGGCCCCCGGAAGGCAATGCCCGGGGTTGGCCACCCGGGCGGGTGGGTAGACATCGGTCGTGGGCGTCGAAAGACGGGTGAGCAAGACCGAGGACGACTGGCGGCGAGAGCTGGCGCCGGACCGGTATCACGTCCTTCGGGAGAAGGGGACCGAGCGGCCCTTCAGTGGCGAGTACTGGGACACCACCACGCCCGGTGTCTACCGGTGCGCCGCCTGCAAGGCCGACTTGTTCGACTCCGAGACCAAGTTCGAGGCGCACTGCGGCTGGCCGAGCTTCTACGCTCCCGCCGAGGGATCGGACCTGGAGGAGCACGAGGATCGGAGCCTTTTCATGCGCCGCACCGAGGTCGTGTGCGGTGCCTGCGGCGGGCATCTGGGCCATGTGTTCGACGACGGGCCGCCGCCGACCGGCCTCCGCTACTGCATCAACTCGGCCTCCATCGAGCTGGTCCCGACCGGGAGCTGAACCCCCCTCCGGCTACCCCGGCTCGTAGCCGAGTTTCGGTCGCAGCCAGCGCTCGACCTCGGGGATCTCCATCCCCCGCCGGCGGGCGTAGTCCTCGACCTGGTCCCGTCCGAGCTTGCCGACCGTGAAGTAGCGCGCCTCG
Source organism: Candidatus Dormibacteraceae bacterium (assembly GCA_050734915.1). Classification (GTDB taxonomy): domain Bacteria; phylum Chloroflexota; class Dormibacteria; order Dormibacterales; family Dormibacteraceae; genus JBOHUX01. The sequence goes on from JBOHUX010000057.1 coordinate 4,965, forward strand.
GGATGGGCGAGGTAGAGGCCCGCCACCGAGGCGGCCGGGGTCATCGCGAAGCACGGTGACGGCCCGCCCGGTTCAGCGCCGATCCTGCGCAGGTGCCGTTTCCTCGTCGGTGAGGCTGCGTTGCAGGTCGAGCAGGACCGCGCCAAGCGGTCCGGGAGCGCGTGTCCTGGGCGGCAGGCGTCGGAGGATGCCGCGCACCTCTGAGGACGCCTGTCTCTCGGCCCAGCCGACGATGTCAGCCCCAGCGCTTGGGTTGTTCCGGGCCGCCAGAGCGGCGGCTCTAGCCGCGCACGCGGGCCCGCCAAGTGCGTGGGAAGCCATGTGCGCCACCGCCACCGCGTGTCCGGCGGCCCGGGCAGCAGCTACGGCAGCCGGATCGGCCACCTCACGAGCCGCCGCATGCGCCTGGGCGGCCAGGGCGCGGGCTGCTCCGATCCGCAGTTCTCCGCGAGCAAATGCCCGGGCGCCCTCGATCGCATCCCGGGGACGCACGTCATCCGGAGATCCCGTCTCAAAGAGTGCGAGCGTCCGTTCGGCGCAGCCAGCGGCCCACTCGCACCATTCTCCCCGACCTGCAAGGACTCGACGCGAATTCGTATCCCGGGGCCGCAGGTTCTCCCGCCCCGATCAGCGATCGCCCAGCGCGTCCCGCGCGACGATCCCGCTACGACGCGAGCGTCGTGTCGCGCGACATTTTGACCCAGGGCTGCGCCCAGTAGCGAGACGCGGACAATGAGCCGTTCGTCAAGATCACGCGGGTCCCGCTCAGCGCCACCTTGCACGGGGAGAAGCCACCACCCGGCCAGGGCCATCGTGATCGCGAGCATTCGGCGTGAGGGCGGCGGCTCCGCTCCCACCGCGGGCGCCGGAGCCCGCCGAGGACGATGGCTCCGGCGCCCGGCCGGGTCCGCCGGGGGGCCACCGGCGGCGCCTCGAGCGCCTGGCGAGCTCCTGAGCGCCAGCCCGTCAGCGCGGCGATGGCTGTGATGATCGGGCTCATCGCCAGGCAGGCGACGAGGAGCTCCATCGTCTGCCTGTCAAACATGGCGGTCCCCGGTTTGAGAAGCGGCCGGGCGGCTTCGGACCCACCCCCCGGCGGCGTCGGCGCCAGGGTATCACGGCACCGGTTTCACGAGGGCCGCCGGAGGGGGCACGGAAACACGATTTCCGGCGTTAGTGCATATGCCGGCTGGTCAGACCCACAAGTGGGCGTTTTCGCATCGAGAGCGCAGGGGACCTCACACGATCCGCCGCGAGGAGGCGTGCAGCGAATGGGCTTGTGGTCCGGTGGTTTCGGAGTCGACCTGGGAACGGCGAACACCGTCGTCTGTCATCCACGGCGGGGGGTGGTGCTCAACGAGCCCTCGGTGATGGTGGTGAAGGCGAACGGTAACGGCCAACACGCGCCCCGGCCCCTGCTGGTCGGGCGGGCGGCGCGTGAGCTGACGGGACGGACCCCGGTCGGCATGATGACGGTCCGGCCGCTGCACGACGGCGTGATCACGGACCTCGAGTCCGCGCGCGCCTTCATCGTCGCCATCTTGAGCAGGGTCGCACGGCGACCCTGGGAGAGATTCCGGCCCCAGGCGGTGATCGGCGTCCCCGCGGGGGCGACCGCGCTCGAGCGGCGGGCGCTGATCGAGGCGGCCGAGGAGGCCGGAGTCGGCCGCGCCAGCCTCATCCCGGAGCCGGTCGCCGGCGCGCTCGGCTCCGGCATCGACCCCCTCGACTCCCGCGCCCACATGGTGGTGGACGTGGGCGGCGGCACGGCCGAGGTGACCGGCTTCTGCTTCGGCGGCATCCTCACCACCGGCTCCTGCCGGGTCGCCGGCGACGAGATGACGCTGGCCCTCTACCAGCACCTGCGCCAGCAGCACCGGATCATCGTCGGCGAACTCACCGCCGAGGACCTCAAGATGCAGGTGGACGGCCAGGAGTGCAAGGGGCCGCTGGTGATCGAGGGCAGGGACACCACCACCGGCAAGCCCAAGGTCGTCCGCCTGCAGCCGGACGAGGTCGTGGACGCGATCAAGCCGACCAGCGACGGCATCATCCAGACCCTGACCAACTGTCTCGAGGACCTCCCCCCGCAGGCGGTCGGCGACGTCATGCACGACGGCCTGGTGGTGTTCGGAGGCGGCTCGCTCCTGAAGGGCTTCGACAAGCTGGTCGAGGACGCGTTCGGCTTCCCGGTCCGCCAGGCCGACCGGCCCCTGACCTGCGTCGCGGAAGGCGCGGCGATCTGCCTCAACCGGCCCGAGGTCCTGGACGCGTACGGAGGCCGCCGCAAGAACTAGGCGATCTCGATGAAGCGGGAGCGACGGCTTCTCGGCGGGCTCGACCCGGTCATGCTCTTGGCGATCGGGCTTCTGGCCGGGCTCTCCGCAGCCAATCTGATCGCGCTCGGCGACGCCTCCCGGGCCCGCCATCAGCTGGAGGCGGTCGGGCTCGGGCTCGTCCTCATGGCCGCCTGCCAGCGGTCGCGGAGGCCCTCGCTGGGAGTGATCTCGATCGCCGCCTACCTGGCCGGCGTCCTGCTCCTGCTCGCCGTCAGCCGGCACGGCCACTCCGCCTACGGTGCCCAGCGCTGGCTGGCCCTCGGCCCCGTTGCCCTGCAGCCCAGCGAGCTGGCCAAGCTGGGGCTTCTCCTGGCCCTGAGCCAGGTCCTCGGCCAGAGCTCGGTGAGCGGCCGGCGCCGGTTTCTGGCCGCCCTCGGGCTGGGCGCCGCTCCCATCGCTCTGACCATCCACCAGCCGGACCTGTCCACCGCCGGGCTGCTGGCGGTGGTCTTGCTCTCGGCCCTGCTCCTGGCCCGGGTCGAGCTGAGGTTCCTCGCCGCGCTGGGGGGGGCGGCGGTGGTGCTCGCGGCGGTCGCGGTCCCGCTCGCCCACCGGGTGCTGCGGCCGTACCAGCTGGCGCGGCTGCACGCTTTCGTGGGCGGCTCGCACGACCCCCAGGGGGCGGGCTGGCAGGCCATCCAGTCGCACGTCGCCGTCGCCGCCGGTGGCCTCTTCGGGATCTCCCGGCAGCCGCTGCACCTCCTCTGGGCCCAGTACCTGCCGGCCCGACAGACCGACCTCGCCTTCGACAGCCTGGTCGAGCAGTGGGGGCTGGTGGCGGGGTCACTCGCGATCGTCGCCGTCCTTCTCCTCCTCTGGCGCCTGGTCCGGCTGGCGCGGGTGGCGCGCAACACGACGACCGGGATCATGGCCGGCGCGATGGCGATGCTGATCGGCGTCGAGGTGGCCGTCAACCTGGCCGGCAACCTGGGCGCCCTGCCGCTGGCGGGAGTTCCGTTTCCGATCCTCTCCTACGGCGGCACCGCCGCCGCCGCCCACCTGGCGGCGCTGGGGATGGTGCTCAGCGCGCGCCGGGAGGCGGAGCGCAGGCGGCTCTGGCACCTGCCCGCCGGGCTGCTGAAACGCCCGCGGCTGATGCGCCTGGGGGCGGTCTGCCTGACCGGCGCGATGATCTCGATGGCCGGGCTGGCCTGGCGGATCCAGGTCCACGGCGCCGGGCTCGTTGCCTACGGCCAGTCGGAGATGACGCGCTGCTTCCGGCTCCCGGCAGCGAGGGGATCGATCACCGACCGCCACGGCGTCCCGCTCGCCACCAACGTGCCCGCCGACCGGGTCTTCGTGGTGCCCGCCCTGGTCCTGCGATCGGGCGCCGAGCTGGGCCGGATCGCCCGCCTCACCGGCCGGCCCGGACCGGTCCTGGTCGCCCGTCTTCGGCAGGCGGCCGGCGCGCTGGACCTGGAGATCGGCGAGGTGTCCGCCGCCGCCGGCGCCGCGCTGCGGACGGCGAGGCTGAGGGGGGTGGACGTCGTTCCCGCCGACCAGCGGCACTACCCCTACGGTGCCGCCCTCGGCCCGGTCCTCGGCTACACCGGCATCGCCGACCTCGTCCAGATGCGGGCCGACCGGTCCCTGCCGCTCGGGGCGGTGGTCGGCAAGGCCGGCCTGGAGGCCGCCTATGACGGCCGGCTGCGCGGGCAGGACGGCCAGGACTGCCTCTACGTCGATCCCCAGGGTGTCCCGGTCGCGCCCGCGTCGGTCAGGCCTCCGGTGGCTGGTCAGGATCTCATCACCAGCCTCGACCTGGGGATGCAGCTGGCCGCGGACGCCCGCGTCCAGAAGGCGCTCGCCGGCTCGACCTCGGACCAGGTCGCCGCGGTGGTCATGGATCCTCGCAACGGGGAGGTCCTGGCGATGGCCAGCCGGCCCGCCTACGACGACAACCTGTTCACCGGGCACGTGGACATGACCGCCATCGCCGCCGCCGGCCGGGGGCCGGGACATCCGTTCCTCGAGCACGTGACCCAGACCGCCAGCCCCCCCGGCTCCAACTTCAAGCTCGTGGTCGGCGCCGCGGACGGAATCTACGGAGCCATCCCCGTCCACGAGGTGATCCCCACCGGCTACACGTTCCGTTTCGGCACCGCCACCTTCACGAACTGGCAGGCGCTTCCCCCGCAGGATCTCATCCAGGCGATCGCCTGGAGCAACGACGTCTATTTCTACAAGCTGGCGCTGGCGCTGGGGGCGGATCGCATCGTCAAGGTCGCCCACGCACTCGGCGTGGGGCGGCCGACCGGCATCGACCTGCCGGGTGAGAGCGCCGGCTACCTGGGGTCGCCGCAGACCGTGGGCGCCATCGGCGCGCACTGGTGGCCGGGCTCGACCGTCATCCTCGGCATCGGCCAGGGATACATCATGACGACGCCCCTCCAGGATGCGCGGTGGACGGCGGCGGTCGCCACCGGGGCTCTGGTCACCCCCCGTCTGGGGCTGGCGGTCAGTGGCTCCGGCCCGCGCGCGGCGCCGCTCGCGCTCCCCCATCCGGGGCCGCAGGCGCTGCCGTTCGCGGGTGCCCAGGGGCCGGTCCGGGCCGGGATGCGGCTCTCCGTCACGACCGGCACCTCCAACCTGCTCGCGGGCATCCCCATCGACGCCGGGGGCAAGACGGGCACCGCGGAGGACCCCTCGACGGTCTCCGGCCGGGAGGACGGCTGGTACACCTGCGCCGCTCCCATGAGCGCTCCGCGGGTGGTGATGACGATGGAGGCGAGAGGCTCGGGCGAGGGCTACTTCGTGGCCGAGCCGGCGGTCGCCGACATGCTGCGCTACTTCACCGCCCACCAGGCTCAGGTGGAGGCGCCGCTCCCCTCGCCCGGTCCCTGACCGCCCCGCATCCGAGGAGTCCCGAGTCCCGGATCGGGGGGCCAGCGTGTCGGGCTGGGCCGGGCGATCGTCCGCGACCCCGGCGACGAACCCCTCTCCAATCTCGACGCAAGGTTCGGGTGGCGACCTCCGATGAGTCTGGATCACCCCGCCAACGTCCACGCGGCGGGGTTCGTCGGCAGCCTGACCATGAACTTCCTCGCCGTCACCGTCCGCGCGTTGCCACGGCGAGGCCGGGGGCGCTACGCTCCCGGCTCAGGATGGCTGCCGGACCCTCGGATCAGGCGCGCGGCCCGGGCCTCGCGGAGGCGCCGGGATGGGCTGCCAGCTACTGGTTGGCGAGCGCGCCACCGGATCCGGGGGCGCCGCTGGCGGGCGACCGGGCTGCCGACGTCGCCATCGTCGGGGCCGGGTTCACCGGCCTCTGGACCGCGATCGAGCTGAAGCGCCGCGACCCGGCCATGGCCGTCACCGTGATGGAGAAGGACGTGGCCGGCTTCGGGGCCAGCGGACGCAACGGGGGATTCGTCGAGCCCTCCCTGACGCACGGCCTCGTCAACGGGCTCCGCCACTTCCCGGATGAGATGGCGGAGCTGGAGCGGCTCGGCCGCGAAAACCTGGCCGGCATGGCCCGCGACTTCGAGCGCCACGGCATCGTGTGCGACTTCGAGCCCACCGGCATGCTCGACGTGGCCGTCCGTCCGCACCAGGTCGCCGAGCTCGAGGAGTACGCAGCCCTGGCGGCGCGCAACGGGCTCCAGGCCGAGCTCCTCAGCGCCGCGGAGGCGCGCCGGCGGCTGCACTCGCCGCTCTTTCTGGGCGCTCTGCACCGCCCGCGGGACGGGGGAGTCCTCCACCCCGGCAAGCTGGCCCGCGATCTGCGGCGGGTCGCCGCCGGCCTGGGGGTGGAGATCTGGGAACGTACGCCGGTGACCGCCCTGCGGCGCTCGGGCGCCGGGGTCGAGCTCGCCGCGCCGGGCGGGCGCGTCCGCGCCTCGTCGGCGGTGCTGGCGACCAACGGCTACAGCGGCCGTCTCCTGCGGCGGACGCTCCGTCACTTTGCGCCCGTCTACGATCACGTGCTCGTCTCCGATCCGCTCACGCGCGAGCAGATGGAGGCGATCGGATGGTCGGGCCGCGAGGGGGTGTCGGATGCGGGGAACCGGTTCCACTACTTCCGGCTGACCGCCGACGACCGCATCCTCTGGGGTGGCTACGACGCCGTCTATCACTTCAACAACGGCGTCGGCGACCGCTTCGATCTGCGTGCGGCCAGTCACGACAAGCTCCTCCGCCACTTCTTCGACGCGTTCCCGCAGCTGGCGGGGCTGAGCTTCCCGCACCGCTGGGGAGGCTGCATCGCGACCACGACCCGGTTCACGCCCGTCTTCGGCGCCGCCCTCGGCGGCCGTCTCCTCTATGCCCTCGGCTACACGGGCCTCGGCGTCGCCGCAACCCGTTTCGCGGCCCGGGTGCTGGCCGACCGGCTGCTGGCGCCCGGCTCGGCGCTGCTCGAGCTGGACTGGGTCCGCTCGGCACCGTTCCCCTTCCCGCCCGAGCCGCTCCGCTACCTCGGGATCGCGATGGTGAGCCGAGCTCTGGAGCGTTCCGACCTCCGTGACGGGCGCCGGGGCGTGCTCCTGGGCGCCCTCGACCGCCTCGGCATCGGGTTCGACTCGTGAGGACGAGCCCGGCCGGGCGCCCCTACGAGGAGTTGAGCTACTGGCTGGAATCGGCGGGCCCGCTGACTCCAAGGGCGCCCCTCGGCGGCTCGACGCGAGCGGACGTGGCGATCCTGGGGGCCGGGTTCACCGGGCTCTGGACCGCCTACTACCTGCTCCGGCGGGATGCCCGTCTGCGGGTGATCGTCCTGGAGAGGGAGGTGGCGGGGTTCGGCGCCTCAGGGCGGAACGGGGGCTGGTGCACGCCGGACCTGAACGCCGGACCGGCCGCGCTCACCCGTCACTTCGGAGCCGCGCAGGCGGCGGCAGTCCAGCGGGCCATGTACGAGAGCGTCGACGAGGTGGGGAGGGCGGCGGCCGCCGAGGGAATCGACGCCGAGTACGAGAAGGCCGGCCGGCTCCTGGTCGCCCGCGGGCCCCACCAGGTCCCCGCCCTCGAGGCGGCCCATCGCGAGTACGTGGAGGCGGGTTTCGGCGACCGGCACCAGGCCCTCGATGCCGCCGCCTGCGCGGAGCGGGTGCGGGTCGCCCGCGTCACGGCCGGGCTCTTCTCGCCCGACACCGCGGTCGTCCACCCCGGCAAGCTCGTGCGCGGGCTCGCCGGCGCGGTCGAGCGGATGGGTGGCGTCATCCACGAGCAGACCGAGGTGACCGCCTTCGAGACCGGTGCCCGGCCGCGCCTTCTTACGACGACCGGAGGGCCCGGTGCCGAGGTCCGCGCCGAGGTCCGCGCCGACGTGCTCGTCCTCGCCGGCGAGGCTTATCTGACGCAGCTTCGGCAGCTGCACCGGCGGCTGCTCCCGATCTACTCCCTGATCGTGATGACCGAGCCGCTCAGCGCCCGCCGGCTGGAGTCGGTGGGATGGAGCCGGAGGCTGTGCCTGGCCTCGATGCGGCTCACCATCGACTACCTGTCCCGCACGCGGGACGGCCGGGTCCTGTTCGGCGGCCGGGGCGCGCCCTACAACTTCGGCTCCGCCATCCGGCCCGGCACCGAGCGCCATCAGCCCACCCACCGGATGCTGCGCGCCATGTTCCAGGACTGGTTCCCGGGCCTGGCCGGCGTCCGCTTCACGCACGCCTGGGGTGGCGTGCTGGGCATGCCTCGGGACTGGATCCCCAGCTTCAGCTACGCGCCCTCGGAGGGGCTGGCCATGGCCTCCGGCTACACCGGGCACGGGGTCGCCACCGCCAACCTGGCGGGGCGGACGCTGGCGGATCTGATCACCGGCGCCACCTCCGAGCTGACCGGCCTGGCCCTGGTCGGGCACCGCTCGCGCAGCTGGGAGCCGGAGCCGCTGCGCTGGCTCGGCGCCCGCTACGTGCAGGCGGGGCTGGTGAGGGCCGACGCGCGGGCCGAGCGCAGCGGGCGTCCCCCTTCAGGGAAGAGCATCCCCGAGCGGCTGGCCAGCCACTGAATCGCTCGCCGGGACGCCCACCCACGACTGAAAGCGTGGCCCTGTCCGGGATGAGCCACGAAATCCGTTGACTTGGGGGCCGGCCACCCCTAGAATGCGTGGCACACGCCCTAGCGCCAGGCGCACCCGCCCGCAGGCCGGGTTGCA
>JBOHUX010000058.1:0-13146 GCA_050734915.1 Candidatus Dormibacteraceae bacterium
GGCCCTCGGCCAGGTCCCACACGAGGGCCTCGGCGCGGCTGGCGACGGTCTTGCCGGTGCGGAGGCCGTCGCCGTCGTAGGCGTAGGTGGCACTGCCAGAGCTGACCAGCCGGTCGGCCTGGTCGTACCTGTAGCTGGTGGTGGTGCTGCCCTGGACCCGCGAGCTCCGGTTGCCGTCGGCGTCGTAGGAGAACGTGGCGCCGGGATCGGTGGAGCTGGTCAGCTCGCCAGCGCTGTCGTAGCTGTAGCCAGTCGAGCCGGCGCCGGTCAGGCGGTCGGCGGCGTCGTAGCGGTAGGCGCTGGCACCGGCGCCGGTCAGGCGCTGGTTGGCATCGTAGCCGTAGGGGGTGCTGTTCTCGGCGGTGAGCTGGCCGGTGCCGTCGCGGCGGTAGCTGAGGTCGAGGAAGCGCTGGCCGCCAGAGCTGTCGGTGATCCCGCTCGTCCGGTCGGCGGCGTCGTAGCGGAAGACCGCCCCCACCCCGTTCGGGTAGCTCTCCTGGGTCAGGTTGGAGCTGGCGTCGTACCCGAAGCTGGTCTGGTGGCCGAGCCAGTCGCCGACCGCGCTCAGGCGCCCGGCGGCGTCGTAGCTCCGGGTGACCTGGCCCCCGCCCGGGTACGTGATCGAGGTCAGCTGGGCCCCGGAGATCGTAGCCGTAGCCGACCCGGGCCCCGGCGCCGTCCGTCGCCGAGGTGAGCCGGTGCAGGGAGTCGTAAACGTAGCTGCTGGTGCCGGTTCCGTCCTCCATGCTCTGGCGCTGGCCGTCGGCGTCGTAGGTGAAGCTGACCTGGGCTGTCTTCCGGTCCGAGTAGCTGATCGAGCTCAGCCGGCCGGCGCCATCGTAGCCGTAGCTCGTGGTCAGGCCCCGGGCGTCCACGGTCGAGGTCAGGTTGCCGGCCCCATCGTAGCCGAAGGTGGTGACGCGGCCGAGCGGGTCGGTCATCGAGGCCCGCCGGCCGGCGGCATCGTAGCGGTAGGCGGTGGTGTGGCCGAGGCGCTCGGTCTGGCTGGCGACATGACCGTCCTGATCGTACGCGGTGGTCAGCGCCGAGCCGTCGGGTCTGCTCACCCGGGTCAGCTCGTTGTCGAGGTCGTACTCGTCGGTGGTGACCTGGCCGTTGGCGTCCATGGTCTGGACGAGGTTGCCGTTGGCGTCGTACCGATAGCTGGTCTGGTGCCCGAGCGGATCGGTGCTGAGCGTCCTCTCGTCGAAGGCGTTGTAGGCGTAGCCGGTGGTGTGGGCGCCGGGGTTGCCTCCGGCCACGTTCCCGTCCGGGCTGACCAGTGCGACCAGGCGGCCGGCGCTGTCGTAGCTGTAGGTGGTTCGGTCGCCGAGCGGGTCGGTGGCGCTGGCTCGGTCCCCATACCGGTCGTAGGTGTAGGTCCAGGTCTTCCCGGCGGCGTCCGTCACCGAGGTCGGCTCGCCGGGATGGAGGGGGTCAGCATAGAAGTAGGTCGTGGCCTCGACCTGGCCGGTTCCGGCGAGCGGACGGGAGCGCTCGAGCAGGTTGCCGTTGGGGTCGTAGGCATACGTCGTCGTCACCCCCAGGGGGTCGGTCGCGGTCAGCACCTCGCTGAACCGGTTGTAGGTGTACCCCGTGGTCTTGCCCAGGGGATCGCTGGCGCTGAGCACGTTGCCGGCCGGGTCATGGGTGTACCGCCAGTTGTTGCCGCGGCCATCGACGGTGACCGTCACGCCCAGGGTGGCGTCGTAGCTGTGCTGGGTGGTCGCGGCGGCCGGCGTCCCGTAGCCCCGGGTCTCGGCGACGAGCTCGTCGTCCTGGTAGCGGTCGAGCGTCACGTCGCCGGCCGGATCGGTGACCGTGGTCTGGCCAGGGCTGTAGGCGAGGCTCGTCTGGCGCCCGAGGTCGTCGGTCTGCGAGGTGACCCTGCCCAGGCTGTCGTAGACGTTTCGTACGCCGGCGCAGCCCGCGGTCCCCAGGCAGACGGGGTCCTTCATCGTCACCATCCGGTGGCTGGCGTCGTAGGCGAAGGTGGTGGTGCCACCGGCCACGTCCGTCGCCTGGGTGAGGTTCCCGCTGCCATCGTAGGAGAAGCCGACCCGTCGGGCGGGGACCTCCGAGTCCGACACCGAGGTGAGCAGCCCCTGCGTGTAGACGAAGGTCAGCGAGCGTCCTTGCGCATCCCTCACGCCGGTGAGCCGGCCGGAGGAATAGGAGAGCGTGGTCGTGTAGCCGTTGCGGTCGGTCTCGCTCACCAGCTGTCCCCGGAGGTTGAACCTGTACTCCGTCTGGTCCTTGCGGGTGAAGGTGAGCGTGCCGTCCCGATTGGCGACCATGGTCGCCAGGACCCGGCTCGGAGCCTCGAACCCGTTGACGCCCAGCTCGAAGGTGACGGTGCTCCCGTTCTCCTGGTTGACCGTGATGCCGATGCTGCGCGGGTTCCGCCCCTGCGGCGGCACGATCGTCAGCGACATGAAGTAGGAGCCGCTCCAGCCGTGGCCGAGCGGGCCGGCTCGGCTCGCGTTGGCGGAGTTGTAGGTCCTCGTGGGCTCGGGCTCGCCCTCTCGGTTGCTGCCGTCCCAGGTCCAGAGGTCGCCGAGGTGGTTCGGCAGCCCGTCCCAGGGATAGAGCACGACCTGCGAGCGCGCCGAGTCGTAGTCCGCCTGGGCCAGCGAGGACGACGGCGGCGAGGTGGCCGGGCTGCGCTGCGTCCAGGTGGTTCCGTCCCAGGTCCAGGTGTCGCCCAGGTTCCCGGCTTGCCCCTCGCCACCGAAGAGCACGACCTGGCTGGTCGCCGCGTCGTAGGCCATGCCGGCGAAGGTCCGCCCGGGCGGCGAGGCGGAGGGGTTGAGCAACGCCCAGTTGGAGCCGTTCCACGCCCAGGTCTGGTTCGAGTAGTAGCTCCGGCAGGAAGCGAAGGTGCCGCCGAAGAGGATCAGCTCGCCCATGGCGGCGTCGTAGGCCATCTGCGCGTCCTGGAGGTTGGGCGGGGAGACAGACGGCTGCCGCTGGGTCCAATCGGTACCATTCCAGGTCCAGGTGTCGGTGTAGTTGCTGTCGCCGTCGCCACCGAAGAGGACCACCTGCTGGTCGGCGGCGTCGTAGGCCATCACCTGGTCCATCCGTGCCGGCGGTGAGTGGGCCGGGCTCAACTGCTTCCAGCGCACCCCGTCCCAGGCCCACGTGTCCCCCGTGTAGTTCCACGAGAGCCGGCCGTTGACGTACCCCTCGACGTCGCCCCCGAAGAGCAGCGTGCTCTGGGTGAGAGGGTCGTAGGCGAGGGCCGTGTACTCGCGTGGCGACGGGACGCCGGTGGGTTCGAGGCCGATGCCCGCCGGCCTGGCCGCGGTGGCGCCGAACGCCTCGTGCCTGGTCACCCGGTTGGCGTCGATGAGGGCGTCGGCGCTTGGTCGTCGCTCATCCAGTTCTGGCGTCCTCGCGACCCGCCGCCGCCAGCCCCGGCCAATCAGCACCAGGGCGCCGGCGCCCGGCGCGGAGAAAGCCGAAGCTGAACCCGATCGCCAGCTCGTCGAGGCTCACGCTGAGGCCGAGAGCGATCGCCGCCAGGCCGCGGACACGCGCCAGCCGCGCCACCTCGGCCTCGCCCGGCGTCTCGCCCGGGCGCCGTAAGGACGAACGCGGTCAGCGCGTGCGGAACCGGCACCGGATGACGGTGGGAGCCTCAAGGAGGCCTCGCCGCGCCGGCGCCGCCCCTACCATGCCGGGATGGCGGAAGGGAGCGCGGCAGCCCGGCAGCCCGCGCCCCCGCTCGGCCGCGGAGCGTGGATCCTGCTCGGCGGAAACACCCTCAACACGATCGGGATCGGCATCTTCTTCCCGATCCTGCCCCTCTACATCGGCCACCGGGGCGCCTCGGCGGCCCTGATCGGAGCCGTCATGACGGGCGGCATCGTCGGCTACGGCGTCGCGCAGTATCCGGCGGGCTGGATCGCCGACAACCTCGGGCGACGGCGGGTGATGCTGGCCTCCCGGGTCCTCTATGCGCTGTTCTTCCTCGCCTACCTGCTCCCCATACCCCCGCTGGCTCTGCTCGGTGTCCGCTTCCTCCACACCTTCGCGTCCGGGTTCTCGACGCCGGCGGCGATGGCGATGCTGGCCGACCTCACGCCGCCCGAACGGCGCGGGCGGGTCTTCGGGATCTGGCAGTCCTCCACCATGACCGGCTACCTGATCGGGCCCGCCATCGGCGGGTTGATGGCCGGTTTCGGCCTCACCACGGTGTTCGTGGGCGCCTTCGCCGTCTGCCTGGCGGCCGCCGCCGCCACCTTCTGGGTGCGGGAGACCCGGGGCGGCGCCGGCCCCTTTTGGCCCACTGCTCCCCACCTGTCCGGAGCGGCCCCGCCGCGGCTGCTCTGGGCCCTCCTCCCGATCGCCGCCGCCGGCGCCGCCTGGGCCTGGCTGGTGGGGACCTACGACACCATCTGGAGCCTCTATCTGACCCAGCTCGGCGGCGCCACCTGGGAGGTCGGGCTCTCCTTCAGCGTCTTCGCGCTGCCGACCGCCCTGCTCGGGGGCTTCAGCGGCGGCCTCGCCGACCGCTTCGGGGTGCGCCCGGTGGTGGCGGTGGCGCTCGTGGTGGCCGGCGCCCTCGCGATCGTGTACGGGCTCAGCCAAAGCATCCCGCTGCTGATCGGCCTCAGCTTCCTGGAGGGGCTCTTCACCTCGGGCGGCTCGCCCGCCCTCTACGCGGCGGTCAGCAACAGCGTCGGGCTGGAGCTGCAGGGCCGCGCCCAGGGCCTGATCCAGATGGCGACCCAGGGCGTGTCCGCGGCGGGGGCACTGGCCGGGGGCGCCCTCTTCGCCATCCACCCCAGCTTCGCCTTCTTCGGCATCACCGGGGCCTGCGCCTTCTCGCTCTGCTTCGTCCCCCGGCTGGGGAGGCGCCCGGCGGCCGCCGCGGACGGATGAGGGCGTGCATCTAGACGCGATCGGAGAAGTGGCAGGCGGCCAGGTGGGCGGGGGTCTTCTCCTCCAGGACAGGGTCGGTCTGATCACAGACGCCGGGCACCTGGGCGATCGGGCAGCGGGGATGGAAGCGGCAGCCGGGGGGCACGTCGAGAGGCGAGGCGATCTCGCCGCTCAGCTCGACCAGGCGCCGCCTCGACTGCAGCCGGGGGTCCGGCACCGGGATCGCCGAGAGGAGCGCCTTGGTGTAGGGGTGCTTGGGGGCCTGGTAGATCTCGACGCTCTCGGCCACCTCGACGATCCTGCCCAGGTACATGACCATCACCCGATCGCTGATGTGGCGGACCACCGAGAGGTCGTGGGCGATGAACAGGTAGGTGAGGTTGAACTCGCGCTGGAGGTCCTCCATGAGGTTGATGATCTGGGCCTGGATCGACACGTCGAGCGCCGAGACGGGCTCGTCGCAAACGATCAGGCGCGGGTTCAGCGCCAGCGCCCGGGCGATGCCGATGCGCTGCCGTTGGCCGCCGCTGAACTCATGGGGATAGCGGTTGGTGAAGCCCGGGTTGAGCCCCACCACGCGCAGCAGCTCGCGCACCCGCTCGCCCCGGCCCCGGGAGCCCAGCGCCCTGAAGTTGACCAGCGGCTCCGCCACGATGTCGCCGACCGTCATCCGGGGGTTGAGCGAGGCGTAGGGATCCTGGAAGATCATCTGGATCTGGCGCCGCTGCTGGCGGAGGCGCTCGCCGCGAAGGCGGGTCAGGTCGGTGCCGTCGAACTCGATCCCGCCCCCCGTGGGCGGGATCAGCTGGGCGACCACCCGGGCCAGTGTCGACTTCCCGCATCCCGATTCGCCGACCAGGCCCAGCGTCTCGCCCTCGCGGATCTCGAAGCTGACCCCATCCACCGCCCGGCAGGTGACCCCGAGGCGGGCGGGGAAGTGCTTGCTGATGTTCTCCACCCGCACCAGCGGACGCCCCGAGGCGAGCGTCGAGGGGATGCGGCCGGCGGCCGCCTCAGCCATCGGCGGGCTCGGGTGCGCCGGGCGGGGCGCGGTGGACGCCCGAGCCGGCGCCGGGCCGGATGTCGGTCAGGTCGGCGGCGCCCATCTCGCTGTGGGCGCGCTTCATGGTCACCCAGCAGGCAGCCCGCTGACCGGGGGCGACCTCTTCCAGTGGCGGCTCCTCGTGGAAGCACCGCTCGATGGCGAACGGGCAGCGGGGATGGAAGCTGCAGCCCTCGGGGAGCCGGGCCAGGTCGGGGGGCAGCCCTTCGATCGAGCGCAGACGCTGGCGCTTGTCGGCGTCCACCCTGGGCAGCGAGCTTAGCAGCGCCCACGTGTAGGGGTGCTGGGGATGCTCGAAGATCTGCTCGACCGACCCCTCCTCCACGATCTGGCCGGCGTACATGACGATCACCCGCGAGCAGAGCCCGGCCACCACGCCGAGGTTGTGGGTGATCATCACGACGGCGGTGCCGAGCTCGCGGTTGAGGTCGCCGAGGAGCTCCAGGATCTGCGCCTGGACGGTCACGTCGAGGGCGGTGGTGGGCTCGTCCGCGATCAGCACTGAGGGCGCGTTGGCGAGGCCCATCGCGATCATGGCCCGCTGCCGCATGCCGCCGCTGAACTGGTGCGGGTAGTCCTTGACCCGCGCGGAGGCGGCGGGGATGCGGACCTTGTTCAGCAGGTCGACCGTGCGCGCCCGCGCAGTGCCCTTCCCGGTGCCGTGGGCGAGCATCGCCTCGTCGATCTGGAAGCCGGTCTGGAGGACGGGGTTGAGGGAGCTGAGTGGATCCTGGAAGATCATGGCGATGTCGCGGCCGCGGACCTCGCGGATCTCACGCGCGCTCATCTGGAGGAGGTCGCGGCCCCGGAAGAGAACCTCGCCGGCGGTGATCCGGCCCGGGTCGGGGACCAGGCGGAGGATGGAGAGCGCGGTCATGCTCTTGCCGCAGCCGGACTCGCCGACGATGCCGAGGGCCTCGCCCGGCTGGAGATCGAAGCTGACCCCGTTGACGGCGTGGACCACGCCCTCGTCGGTGAGGAACTCGGTCCTCAGCTCGCGGACGCGAAGGATCGGCTCGCTCATCGCCTCTGCCGGGGGTCGAGGGCGTCCCGGAAGCCGTCGCCCAGGAAGTTGAACGCCATCAGCGTCAGCGAGAGGAAGATCGAGGGGAAGAGAACGATGTGGGGTGAGATCTGGATGCTGGCGATGCCGTCGGCGGCCATCGAGCCCCAGGAGGGGGTGGGCGGCGGCACCCCGACCCCGAGGAAGCTCAGGAAGGCCTCGAAGAGGATCGCCTGGGGCACCCCGAAAGTGGCCTGGACGATGACCGGCCCGAGCGCGTTGGGGAAGATATGGCCGAACATCACCTTGAGCGGCCGGGCGCCGCTCGACCTGGCCGCCTCCACGAACTCCCGCTCCCGGAGGCCGAGGGTCTGGCCGCGGACCAGCCGGGCGACGTCCATCCAGCGCGTGACGACGATCGCGAAGATGATCCCGCCCAGCCCGGAGCGGCCCACCACCACCACCACGATGATCATCGCCACCAGCAGGTCCGGGATGCCGTAGAAGATGCTGATGACGAAGGTGACGAGGCCGTCCACCCAGCCCCGGAAGTAGCCCGCCGCCAGGCCGACCACGACCCCCACCACGAGCACGATTACCTGGGTGACCACCCCCACCGTGAGCGAGATCCGCGCCCCCACCATGGTCCGGCTCAGGATGTCGCGCCCGAGCGCGTCCGCCCCGAACGGGTGGGCCGGCGTCGGCCCCTGGTAGGTGGGCATGATGCCCTCGTGGCTGATCGAGTAGGGGGTCCAGAAGATCGAGATCACGGCCACCGCGCCCAGGAGCACCAGGTAGACCGTGGCGGCCAGGGCCAGCCGGTTGCGGCGGAGCCGGCGCCAGGCGTCGCCCCAGAGGCTGGCCTGCTCGGTCCGCAGCCCGTGCAGGACCATCTCCTCCGCGGCCGGCGAGGGAGCGCTGGCGGCCACCTTTAGTCTTGTGCCCTCATCCGTACCGGATCCTGGGATCCAGCGCCGTGTAGAGGAGGTCGACGACGAGGTTGGCGACGCCGACCATGGCCGCGTACATGGTGAAGACCCCGACCACGATGTTGTAGTCGCGATTCAGGATGCTGGTCGCGAACTCCTTGCCGAGGCCGGGGATGCCGAAGATGTTCTCGATCACCACGCTGCCGGTGATGATCCCGATCACCAGGGGCCCGAGGATGGTGATGACCGGGATGAGCGCGTTCCGGAGCGCGTGCCGGACGAGGACGATCTGCTCGCTGAGGCCCTTGGCTCGGGCGGTCCGGACGTAATCCTGCCGGATCACCTCCAGCATGCTGGCCCGGGTCAACCGGGCCACGATGCTGGCGTAGGGGAAGCCGAGGGCGAAGGCGGGCAGCCAGAGCTCCCCCAGCGACCCGTAGGTTCCCGTCCAGCCCAGCGAGTAATAGAAGCTGCCCCCAGTCGCATTCGAGAGCCAGACGCCGAAGCCGAGGATGAGGACGGTGGCGATGACGAAGTTGGGCACGCTGTAGCCGACCACCGAGGTGGCGCTGAGCAGGTAGTCGACCCAGGTGTTCTGGCGGATCGAGGCGACCACCCCGAAGACGAGGCCGAGCCCGATCGTGAAGACCAGCGCCGACACCCCCACCTCGGCGCTGACGCTCATCTCCCGCACCACCAGGGGCGTGATCTGGAGGCCACGGTTGACCAGGGACTCGCCCAGGTTGCCGTGGAGGATCATGTTGGCGAGGAAGTCCTTGTACTGGATCCAGATCGGCCGGTCGAGGCCGTAGTGGTGGAGCTGGAGCTGGTACTGGGAGCCCCGCTCGTGGACGTTGAAGAGCGCGTCGCCGGGCAGGCGGTGGATGAGCAGGAAGACGATCGAGGAGACGGCCAGCACCGTGAAGAGGATGAGGAGCGTGCGCTGGCCGATGTAGACGAGCGTGCCCCGGGTCAGCATGCCGGCACCATCGAGGCTGAATTATCGCGGAGGCCGGGCGGACGAAGGGGCGCCCGGTCTTCCGGGCGCCCCCTCAGCGAGGCCGCGATCAGTGCTTCAGGATCGCCATCGTGTTCCAGTAGTTGTCGAAGAAGGCGTTGGTGCCCCCGTTCTTGACCCAGGGCTTGATCAGGAAGGCGCCGACCGTGTAGTAGAGCGGGATGTAGACGACGTCTTTGATCAGCATCTGAGCCAGCTGGTTGTAGTAGGGCAGCGCCTGCTGGATGTTGACGGTTGCGTCCGCCTTGGCCAGGATCGAGTCGTAGACGCTGGTGTCGTAGCCGCTGGTGCAGTTGGTGTCCGGGCAGCCCGGCGTCTTGCCCCAGAGGTTGTCGTACCAGTCCTGGGGGTGGTTGTAGTCGGCCTGCCAGCCGTCACGGGACATGATGTAGGCGCCGCCCAGGCGGGCCTTGATGAACTGCGAGTGCGAGACCGGCAGGAGGTTGACGTGGACGCCCAGGTTGGTCTGCCACTGGTCCTGCAGGTTCTGCGCGGTGGTCACGTTGATGGGGTTCTCGGGGTCGTAGGCGTAGGTCAGGTTGGCGGTCTTGGAGCCGGTCGGGTCGGCGCTCTTGAGGAGCTGCTTGGCCTGGGTGGCGTCGAACTTGGCGAGCGGGTCCTGGCCCTTGCCCAGGTAGCCGAAGAGGCTGGGCGGGATGAGGCCGCCGTCCGCCGGCGTGCAGAGCAGGTTGTGGCAGACGATGTTGGCGATCTTGCTCTTGTCGATGGCGAGGTCGAACGCCTTCCGCAGGTTGAGCGCCCCGGCGGGGTCGGGACCGTTCGTCGCGAACGGGCCGCCCGCATGCCGGCTGGCGTCGGTGAACATGTTGAAGCTGACCCAGTAGGAGCGCACCTTCGGATGCAGGAGCAGCTGTGACTTCTCCGAGGCGCTGTTCTTGATCCGGAGCACGTCGTCGATGGGGATGTTGCTGTAGCCGCCGAATCCGTCCAGCCCGTACTTGCCCTGCTCCCACGCGATCACGCCTGAGTGGGGGTCCTGGAGGATGTCGATGTGGATGGTCTTGATGACCGGCTTGGGCGAGCCCCACCAGTTGGGGACGGCCTGGAACTCGACCGACTGCTTGGGGGTGTAGGCGGTCATCTTGTAGGGACCGGTGCCGATCAGCGTGGCGGGGTTGGTCCACCAGTTGGCGGGGTCGCCCTTGACCGCGTTGACGTCCACGATGGCGCCGGTGGTGGACTCCAGCGCGATCGCCGAGAGCCACCAGCCGGCGGGGCCGGTGAGCTTGGCGACGACCGTGTAGTCGTCCGACGCGGTGAGGCCGGGCATGGTCACGTGGGGGTCCTTGTTCTCGAGCATGGTCTCGATCTGGGCCGGGCTCATGCTCTTGCCGGCGCCCTTGGTGATGTAGTCGCCCACCTGGCTGAAGCCCACGATCGGGCTCAGGTTGGCCGAGTAGGCGCCCTGGAGAGCGGCCGCCCGGTTCCAGGAGTAGAGGACGTCCTTGGAGGTGAACTTGTCCCCGTTCGAGAAGGTGACGTCATGGCGGAGGTGGAAGGTGTAGGTGAGCCCGTCGGAGGAGACCGTGGGCATGCTCTGCGCCAGATCGGGGACGACCTTCAGGTCCTTGTTGAAGATGACCAGGTTGTCGAACACGTTCTGCGCGATCTCGGAGTCGGTCTCGGCGTTGAGCTGGGCGGGGTCGAGGGTGCCGAAGCTGTCGTAGATGGGGAAGCTCAGCGTCTGGTTGGCGGCCAGCTGCTGGCCGCCCGGGGGGGGGTTGCCGTTGCTCCCGCCGCCGCAGGCGGCCGCGAGAAGGGCTGTGAGGCAGACGAGGGACACGCTCCTCACCTGTCCGAGGGGTAGCTTCAAGGTCTTCACTCCTCCTTCGAGAGTCGCCGGTGCGAAAAGCTCTGGCAGCCGGGCCTGGGACCCGCGCGGGGGATGGCGCCGAAAGGCCATCGACCCCGTTCGGGACCCGATCCGGGTGCCCATCTTCATCCCCTCGCCTTCTTCCCGGTCGGCGAGAGCCCTGGCCTCAGGCCTGGACCCGCTGTCGCCGCCCCGGGGCGGGAGCACGCCGGCGAGGAGCGGCGGATTGCAAGAGACCGCCCGCTTCCAGCGTAACTATCGGTCCCCGGACACCCCATGTCAAGAAGACGGCGCGGCGGCGACCCGCGCTCCGCAAAGCGGAGCCCGACTGACACGATCAAGGGCGTGACCAGGGAGCCCCGGGTCCCCCGGGGCGGAATCGAGAGGTTGCGGACATAGCCGCCAAAGGCCCGTCCCCCCCACTGAGCGCACATCCGCGGCAGTGGTGCGGGGATCGGGCGGAAATGCGGCGTCGAGGAGATCTGGCATCAGCCGAAGTACGCCCGTGGGCCGCCGTTGGCACCGTCGAGGGGTTGCGGGCCAGTCATGAGGACACCTCCCCGAGGTCGTGCTTCAGGCTCGCGAGATCGAGTCCGGTGGGGCCGCGCCCAGCGGCGAGGAGCTCCTGGCTGATGCACGCCCAGGCCTCGTCGGCGTAGGCGGCAACCCAGCGCCAGGAGGCGGCTGCACCCGGCCCCAGGAGACGAAGTACCAGCAGTGGCCGTCGTAGCCGACGGCCTCGATGTCGTGGCCGCCGATGATGTCGGTGTCCCCGACGTACTCCCACGGCTGCCCGAGCTGGAACTGCTGCATGGCGGACTCTGGCAGTTGCACGCCGACCTTGACATTGCCGAACAGCCAGAGGGCAGCCCGCATGGTCGGCTGGTTCCGGGGATGGACGGGCGCGTAGGCCTCCAGCTTCTTGCCGAGCACGCCCTGCGTCCGGCAGGTCCCGAGGAAGGACGCGATGACCAGCCCGCTGTCCTGGCCGCCCGTCAGTGAGAAGTAAGCCTGCTCCCCCGCGGCGTCGCCGGGATACCGGTAGGGCTCGGCTGTCTCGGCTGACCCGACTTGATTCTGATGGATGAACCCGGCAACTACGCAGTCGCCGATTTCCGAGTTGCAGGCCATTGGGAATGACGAAACGGCTGAAAGGTAGTCCACCTTGCCGGGTGCGGTCGGCAGGGCGACGTAGTGGTCGAGGTCTTTGAGGCCGACCGGACGGCGTGGGCTGAGCTTGCCGAGGCGAAGGGACAAGAGGCACTCCTTAATGCTTTGACAAATCCTGCCGCTAGGTGCAGGATGGGGCCATGGAGAGCGAGTGGATGACTCAGGTGGCGGCTGCGGAGATCCTCGGCGTCAGCCGGCGCCGTGTCCGTCAGCTTCGCGAAGAGGGTCGCTTGCGATCCGAAAAGATTGGGCGGGACTGGCTCGTCGACGCCGAGAGCGTGCGGGCCTACGCGGAGACGGCGAGACGGTCGGGGAAGCCGCGCAAGGAGATGATTGCCATCGGTTGCGGTGGCGGGAAACTATCCCCTTAACGAACGAGCGTGGAAGGCTGGCGGGGGAGTCCTGATGGCTCGACGCGGGGGCGACCCTGATCAATCAGGCGGATAGCCACGGCGTCGCTGCTGAAGCAGGTGTCATGGTGAGTTCAGGGGCCTCGCGCCCATCGCGGACGAGCGTTCGTATCGTTGATTGGCCATCTGTCGCCCGGTTGACGGGCGCACTTCCTGCCCTCGTTGCGGCTGCAGTCGCAATCGTCGTGCAACTCTATGCGATGTGGGGGCGCGACTTCCCGCTGAACTTTGTCCACTGGGACGCCGTTCACTATCTCTACCTGGCGCAGCACGGCTATCCCGCGCACTTCGATCCCCGCGATGCGTTCTTCCCGGGATACCCAGGCTTGATCCATCTGGGGATGCTGGTGATACACGATCCCGTGAAGGCGGCGCTGGCCGTGAGCATCGGGTCAAGCGTCGTGGCGTGCTGGTTCGTCGTTCAATTGGCCCGCCATGAGTTCGACGGCGGCGCGGACGCTTCCCTCGCGGGCTGGTTGCTCGTCCTCTGGCCGGGAGCGTTCTTCATGTTCGCACCCTACTCGGAGGCGCCCTTCGTCGCGGCAGCCGCAGCGAGTCTCTATCTCATGCGCCGAGGTCGCTTCGGATGGGCTGCGGTGGCCGCAGCCATCGCCAGTGTGATTCGACCGGTCGGCCTCGGGCTGGCTGTCGCCTTGCTGGTTGAGATCATCCGTCAGCGCGGCTGGCGGTCGCTCCCGCTGATTGCGGTCGTGCCCCTCCCGGTGCTGGGGTATTTCGCCTATCTCGGAATCCACACAGGGGACTTCATGGGCTACGTCCATGCCGAGGCCAGCCCGTCTTTTGGAATCCATCTCGCGTGGCCGTGGGT
>JBOHUX010000059.1:0-13143 GCA_050734915.1 Candidatus Dormibacteraceae bacterium
GCTCGATGCACGCCTCGCGGGTCTGCGCGATCGGCCCGGAGACGGCGCGAAGCCTGGAGAGTCACGGCATCCGCCCCGAGCTGGTGGCGGGCGAGTACACGGCCGAGGGCCTCGCCGAGGCTCTGCGCGGCTGGGACGTGAGCGGGCTGCGGGTTCTGGTGCCGCGCGCCAAGGTGGCTCGGGACGCGCTCCCGGCGCTGCTCGCCCAGCGGGGCGCCGAGGTCGAGATCCTGCCCGTCTACGAGACCGTGTGCCCGCCCGGGACGGCCGCGGCCCTGCAGGACCTGTTCGAGGGGGAGGGCGCCGACGTCATCACGTTCACCAGCTCCTCCACCGTCTACAACTTCGTGCGCTCGCTGGGGGACCGGCGGCCGGATCGCGCCGCCGCGGCAAGGGTGGCGTGCATCGGGCCGGTCACCGCCGACACGGCCCGCCAGCTCGGGATGAAGGTGGACATCATCGCCCGCGAGTACACGACGCGCGGCCTGGCGACGGCTATCGCCGAGGCCTTCGGGGCGCGATCCAATTGATCACCTCCCGGCCCGGCCCCCCGCCCCCGGCTCGCCGCGCTCGCCGCCTGCGCCGATCCGAGGCGGTCCGGCGGCTGGTCCGGGAATCCACGCTCGACCCGGGCAGCTTCGTGTATCCGGTCTTCGCCGCCGAGGGGCTGGAGGGTCCACGTCCGATCCTGTCCCTGCCCGGCCAGAGCCGGCACTGCCTCACCAGCCTGGTCGAGACCGCCGGCGAGGCGCTCGGCCTCGGGGTGACGGCCGTGCTCGTCTTCGGGGTGCCGGCCCGTAAGGACGCCACCGGCTCCCAGGCGTGGGCCCCGGACGGGATCTCGCAGCGGGCGATCACCGCGCTCAAGGAGGCCCACGGGGACGAGTTGGTGGTGATGGCGGATCTCTGTCTTTGCGAATACACCGACCACGGGCACTGCGGCGCCGTCGGGCCGGCGGGGGTGGACAACGACTCCACGCTCGGGCTGTACCAGGAGGTGGCCGTCGCCCAGGCGCGGGCGGGGGCCGACTTCGTGGCCCCCTCGGGGATGATGGACGGCCAGGTGGCGGCCGTCCGGACCGCGCTCGACGCCGATGGCCACCAGGGGGTGGGCATCGTCGCCTACGCCGCCAAGTACGCCTCGGCATTCTACGGCCCGTTCCGGGAGGCGGCCGGCTCCATCCCCCGGTCCGGCGACCGGCGGGCGTACCAGATGGAGCCCGGCAACCGCCGGGAGGCGATCCGCGAGCTGGAGGCGGACCTGGCCGAGGGAGCCGACGTCCTCATGGTCAAGCCCGCCCTCGCCTATCTGGATGTCGTCGCCGAGGCTCGGGCCCGCTTCCAGGCACCCCTGGCCGCCTACAACGTCAGCGCCGAGTACGCGATGGTCAAGGCGGCCGCCGAGCGGGGCTGGATCGACGCGCGGGGGACGGTGCTCGAGGTGCTGACCTCGATCCGCCGGGCGGGCGCGGACATGGTCATCACCTATCACGCCCTGGAGGCCGCCCGGTGGCTGAGCGAAGGCTGAGGCGTCCCGCGGTTCGCGCCGGCCGACCCGCCACGCTCGGCCCCCCCGGAGCTCGCGCGCTCTGGGCGCCGGCGCTGGCGGGCCTGCTCGTCCTCACCGGGGTGGTCGCGGGAGGCTGGGCCATGGGCAGGGCGCTGGCACCGGCACCGGCCGGCGCCTTAGCCGGCTGCCACACGCAGGCCACTATCGGGCCCCGACACTTCGCGGGACCGCCCGCGATGTGCATCGACGTCCATCACAAGTACCTCGCCAGCGTGGACACCACCCGGGGGCGGATCGGGATCCTACTCGACCCGTCGTTGGCCCCGCGCACCGTCAACAACTTCATCGTCCTGGCCGTCAACGGCTACTACAACGGGCTCGAGTTCTTCGACACCAGGAGCTGGGTCCTGCAGACCGGCGATCCGCTCGAATCCGGGCATGGCGGCCCCGGCTACGCGCTCCCTCCCGAGGGCCGGCCCGGCCTGCTCACCACCGGTTCGGTGGGGATGGCGAAGATCCCCGGGGGGCCCATCAACGGCAGCCAGGTTTTCATCATGCGCGGGTCCTGGCCGGGGGGCGGGCCGGGGAAGACGATCTACAACCGGTTCGGCAGCGTCCTCAAGGGCTATGGCCTGCTGAGCGAGTTCCGCAACGGCGATCGGATCCTCGACGTTCACGTCAAGCGCGAGTAGCGGCGCCGGCCGGCCACCTCTGAGCTCCCATGACCTCTTCGACCGCGCCCGGCGGGTGATGCCGGGCGGCGTCTCGAGCCCGGTCCGGGCGTTCCGGGCGGTGGGTGGGGAGCCCGTCTTCATCGCCCGCGGGGAGGGACCCTTCGTGTTCGACGTGGCCGGCCGCCGGTACGTCGATCTCGTGATGAGCTTCGGACCTCTCATCCTCGGCCACTCCCGCCGGGAGGTGGTGGAGGCGATCACCCGTCAGGCGGCGCTGGGGACCTCGTTCGGGGCGCCCTGCGAGGTGGAGCTGGAGCTTGCCGAGACGATCTGCCGCCTAGTCCCCTCGGTGCAGGTCGTGCGGCTGGTCAGCTCGGGAACCGAGGCCGTCATGTCGGCGCTCCGGCTGGCTCGCGCCGCCACCGGCCGGCAGCGGCTGCTCAAGTTCGCGGGCGGCTACCACGGCCACTACGACCCCATGCTGGCGGCCGGCGGCTCCGGCCTCGCCACCCTCGGGCTGGAGGCTTCGTCGGCCGAGACCGCCGTCATCGCCTACAGCGACCTCGCCGGCGCGGAGGCGGTCCTGCAGGGGGGGGACGTCGCCGCCGTGATCGTCGAGCCGGTGGCCGCGAACATGGGTGTCGTGGCGCCCGGGGCGGGCTTCCTGGCGGGCCTGCGGGTGGCCTGTGACCGCGCCGGGACGATCCTCATCTTCGACGAGGTGATCACCGGGTTCAGGCTTTCGTTGGGGGGCGCGCAGCAGCCGGCGGCGGTGATGCCAGATCTGACCGTGCTCGGGAAGATCATCGGCGGCGGCCTGCCGGTCGGCGCCTACGGCGGGCGCGAGGATCTGATGCGGATGGTGGCGCCGGACGGCCCCGTCTACCAGGCCGGGACCCTCGCCGGGAACCCGCTCGCGGCGGCGGCGGGCCTCGCCACCCTCAGGGCCCTGGAAGCAGATCCTCCCTACCGACGGCTGGCAGCGACCGTCGACGGCATCGCGGGGGCCCTGCAACCGTTCCCGGTCGCCGTCAACCGGGCCGGCTCCATGTTCACGGTCTTCTTGCGGGATGGAGCGGTGAGCGATTACGAATCGGCGCGTTCATCCGATCCCGAGGCGTATGCGAAGCTGCACCGGCGATGCCTGGAGGAGGGGGTCTATCTCCCGCCTTCGCAATTCGAGGCCTGCTTCATCTCCACCGCTCACGGAGCCGGCGAGGTGGAGCGGGTGATCGGGGTCGTGGCGGGAGCCCTCGAACGTATAATCGGGGCGAGGTAACTGGCACATGCCCATCCCCGGAATCGAGCACTTCTGGATCATCGGCCTCCTCGTCATCGTCCTCATCATCTTCGGGCCCGGCAAGCTGCCGCAACTCGGAGGCGCGGTGGGGAAGGCGATCAGAGAGTTCAGGAAGGCCGGAGAAGAGATCAAGGACGAGGTGACGCGGTCGCACGAGGCCGAGCCCCCGTCGACCGCGACCACGGCCAGCCAGGCGCCGGCCCCTGAGCCGACCCCCGTCCCGCCCGCAGCGCCGACGCACCCCGACCACCCTCCCCAGAGCTGAGGTCGCGCCAGGTGGCCCTTCTCGAGAGGGTCCTCCAGCGGGGTCCCGGCCGGGCCGCCTCAGGCGACGGCGGCGAGGACCGGATGACGATCCTCGAGCACCTGGAGGCGCTCCGCCGCACGCTGATCATCTCGTTCATCGCCTGGGGCCTGGCCTGCGTGGTCGGCTTCCTCATCTGGGGGCGGGTGCTGCAGTTCCTCCTCCACCGGGCCGGTGTGGCAACGGTCTACTACCACACGCCCACGGGCGCCTTCACGCTCGCCCTCAAGATCGCCATCTACCTCGGGTTCGTGATCGCGTCCCCGATCATCATCCAGCAGATCTGGTGGTTCGTGAGCCCCGGCCTCAAGCAGGGCGAGCGCCGCCTGGTCCTGCCTCTGATCGTGGCCACGATGTTCTTCTTCGGGGTCGGCATCGTCTTCGCCCTCTTCGCGCTGCCGCTCTTCATCCACATCCTGACCGGCTTCGCCCCCGCCAATCTGAGGTACCTGCCCTTCGTCGAGGACTACATCAATTTCATCCTGGTGCTGATCATCGGGTTCGGGATCGTGTTCGAGCTTCCCGTCGTGGTCTACGTGCTCGGGCTGATGGGGATCATCAGCTCCCGGTGGCTCTACGCGAACCGCTTCTACTGGGTGATCGGGATCGCGATCCTGGCCTACCTCGCGACACCCGGCGTGGACCCCGTCACCCCGCTGGTGATGTTTGTGCCTCTCTACGTCTTCTGGGAGGGGACCGCGCTGCTCCTCAGGCTGACCGGCCATTAGCAGGCCGGACGGGCGCGCCCCCGACCAACTGCGGCCGGTGACGGTCGAGACCGGCGTCAACGTCCACGCGGAGGGATCCTGCCTCATCGCCATGGGGAAGACGCGCGTCCACGTCACCGCCTCGGTCGAGGACCGGGTGCCCGGACACCGCCGCGGTACCGGCCGGGGCTGGATCACGGCCGAGTACTCGATGCTGCCCCGGGCCACCCGCGATCGCAACCAGCGGGAGGCGAGCCGCGGCCGGCTCGGCGGGCGGACCCACGAGATCCAGCGCCTGATCGGCCGGGCGCTCCGGGCAGCCGTAGACATGTCCAGGCTTGGCGAGAGGACGATCACCCTCGACTGCGACGTGCTCCAGGCCGACGGCGGCACCCGGACGGCGAGCGTCACCGGTGGCTTCATCGCCATGTACCAGGCGATCAGGCGAATGAAGGAGGCCCGGATGATCGCCGCGATGCCCGTCCGCCAGTACGTGGCCGCGGTCAGCTGCGGAATCGTCGATGGGGAGCCGCGGCTGGACCTCGACTACGCGGAGGACTTCCTGGCCGGCACCGACCTCAACTGCGTGATGGGGGAGGACGGCCGCCTGATCGAGCTCCAGGCCACCGCCGAGGGCGAGCCGTACAGCCGGGCGGAGCTGGAGGCGATGCTGGAGATGGCACACCGGGGCATACGGGAGCTGATCGCCGAGCAGAAGCGTGCCCTCGGCTGAGGACCGCGTCGATCCCCTCCCGCGCCTGGTCGTCGCGACCGGGAACGCCGGCAAGCTGGGCGAGTACGAGGAGCTTCTCGCCGGCCGCCCGGTCGAGGTGGTGGGCCACGACACCGGGGTGGAGGAGACCGGCTCCACCTACGAGGCGAACGCCCGCCTGAAGGCGGGCGCGGCGACCCGGGCGACCGGCCTGGCCGCGATCGGGGACGATTCCGGGATCGAGGTGGAGGCGCTGGACGGCTTCCCGGGCATCCGCTCCGCCCGGCTCGGCCGGGATCAGGCCGCGCGCACCGCGGCGCTGCTGCGGCGGCTGGAGGGGCACCCGCGGCCGTGGCCGGCCCGCTTCGTGTGCGTGATCGCGCTCAGCATCCCAGGGGCTGAGATCGCCTACTTCAGGGGCGAGCGGACCGGCGAGGTGGTGCCCGAGTGGCGGGGGGAGGCGGGATTCGGATACGACCCCGTCTTCCTGCTTCCCGAGCTGGGCCGGACCTTCGGCGAGCTGAGCCCGACGCTGAAGCACCGCTGGAGCCATCGAGGGGCCGCCATCGGGCTCCTGATCGACTCCGGAGCGCTCAAACGCTTGGCTATTCTCTAGCAGGCCGCGGGCGGTAGCTTAGCCAGGGAAAGCGCCTGCTTTGGGAGCAGGAGATCGCGAGTTCGAATCTCGCCCGCCCGATCCCACCTGACCTTCGGGGCACCAGGCGCCCGGAGCGTCAGAGCAGGCGGTCGCCGATCAGAGCCGCGGACATCACGGACACCAGGGCCGTCGTGTCCACCGCGGGTGGCGCCGGGCGCGCGATGCCGATCAGGCGACCCACCTGGGTGACCACCCGCCGGAGCTCCCTAGCCATTCGCGTTCGCCCTGCTCATGGTCCGAGCCTACACGTCGTGGTCGATGGTCACACCCTGCGAACGCAGGGTATCCGGCCGGGAGGCGGAGCTGCGTTGGGGGGCGCCCGCAGGTACTCGCGGCGCGTGGCGTCGTAGTAGGAAGCGCCTTCAACGGATGGGTCGGTCCATTTGAACCCGAGAAAGGAGGTGAAGGAGGTGCCGGTAAACCGACCGACGCGCGGCCGTCTCGACCGCCAGCGGGGCCAGGGGCTGGTTGAATACGCCCTGATCCTCATGCTGGTTTCGACCGTGGCAATTTTGATTCTTTCTACGATGGGCGGCCAGCTCAAGAACGACTTCTCCAACGTGGTGATTGCTCTGAACCGGTGAGCCTGGGGGCCGGACGGCCCCCACACCGAGGGTTCCGACCGACCCAGGAGGACCCAGCACCAAAGAGGGGGACCGCTTCGGACCCCCTCTTCTTCTTGTGTTAACCCCGGTGCTGGCGCGACGCCCGCAGGGCCGGTCAGGATTCCGGTCGAGCCGGACCCGGGCCGGACCTCCCGGACGTTGAACCAGATGATGACCTCGCTCAGGACCATGCGAAAGACACTGCCGGCGGCGGCGCTCGTGTCCGCGTTGGGCCTGGCATCGCCGCCGGCGCCGGCGCCTGCTCTGGCGTACGCGGCTCCAGCCCCCGAGGTTCGGGTCCTCTACCTGGGAGCGAGCGTCATGGCCGGCTACTACGCGTCAGGAGTCTCGACGACCTTTGCCGCCCGGCTGACGGGCATGCTCGCTGCCGTCGGCCTGAAGGTGGAGGCCACCACCCTCGCCCGTCGGGGGGGCCGCGTGGAGGCCACCGGCGGCTGGCCACTGGGAGGCGGATATCAGCTGGCGGTGATCCACCTCGTCACCAACGACTACTTCGCCGGCACTCGGCCCCGCCGCTACCGGGCCGCATTCGAAGGTCTGCTGGCCCGGGTTCGGGCGGGCTCCCCGGACGCCGTGCTCGTCTGCCTGGGAGCCTGGACCGGGGGCCGGTACGCCAATCACGCCGGAGCGACCGCGCACGCCTACGACGAGGTCGTGGCGGCCGCATGCCGAGCCCGGGGCGGTCTCTACGTGGCACTCACCGATATCTACTGGAGCCGGAGGACGCGAGGCCCGGCCGGCCGGCCGACGCCCTGGGGGCTCTCCGACACATTCCACCCCAACGATCGGGGGGCGGAGATGATCGCGGCGCGAACCTTCGCGGCGCTCAGACGTTTGGCGGTCGGGAGGGCGGGGGGACCGGCCTTGCGCCGGCCGGGCTCTGCCTGGCTGGCGATGCTGGCCGCCAGCTCGCCGGTGGGCCACTCCGCGCCCGACCGGGGCGGGCCGGCGGAGGTGGCGGGATCGGTGACGCAGGCCCGGCTGCCACCCTCGGTCCACTCGCGGCTCCGCCCCGCCGCGGCGGCCGGAGAGGTGGTGGGGGCGATTAGAACGCGGCTGGAGGCGGCGGACGCGCCCAACCCGATCGGGCCGCCGGCGACGCTGCTCTTGCTCCTGGCCGGCGCGGCGGTGACCGCCGGTGCGCTGGCATGGAGGCTGGCCCTGATCCGCCGCTCGTCAGGGCGCCCGCCGCGCTGAGGCTCCCGCCGGGACGAGCGCCTCACCGGGCCGAGCATCCCGCCGGGGCTGAGCCCGGTGCTGGGCCCTCGCCTCACGGAAGGCGGGCGGCGAGCGAACGGGCGGGGCCGGTCATGTTCAGCCGGGAGAGCGCGACCAGGCCCAGGCAGACGACCATCATCGCCGCCAGGACGTGCCAGAGGAGCACCGCGCCGGCGGCCACGGCCCGCTGGAGGCCGAGCCCGGTCGCGAGCACCATCGACCCCGCCACCTCGACGTTGCCGACGTAGCCGGGAGCGGCGGGGAGGCCATAGGAGATCGTGATCCCGATCGACCCCGCCATCGCGG
Source organism: Candidatus Dormibacteraceae bacterium (assembly GCA_050734915.1). Lineage (GTDB taxonomy): Bacteria > Chloroflexota > Dormibacteria > Dormibacterales > Dormibacteraceae > JBOHUX01. The sequence goes on from JBOHUX010000059.1 coordinate 8,016, forward strand.
CCACATAGGAGAGGTGGATGTCGAGGGCGGTGAAGAGAAGGCTGAAGGCGAGCCCGTCGCTGATCAGGGCCGCGCCCGTCATGAGGCCGAGGACGCCCAGCCGGCGGCCGCCGCCGATCGAAGAAGTCGCCGCCCGGAACCAGCCCGATTGCTGGTGGATGGTCCGCCGGACGCCCGGCCGGAGGCGGCTGGACACGGGCGTCCAGAGGATCAGCCGGGGACCCAGCGTGACCGCCGCCAGGAGGCCGATCAGCGTCAGGGCAGGTGCCGCCGCGGCGACGCCGAGAACGCGGGCGAGCGGGTCGCCCCTGCCGTGGAGAGCAAGTTCCAGGCCCGCCACCGGCACCAGGAAGGCGACCATCGCGGCCAGATCGAAGAGTTTGTCCACGATCATCGATGCCAGGCAGGCACCTCCCGGGATCGGGTGGCGGCGGCCCACCCACCAGAACCTGATCGCGTCACCCGCGCGGAGGGGCAGCAGGTAGTTGACCAGGTTGCCGGCGGAGTTGATCCAGAAGAGGTCGAGCGCCGGCACGTCCCTGATCGGGCGCAGGATCAGCTTCCACCGTCCGGCCCGGAGCAACGCGCTGGCGAGGGTGCAGAGCGCGATCAGCGCCAGAGGCCAGAGATGATGGGGGCGGGCATTCCGCCAGACCATGGAGATGGGGACCGTGTGGACCCAGAACCCGAGCAGTGCGAGTCCGGCCGCCGTCTGCAGGATCAGCCGTGCCCTCGCGCGCCCTCGGTGCCGGCGGGCCGGAGCGGGGGATCCGATGGCCGGGATGGGGAGCGTGGCTGGTTCGGGCATGGCTGGGCGGAGTCGGTCCACTGGTGGCCGCAGTGCGTGTAACGGCGCCCACCCCCTCTTCTTGTCGGCACGCCCCGGAGCCTTGGCGGCGGACCTCCGGCGGGCGCCGCCGCCGGCCCCGGCCGGGGCCGCCCGGCTGGTAGATTGGGGCCGGCCGCCGTCATCCGGCCCGCGTCCCCAGCCTCGATACGAAGCCCCTTGGGAGGGACATGCGCAGCCTCGACAACAACGTCCACGACAGCCACCGAGCCCGAAGCTGGATCCTGTCCGTGGTCTGCACCGCGGCGCTGATCGTGCTGCTCGTCGAGGGCCAGCCCGCCCAGCACGGCGGGCTCGTCGAGCTCGTGCCCCGATCGTTCCGCGAGGGCACCCGGCTCGGCATCGTGCTCGCGGCGGGGGTGCTGGGCGCACTGGCCGTTCGAGGGTCGATCGGGGGGCTGTTCGGATCCCGGGTGGGGCCAGGGATCGTGATGTGGAGGAACCTGACCTCCTGGACCCTCTACCTCCTTCTGGCGCTGCTCGTCACCGGCACTCTCGGCGTCAACCTCTCGGGCTTCCTGGTCGGAGGCGCGGTCTTCGGTGTCGTCGCCGCCGTCGCGGCGCAGTCATCCCTGGCCAACTTCTTCGCGGGCCTGGTACTGATGGTCGCCAGGCCCTACGCGGTCGGCAGCTGGGTCCATCTCAAGGTCTGGACGGGGGCGGGAGAGTACGAGGGCATCGTCACCGACATCGGGACGGTCCACACCCAGATCTCTGCCAACGGCCGGATCATGCGTGTTCCCAACAGCGCCGTGATCACGGCCGTACTGACCACCGGCAACGCGCCGCTGCAGTCGGACCTGGAGCTGGAGGTCCCCCGCTGGACGCCGCTCGACATGCTCCAGGAGCAGGTCCGGCGGCGGCTTCTTCCGAGCCCCGGGGGCGCCGTGGTGATCGAGCCCCGCCGCCTCCAGGCCAAAAACGCGGACTCCCTCGTCTGCCGCCTCACCGTGCGCTCCCCCAGCCCGGTAGCGCCGGGGCGGTTCGTGCAGGCGGTCAACGAGGCGCTGGAGGAGGTGAGCGCCAACCGCAGCCTCGCCTCGTGAGCGTGCCGAGGTCGGCTGGCGCCGCCTCCCAACCTCCCCGGGCCCCCCGAGACACACTTGACACCAGCGACGCTATCAGCAACCATGTGAGGCATCGCTGGTGGACCCGGGGGCGAGGGGGACAGCGGATGCAAAGGGGCCGGCGGGTGCGGGAGCGCTGCATGGGATGCGGGCAACTTCTCGGTGGTGCGACCGTCATGCGGGGGAACAGGCGCTTCTGTAGCTTCGAATGTGCCTGCGGCCCCTTCGCCGACAGAGGAAGAGCCGCGGAGCCGGATGCCCGGGCGCCGGCTCCCGTTCAGGGCGGGCTGCTCGCCGTCTCGCTTCCGGCGCCCGGCGTGCCCGCCGCCCGGCGCGCCGAGCGCGGCCCCCTAGTCGGGGACTGAGCCCAGGCTTCCCGAGGCGGGAGCGCGAGCCCTGACAAGAGGGAAGCCCGCCGAAACGGGCTTCCCAAGGCCGGGGTGGGATGTGGAGTTCTCTCTCGGTGCGCGTGGGCGCCTCCATATGGTAGCAGAGCGCGAACAATCCCACAAGATGTAGGAGCTATGGAAGCCCCGCGGATCACCAGCTTCGCGGCCCAGCTCCGATGTGGCAAGGTTGGCCCGATGACCGACCCGATCCCGGCCGGCCTGGAGCCGATGCTGGCCGCCCTTCAACCGGTCCTGCCGCGAGGGGAGGGCTGGGAGTACGAGCCCAAGTGGGACGGCTTCCGCATCCTCGCCCATCGCGACGGCGAGTCGGTGAAGATGACCAGCCGCGGATCCCGGGACATGACCCGCTACTTCCCGGAGCTCTGGCCCGCGATCCGCTCGCTCGCCGCCGGCCGCTTCGTCATCGATGGGGAGGTGGTCATCCTGGGGAGATCGGGGCTCGACTTCGACGCACTCCTCCAGCGCATCCATCCGGCCCCTTCCCGAATCCGCCTGCTCAGCGAGCAGACCCCGGCGGCGTACATCGTCTTCGACGCCCTCTCGGTGGGCGCCGAGGACCTCAGATCCCTGCCCCTCGCCGCTCGGCGGTCGCGCCTGGAGGCGCTGCTGGAGACGGCGCCGCCGGCGATCCGCCTCACCCCCCACACGATGGACCCGGAGCTGGCGTCGGAATGGTTCACGGCCTTCGAGGGCGCGGGTCTCGACGGCGTCATCGCCAAGAGCTGGGGCGGCTCCTATGCGGGCGGGAAGAGAGGGTGGGTCAAGGTCAAGCACGGCCGGACGGCGGACTGCGTCGTGATCGGATTCCGGTGGTCGTCGGACCGGACCTCGCTGGGGTCGCTGCTGCTCGGGCTCTACGACAGCGAGGGCGAGCTCCATTACGTCGGCCACACCTCATCATTCAGCGCGGCGGAGCGCCGCCGCCTTCTGGCGATGCTGGAGCCGCTGCGCGCGGAAAGTGGGATCAGGGAGGGTCGCGCCCCGGGCGGCCCCAGCCGCTGGTCGCGCGGCAAGGACACCGGCTGGGAGCCGGTCCGGCCCGAGCTCGCCTGCGAGGTCTCCTACGACAAGCTTCAGAGCGGCCAGCGCTTCCGCCATGCCACCCGCTTCTTGCGCTGGCGGCCTGACAAGCCACCCGGTGAGTGCCGCTTCGACCAGATCGCGGTCGCCAGGCAGGTGGACGTGGAGGCGATCCTCAGCCTCCAGTCCTGACCGCGGGATGCCAGGGCCGGGCCGGGATCCGGTGCTCGCCCCCAGCGCGTGAAGGGGGAACTGGTAAGGTGCGGGGGTCCATGGCGAGCAAGCGGAAGAAGGCCCGCCACGCGCGCGCGCCGCTCGCGCCGGGTCCGGCTTCCGCGGGGGGTGCGGGCGCCGGCGCTGATTCGCGGGGAGGCGCCGCGGGGGCGGCCCGGGACCAGTCGAGCGGGCAGCGCCGGCCTCCGGTCGGGCCTTCGCGGAGCGCGCGGCGCGCCTGGTGGCGGGGCCCAGGCGCGCTCGTCGGCCTCCTCGCCGCGGTGGCGGTGGTGATCGGGGTGTTCGCGATCCTGGCCCGTACGCCGACCCCGCCCCGCCCGCCCCCTCCCGACGCCGCGGCCCCGATCGTCAGCCAGGTCACCCATGTGTCGCCCGGCGTCATCTCCGCCATCGGCGCGGGCGGCCTCAGCGATCACTTCCAGGCGGCCGGCAGGGCGTCGCCGCTCACCGGGCCCTCCGGGAAGCCCGAGATGCTCTACGTGGGGGCGGAGTTCTGCCCCTACTGCGCGGCCGAGCGCTGGAGCCTGCTGGTGGCGCTGGGCCGCTTCGGAACCTTCTCGGGCGTCGCGCTCAACCGGTCATCCTCGAACGACGCCTATCCCGACACCCCGACCTTCACCTTCCGGAAGTCGTCCTACTCGAGCGCCTACCTGGACTTCGTCACCGTCGAGCTGGAGGACCGCGACCACCGGTCCCTGCAGACGCCGACCGCCGCCCAGCAGGCGCTCATCAACAAGTACGACCAGTCGGGCTACATCCCCTTCTTGGACATGGGCAATCGGTACACGACCACCGGCGGCTGGATCCCCAGCATGCTTGCCGGGAAGAGCTGGCAGCAGATCGCCGGCGACCTCGCCAACCCCCAGGCGGACAGCACCAGGGCGATCGTCGGCCACGCCAACTACCTGACCGCCGCGATCTGCCGGGTCACCGGCCAGAAGCCGGGGAGCGTCTGCGCGACCCCCCTCATGCGGCAGCTCCAGGCCAGGCTTGGCTAGGGCCAGACCGGGCGCCGACCTCCTGGTTCTGATCGCCGCCGCTGGGGCCGGGATGGCCATCGCGGCCTATCTGACGGTGGTGCACTACGCCCACATCCCTCTCGCCTGCTCGGTGACCGGGGTCGTCAACTGCGCGGAGGTGACCCAGAGCTCCTACTCGGTGATGCCGGGGACGTCGGTGCCGGTGACAGTGCCGGGGATGATCTGGTTCGCGGTCAGCGGCCTGCTGGCCGGGCTCGCCGTGCGCGCGACGGCGAACGGCCGGCGGGAGCCTCGACGGCTCCGGGGAGCGCACCTGGCATGGTCCCTGGCCGGCCTGGCGGCGGTGCTCTACCTGGTGTATGCGGAGGTGGTGGTCATCCACCGCATCTGCGAGTGGTGCACGGCCGTGCACGCGCTGATCCTGATCACCGTGCTCCTGAGTCTCGCCCGCGCCCAGCGGATGGCGCCCTCGGACGGGCTGACCGGGGCGGATCAGTAGGCGAAGTACATGGGGCGTTCGACGAGGATGGGCACGCCGTTGGTGGAAGCGACCGCGACCGAGTTCTCGAC
>JBOHUX010000060.1:0-12577 GCA_050734915.1 Candidatus Dormibacteraceae bacterium
CTCCGGTACACGAAGCCGCCCGCGATGTCCTTCCCGCGCCGGGCGGGCGGGCAGAAGATGGTCGCGAACACGAGCCCCACCCCCGCGCCGGCCAGCGCCGGCCGGCTGACCAGGAACCCGGGCGCCGGCGGGGCCTCGAAGCCGCGGCCCTCCGCCAGCGCGTTGAAGGCGATGTCGAGGTGCCCGTCCACGATCATCGAAGAGACGCCCTCGCCGGCGCCGCGCCCGCCTGGGCGGCCATGACGAGGGCGCGGGCGCCCGCCTCGAGGGGTGTCGCGCCCTCCAGGTAGGCGGCGCAGAAGGCGGCCGTGAAGGCCGCCGACGATTCCGGTGAGCCGTCGCCACCAAGGCTCGGCAGCCGGCGCTCGAAGATGCGGCAGCCACCGCCGGGAAGCCTCAGCACCGGCACCTCGGCCAGGCCCGCGAGAGGCGCCTCGAGCGCCTCCGCGACCGCCGGGGCCGAGAAGAGGATGGCGGGCCGGAGCGCCGCCAGCCGGTACGCGACCCGGGCCGCGTCCTCGACCACGAAGCCGTCCATCGAGAGGTCCACGGAGACCGCCCCGCCGGCGGCCCGCGCCGCCTCGACGGCGGATCGCGCGACACCGGCGTGGGCATCCCCGAAGAGGGCGCCTCCGGTCACGTGGAGGAGCGAGATGCCCGCCAGGCTGGGCCAGCCCGCGGGTTCCGAGACCGGGGCGGCGGGGTCGAGGGCGGTCACCTCCTCGCCGAGGGCCGACAGCCACCGGCAGAGGGGGCGCAACGCCGGCTCGTCCCCGAACGCGACGATCACCCCTGCAGGATAGTTCGGCCACATCGGGGGCGATTCGCGAAGCGCCTCAGATGAGGAAGCGGCCGTCCTCCATGATGCGGCGCCCGTCGACCGCCACGGTGGCTTGGCTGGCGAGGACGTCCACGTGGCTCGGGCAGCTCCAATCGGCGCCCGTGTGGTGCCCGTAGGGGTCGCCGAAGGCGACGTGCACACCGGGGAACTTCTCGTCCTGCAGGAAGTTGCCCACGATCCGCCGCAGGGTGACGTTGGTGCCGATCGCAAACTCGCCGGCCCGGTTCGACTCCGGATGCTGCCCCAGGTAGGCCTCGAACTCGGAGAGGACCTCGGGGCGCCCCGGCAGCTCGACGGAGGTCACCCGGCCGGCCTGGATCCGGATCCGGACGGGCGGATCGAGAACCCCGTCCCGCTCCGCGAAGTAGTCGCCCATCTCCTCCCCGACCAGCAGCCCGTCGACGCTCAGCGGCGCCGTGAAGACCTCCCCCTCGGGCAGGTTCCCCCACTGTCCCCGCTCGTGGTAGCGGCCGTCGCAGGGCACCCACCGATGCCGGGGCGAGAAGGTGGCGAAAAGATCGGTGCCTTTCCTGGTGCCGACCTCGATCCGGCCGGCGGAGCGCACGATCTCGTAGATGAGGCGGGTGACCCGGTGGACCTCCTCGTAGTCGGCCGCCATGCCGTCCAGCATGAGCCGGTGGTCGATGCCGATCATGTGGCCGTGGCGGGAGCCGAGCACGCCCGTCAGCAGCTCCAGGAGCGGCTTCCGGAAGGCGATCTCGCCGGGCCGGCCGCCGGCGACGAAGAGCGAGGCCGACGGCCGGAAGGCGGCGATCTCATCTCCGAAGGCCGATGGGAGGGCGAGCAGCGGACGCTCGCCCAAGGCCTCCAGCAGCCATGACTCGCGCCGGGCGCCGGTGGCCTCGATCTCCTCCTCGATGGCAGCCGCGATCTCGCCCCGGTCGCGATCCCGGATCACCGCCACCCGATCCCGGGCCTCGATGCCGAGGCAGGTTCGAACGGCGTTGCGGACGCCGGCGGCGTATTCCGGCCTCATCGCCGCCCGGCGTCCGCGCCGGCGCGCTCAGTCCCGATAGCGGTAGACGATGCGACCCCGAGTCAGATCGTAGGGGGAGAGCTCGACCCGGATCCGGTCGCCCGGGGTGATGCGGATGAAGTAGCGCCGCATGCGGCCGGCGGCGTAGGCGATCAGCTTGTGCCCGTTCTCGATCTCGACCTCGAACATGGCATTGGGCAGGGCCTGGGACACGACCGCGTCCATGACCACCGCCTGCTCCTTGACGTCCTCGACGGGGACCGGGCGGGGACGGGAGCGGGACGTCTTGCGGGGGCCTCGTCGAGGCGCTGGTCTGGGCAATTCGAACCCAAGTCTAAAGGTTCGGCGCCAGCGCTCCGCCCGGCCACCGCCGGGTCAGGGGCCGGCGGGCCCGGAACGCCTCGGCGACATCGCCTGCCAGCGCTCGATCCAGGTGCCCCTGACGCCATCGCCGGGCTCCGCCTCGGCGAGATCCCGAACGGCGTGCTCGATCCGGGCGGTGAAGGCGCGGGCACCCTCGCCCCGCCGCACGGTGAGAGGCTTGCCGACCCGGATCCGGACCGGGGCCGGGAGCGGCAGCGAGCGGCCCTTGGCCTGCACGCGCCGGGAGCCTCCGACGTGAATGGGCACCACCGGCGCCCGGCTCTCGGCGGCGAGGTGGCCGACCCCTGCCTTGAACTCCTGGATGCGGCCGTCCGGCGAGCGGGTGCCCTCCGGATAGACGAGCAGGTTCCAGCCCGACCGCAGGAGCTGCGATGAGCTGTGGAGCACCGCCTGGGCACCACCGGTCCGGGAGAACGGGAAGGTGTTGAGCCAGAGGCTGACGGCGTGACCGATCGCCGGGCGGCTGTAGAAGTAATCCTCGGCGGCAGCGACCACGGTCCGGTCGCGGACCCGGTCGGGAAGGGCGTCGAGCAGAAGCGGGGTGTCCGCGTGGCTGTTGTGGTTGGAGGCGAGAATGACCGGCCGCTCGAACCCGCGCAGCCACTCCCGGCCCTCCACCTGGGGATGGGTCATCGCCTCGGTGAAGGGCATCAGGAGGCCGCGCTGGATCAGGCGGCGAAACAGCCGGACCGGCTCCGAGCGCGCCCAGCCGAGGTCGGACGGGCGCTCGAGGGGCGGTCCTACGTCGGGCCAGTCACGCGGACGCGGTCCCCGCCACCGCCATCCCTTCCACAGGTCCGAGAGGTCGTCCGCCATCGAGCCCATCTGCTCCCACAGGCCGGTCAGTGGGTCGCTCGAGTACCAGGGCCCCCTCACCGGACGTCCGCCAGCAGCAGCGGCGGCGTCCGCAGGTGGGTGACGCTGGGGTGGCGTCCGACGGTCTGCTCGGCGATCTCGAAGGCGTCCTCGAGCGACGTCGCGCACTTGAACCCGAGCCGGTGCACGACCTCTCGCCGGCCGCCGACCACGATGACGTCGCCGAGGTGGGCGAGGGCGTGGGCGGCCCAGAACCAGGCGTAGAAGGGATGGACGCCGTGGTAGGCGTTCGACCGCCGGTAGAGCTGCCTGTACCAGGGGTCCTCCGCGAAGCGCCGCTCGTACCGCTCCTCGATCAGGACGGGGTCGGTGGTGTCGGCCAGCACCTCGTCGTAGAAGTCGATGTAGCTGGGGTGCTGGACGCTGTCGAACTCGTAGCGGCAGGGGTGAGACATGATCAACACCCCCCCCTGACGGACGACCGGCTTGCCACGGTAGAGGTTGAACAGGTAGCCGAGGCCGAGACAGACGACCAGGACCGGGTTCAGGATCGAGTTGACGTTGTAGGGGCCGAGATAGGGGACGCCCAGGGTGAGCACGTCCGTCTGGCCCTGGATGGGCACCGTCATCTGCCGGCGCACGTTCTCGAGGCTCTTCTCGTGGACGCCGTCCACCTGCCCGGCGTGCACACCCGTCATCCCATAGGGCGCCCGCATGGCGTGGAAGACGGCCCGCTTCATGGCCGGGGGGGCGAGGTCGGTGAGCTGCTTCATGGCGAAGAACGCGGCCTGGTCGCGGGAGGTCCAATCGGTCTCCCGCTTCAAAAGGAAGCTGGCGGCGGCCGGAAACGAGTTCGAGTTGACCGTCGTCTCGATGTGGAAGACACGGACGGTGTCCTCGATCAGCCGGCCTTGCCGGATGCAGGCATGGTGAAGGGCGGAATCGGGCGGATGCATGTAGGAGCGGGAGTTGAGCAGCGTGCGGACGTTGTGGTGGGGCTGGACGCTCCGGTAGCTGCCGAGCCCGGTCGCCATCGACTTGTGGCCGCCGTCCATGGGCACCAGCGTCAGGTTCACGTAGACGACCAGGTCCGATTCAGCCGCCCGGCGGCTGAGGGTGACCACCTCCCCCTCGTTGGTGGTGCCGATGGTGACGTTGCCGTCGGGATCCTCGGCGTCGTGGTTGCGGAGCCGGTCGGGCCAGAATGTGGCGAAGATCCGGTCGCCCACGATGTGCCGGATCTCGTCCCCCGTCATCGCGCGGTGGAGCGAGTTGGCGGCGATCAGCTCCATGTCCTCGACCCCGGCGTCGGCAGCCATCTCGATGACCTCCTCCATCACCAGTTGCCGGACGTCGGGCGCGGCCATGGGCGGCAGCGGCAGCGAGAGGTCGTCGAAGGCGATGGTGAGCTTCATGCCCGGCCGGAGCAGGGCCTTGAGCGGGTCGTCGTCGATCGGGTGGCCGAGGGCCCGCCGGATCGCCCGCTCGGGATGGCCGATCGGTTCCAGCGGGTCGGCCGGGTACACGATCCGGCTCCCGAGAGGGAGGCGCTCGAGGCGGAAGCCCTCGCCGAAGTGGAAGAGCGTCGGCGGCGTGTTGCGATCGACCTCGACGACCGCCCCCGGCCGGCCCACCTAGTGACCCCGGAGGTCGAAGCAGACGCGGACGGCGCCCAGGGGCCCGGCGGCGGCCGCGTAGGCGATCGCCTCGCGATACTCGCCGAGCCGGAAGTTGGGACCGGAGAGCCGGCCGAGGTCGACGTCGGACGCCTCCTCCAGGGCGAGATCGAACGTGCGCCGCCCGCCCACCTGGGGCTCCACGCCATAAGCGTAGGCGCCGGTCACGTGAAGCTCCCGCTGCCAGATCGGCGCCCAGTCGACCCGCTCCCGGCCGGGCATGCCGACCACGACCAGCCTTCCCCCCGCCCGGGTCATCCCGATCGCCTCCCCGAGGCCCTCCGCGCTGCCGACGCACTCCAGCGTGAGATCCACTCCGCCCAGCAGCGGCGCCAGCTCCCTCCCCTCCACGCGACGGGCGCCGGTCGCGAAGCGGACACGCCTCATCGCGTCGTCCGGGCTCACCACCTGGTCCGCCCCCAGCTCCAGGGCCAGGTGACGCTGGTGCGGGTGCTTGGCGACCGCCATCAGCCGCCCGGGTGGCGTGAACCGGCGCACGGCGGCGACGGTGAGGAGCCCGATCGCGCCCGCCCCATGCACGAGAACCGTCTCATCGTCCCTCGCGCCTCCCCGGAGTGCCGCGTGGATGGCGCAGGAGAAGGGCTCGATGAGGACCGCCGCCTCGTCCGCGAGGGTGTCGGGGACCTCGTGGAGCTGGCTTCGATGGGCGACCAGCACCTCGCCCCAGCCGCCGCCCGTCGTCGCGCAGTACCCGGTCTGGAGACCGGCCGCAAGCGCTCCCTCGGTCAGGTTCTCGCAGAGCCCGGGGCTGCCCTCGACACAGCGCGCGCAGGGGGGATCGATCCCCCGCACGCGGCAGCCGAGCACGGGCTCGAGGACGACCCGGGTGCCATCCTCCAGCTCCCCCACGAGCTCGTGGCCGGGCACGAAGGGATAGCTGGTCAGGGGCTCCAGGTACATCGAGGCGTGGGCCGTGATGGCGGCCAGGTCCGAGCCGCAGATCCCGCTCAGCCGGGGCTTCACCCGGACCCAGTCCGGGCCCGGGAGCGCCGGCTCCGGCACGTCCCCCAGGTGGAGCATGGATAGCTCGCCGGTGGCGACCTCGGGCCTGCCGCCGGCGGCCCTGACGAGCGCGTAGGCGGCCGCGGAGCGCTCGAACTGGAGAGCCAGCACCCTCAGCGTGCCCGCACGTTCTCGCGGTATTCGGCGGAGCGGGGGTCTGGAATGGGAAGCGCGATGCTGCCCGGGGCCATCTGCCAGCGCTCCACCCGCCAGCCGCGCTGCCGGGCGACCGTCGCCAGGCGGGTGTCGGGATTGATGACGACCGGGGTACCCACGATCTCCATCATGGGCAGGTCGCTGATCGAGTCGGCATAGGCGAAGCTCTCGGCGAGGTCCACCCCCGACCGGGCGGCGAAGTCCTGGAGAAGGGCGGAGCGGGCCTCGCCCGCCGGGGGCGGCGACTCCAGGTCACCGGTCAGGTAGCCGTCCTTGACGATCAGGTGCGGGCAGTCCAGCTCCACCTCGAGCATCTCGGCCAAGGGCTCCACGACGACGTCCATGGCACCGGTCAGGAGCAGTACGCGGTGTCCCGCCCGCTGGTGCTCGCGGATCCGGCGCACCCCCTCCGGGAAGAGGCGCCGGAGCGTGACCGCGTTCATCGCCTCGCGCCCCAGCCGGCGCATCTCGTCCAGGGGAAGGCCGTCGTAGCTGCGGTAGAAGCTGCGCTGGAACTCGGCTCGGGAGCGGCGTTCCAGGTACAGCCAGCGGGGCGCGCCGCGCAGCATCTCGGCCATGAAGGCGGGCCAGCGGTCGAGCGGCTGGGCCTTGAGCCGCATCCAGAGGAAGTACTCGACGATGTTGGTCTGGACCAGCGTGCCATCGACGTCGAAGACGGCCAGCACGTCCCCGCGGCCGCTCCGCCGCCGGACCAGGTCCACGCCGGTGACCCCGGCCGGGCGCGGCTCCGTGCTTCCCGTCGGCTGCTTGAGGGCGGCGGTGCCGCCGTCGGCGCGGGCCATCCGCACGACGGTCGGAAAGTGCACCTCCTGGCAGTAGTCGCGCCACCGGTAGCGGGCGGGGTCGAAGGGCACCTTCTCCTGGTCCGCAACCGGCAGGCGGTCCCAGAGCTCGATCAGGTTCCGGGTGTCGAAGATCCCGTCCACCTCGGTGTAGACGCCGTAGAGCTGGGCGAACTCGAGACCGCGCTCGACGCGCCCCACGCGGTCGTTGAGCCGCGCCGAGACCTCGGCGGCGTCCGCCCCCAGCGGCAGCCGCTCGACCAGCCAGCGGGCGCCCTCCAGGGCGCGCAGGGCGATCCGGCCCCTGGTCTCGAGCTCCGAGCGGGGGGGGAAGGTCCACGTAGGGGTGCCGATCGCCTGGCCGTGCCGGTCTCGCAGAGGATGCTCGGTGAAGAAGCGCTGCGACTCCTCGTAGAGTCCCCGGAAGCGGAGCGGATTCCGGGCGCCGGAGGCGACGTGGTAGATGCGGTGGCCGTGGTCGGGCGGTGAGGCGGCGACGGCCAGCACGGCGTTGACCACGTAGTCGGCCGGGATGATGTCGATGACGCCGTCCGGGAGGCCCGAGAAGTCTGTCAGCGTCCCCCGGCCGTAGGCGAGAATGATCGGCTCGGCCATCCGGAAGCCCTCCAGCCAGCCCGGGAACGGCTCCTCGAGGGCGCTCTCGATGATCGACGGCCGGACGATGGAGAGCGGGATGTCGCCGTGGAGCTCGACCACCGCGTGCTCCGCCATCGCCTTGGTGAAGGAGTAGATGTCGCTGAAGCCCATCGCCCGGGCACGGCTCCGGCCCCGGTCGACGAGCGCGTCCCTGACCCACTTCTGCCGCTGCCTCTCCAGCGCCCGGGCGGTGGCGGGGGTGCCCGCCGGGCCCATCCGCGAACGCGCCTCGGCGCCGAACCGCCCGAGCCTGGCCGGGCGCCGTGACTCCTCCTCGACCACGGCCCGGAGACCGATCAGCGCCTCGGCCTCGTGCCGCCAGTTGAGGCCGGGGTCGAGCGGCATCTCCTCTGTGATCCGGCCCCGCAGCATCCCCCCCACGTAGGCCGTCGAGATGTGCACCAGGTGGGGCCGGGCCCCGGTTCGCCTCAGCTCCTGGACCAGCCGCGCGGCCCCCAGCAGGTTGGTGCGGGCGGAGAGGTCGGCGGGGTTGTCGAACTCGACCGCGGCGGCCGAATGGATGACGACGTCGCAGCCGCGAAGGCGCTCCGCCCCCTCCTCCTCGAGCCCCAGCCGCTCGCGATCGAGGTCCACCTCGAGGAGCCGGAGCTTGTCGGCGGCCAGCTGGGCGAAGCCCTCCTCGCCCAGCTGCGCCTTGAGCACCCGGAAGGCGGGGCTCGCCAGCACCTCCCGCTGCAGCCGCTCGGCGGCCGTGCGCCGGGAGCTGGGACGGATGGCGAGCTCGATGCGCCCGATCTCGGGCAGCGTGCGCAGGCACTTCTCGACGATGGTCTTGCCCAGGAAGCCGGTCGAACCGGTCACGAGCAGCGTCTTTCCGGCCAGCGCCTCGGCGATCAAGTCGTCTCGAATTCTAGGAGCGCCGGCCCATGATCTCGGTGATCCAGGGCTGATGCTCCTCGACGTGCTCGTACGTGTTGCCCGCGATCCAGCCGACCACGGGCCGCACCTCGTCCGCGTCGCCGGGCTGAAAGCGCGCGTAGGGGGCCTGGAGATCCGCGTCGTCCAGCTGTGCCAGCGCCGCCCGCAGCTCGTCGTGCGTGGCACTGAGGAGGGCGCGGGCGCCCGCCGGCCCGAGGTCCCGGTGCAGTGCGAAGAGTCGCTCGTTCAGCTCCTCGACCTCGTGCTCGATCTCGCTTCCCCTCTCGTGCTCCCGGCCGCCCGCGAGTCCCATCGCCGCCTGGCGATCGCGGCCCTCGAGCAGCGCCACCGTCGAACGCTCCCACGCCGCCAGGTGGGCGACGTGGTCCTTGATCGCCCAGCCGTCGCGGCCGGGGGCGGCCAGCTGCTCGTCCGACAGCCCGTCCAGCATCCGGTCCAGCTCCGCCCAGCCGCGCTCGATCCGCTCCGACAGCTCCCTCCTCGTGCCTGGGCTCGTCATGTGCTCCCAGAGTAAGGCGCCGTCGATGCCTCGTGGGCGCGTCTAAGCGGCTCCGCCCGGCCCGGAGAGCCGGAACCTGGGCACGAGCACCAGCGGGGACGCCCCGGTGGCGGTCCACCCGAGGGGGTCACGGTCGTCGACCAGGAACCAGAAGGACCGGCCCGGGACGCCCCCATAGATGGCGGATCCGGCCCCCACCCCGGTCAGCCAGGCCACGGCGGGGCCACCGCCCTCGACCACCGAGACCTCGAAGGTGGTGCCCGGCACCGGGCTCGACCAGGTGACCACGATCCGGCTCGGGTCGGCGGGGCCGGGATGGGCGGTCACCGTGACCGCGGGCGCGGCATGGTCGGGGTAGCGGGGCGAGCCGCCCAGCCAGAGGTCGCCCTGATCGTGTGGCCAGGGATCGGCCCCCTTCCCCGCCCACCCGTAGGGGTCGACGGGGATCATGCCCCTTGTCAGGTAGACGCCGAAGTGGAGATGAGGGCCGCTGGTCGCCCCCGTGTCACCGCTGACGCCGATCACCTGCCCCCGGCTCACCGCCTGGCCGCGGTGGGCGAGGACCTCGGACAGGTGTCCGTAGCGGGTGCTGAAGCCGTTGCCGTGGTCGATCACGACCTGCTGGCCGAACTCGCAGCCGGTGCAGCCGGGCGTGAACCAGCCAGCCGCCGCCACCACCCCCGGCGCGGCCGCCAGGACGGGCTCGTCGAAGAGCCCGTAGTCGAGCCCGTCGTGGCCGTCGTAGTAGAGGAAGTCGGTCCCGCCCCGGGTCACAGCGTAGCCGCGGGCGAACTGCGGGTCGGTCCCAAGTCCGGCCCGTCCCTCCTGCCCATCGAAGCGGCAGACGCGGCCGTCAGGCACGTAGTCGGGCCGGCAGTGGTCGAAGAGCGAGGTCACGTAGTGCGGGCCGGTGAAGGGGAGCGTCAGGAACCCCGCCCCCGGGTCCGCCCGGTACCCGCTGCGCCCGTCCTCGATGCCACCCCAGGGCAGCTGGGGGGGATAGCTCCAGGGGACGTAGGCCGGGATCGGCTGGCCGGGGTCGTAAGGGGGGGCGGCACCGGCGGGGACGCCGCCTCGCAGCACGAGCAGGGCGGCTCCCAGAACGAGGGCGGAACGAAGCCGAGACGACATTCCCAGTTCCATTGAAGGACGCCCTCGCGGCCTCGCCCGGGCCGGGTTGTTAGGAATGGTCAAGGG
Organism: Candidatus Dormibacteraceae bacterium; assembly: GCA_050734915.1. GTDB lineage: Bacteria > Chloroflexota > Dormibacteria > Dormibacterales > Dormibacteraceae > JBOHUX01. The sequence continues at coordinate 9,950 of JBOHUX010000060.1, forward strand.
CGCCCCCGTGACCGCCTACGATTTAGCTCGTGGACATACCCGCGGAAGCCCCCGGCACCTCGCCGGTCAGCCAGGGTCTGGCGGCCGTTTGGGAGGAGCCCATCGGCCCCCTCGGGGTCCGGATCCGCGAGCGCGCCCGGACCCCGGCGCCGGCCGGGTTCGTGACCGTCTCCATGCGCGCCGCGGCCATCAACCACCTCGACCTCTGGCTCGCCCACGGCGCCGAGCGCGCGGAGCCGCCACGGGTGATCTGCGCCGACGGCGCGGGGGTCGTGGAACGGGGCGCCGGCGGCTGGGAGGCGGGCCAGGAGGTGGTGGTCTATCCGGTCGTAGCCTGCGGGCGATGCGATGAGTGCCGCGCCGGGCGGCAGGTCCTCTGTCGCGGGTTCGGGATCGTCGGCGAGCACACCGACGGCACCGCCTGCCAGACCCTCCATCTCCCGCCCGGGAATCTGCGCCTCAAGCCCCCCTCCCTCGGCTGGGAGGAGGCGGCCGCCCTTCCCCTGACCTTCCTGACCGCGTGGCGGATGCTGAGGACCAAGGCGCGGCTGGAGTCCGGCCAGAGCCTGCTCGTGGTCGGCGCGGGGGCCGGCGTGGCGGTGGCGGCGATCGCGATCGGGCGCCACCTGGGCGCCCGCGTCCTCGCCACCAGCCGCTCGGCGGCCAAACGGGCGCGGGCGGTCGAGATCGGCGCCGAGGCCGCCTTCGAGTCCTCGGGATTCTCGAAGGCGATCAGGGAGGCGACCGGCGGCCGCGGCGTCGACGTGGTCTTCGAGCACGTCGGGCCCGCCACCTTGGAGGAGTCCTTCCGCTCGCTCGCGCCCGGGGGCCGGATCGTCACCTGCGGGTCGACGAGCGGCCCCCGGGCGGAGATCGCCATGCCCCGGCTCTTCCTCCGCCAGGCCGAGCTGCTGGGGTCGACGATGGGCAACGGGGGCGAGTTCGACGCGGTGCTGGCCGCCGTCGAGGATGGCCTCCGACCGGTCGTCTCGGCCTCCTACGAGCTGGCCGAGGTGCAGGCCGCCCTCGAGCACCTGGACCGCGCCCAACAGTTCGGGAAGGTCGTGTTGAGGATCCCTTCCTGAGCGTCCGCGCGCGGAGGCCGGGGCGCCCTCGCATCCTGCTCACCAACGACGACGGAATCCACGCCCCCGGCATCCACGCCGCCTACCGGGAGCTGAAGCGCCTCGGCGAGGTCACCGTCGTCGCCCCGGACGCCGAGCGGTCTGCGGTCGGGCACGCGATCACCACCCTCCTGCCGCTCCGCGTCCAGGACTTCAACGCGGGCGGCATGCCCGGCCACGCGGTCAGCGGCATGCCCGCGGACTGCGTCAAGATCGGCGTCGGCGCCATCCTGCCCGAGTCTCCGGACCTGGTCGTGTCGGGGATCAACCTTGGCCCCAACACGGCGGCCAGCATCATCTACTCGGGCACCGTCTCGGCGGCCACCGAGGCCCGCATCCTGGGCATCCCCTCGATCGCAGTCTCGCTGGCGACCTTCGTGGACCCCGACTTCCGGCCCGCGGCGTCGATCGCGCGCCGGGTCGGCGCGCTGGTCCTCGAGCATGGCCTCCCGGAGCGGGTCCTGCTCAACGTCAACGTCCCCAACCTGCCCCGGGCGGACATCAAGGGCATCCGGGTCACCCGACAGGGCAGGTCGGTCTTCAAGGAGGAGTTCGACGTCCGCGAGGATCCGCGACATCAGCCCTACTACTGGCTGTCGGGCAGCTTCCAGATGACCGACCAGGATGCCGACACCGACGCCTGGGCGGTCAGCCACGGCTACGTGAGCGTGACGCCGGTGACATTCGACCTCACCGACTATGAGTCCCTGGAGGGCCTCGCCGGCTGGCGCTGGCGCCGGTAGCGGCCCCCTGCGCCCGGGGGCGACCCCGGGTCAGACGGTGCCGAAGAGGCGGTCGCCGAAGTCCCCCAGCCCGGGCACGATGTAGGCGCGGTCGTCGAGACGCTCGTCCAGCGCGGAGGTGAAGACCTCGACTTCGGGATGTTCTTCCTCGAGCTTGCGGACGCCCTCGGGGGCGGCGACGACGCAGATCATGCGCGTGCCGCGCCCGCCCGCCTCTTTGATCAGCGAGATCGCCTGCGCCGCCGAGCCGCCCGTCGCCAGCATGGGGTCGAGCAGGAGCGGGATCCGGCCCTCCAGCTTGGGCAGCTTGTTGTAGTAGATGCGGGCGACCGCCGTCTCCTCGTCGCGCTCCAGGCCCAGATAACCAACGCTGACCTCGGGGAGGAGCTCGAGGACGGGTCCCAGCAGCCCCAGCCCGGCCCGCAGCACCGGCACCGCGACGACCGGGGTCGTGATCATGCGCGCCGGCCCCTCGGCGAGCGGGGTCACCACCGTCCGCTCGGCGGTGGCGAGGTCGGCGGTCGCCTCGTAGACGAGCATCGTGATCACCTTGCGAGCCAGGGTCCGGAACTCGTCGTGCCCGGTTCGCCGGTCCCTCAGGCGGGCCAGCGTGTCGGTCACGATCGGGTGGCTACTGACCCGCAGCGGCACGGTCGCGCGCGATCAGGCGGCGGATCGCCGCCGCACCCACCTCGAGAAGGCGCTCCATGAAGCCGGGCGCGACGTGCTCGATCCCCCCCTCGCCCACCTCGTCCACGCAG
>JBOHUX010000061.1:0-12526 GCA_050734915.1 Candidatus Dormibacteraceae bacterium
GCGTCGAAGTGGGCGCCCAGGACTGCTACTGGGAGCCCAGCGGCGCCTTCACGGGCGCCGTCTCCGCCGCCATGCTGGCCGGGTGGTGCCGCTGGGTGATCGTCGGCCACTCCGAGCGCCGCCTCCAGTTCGGTGAAACCGACGAGACGGTGGCGCGCAAGGCCGCGGCGGCCCTCTCGAACCAGCTCGGCGTCATCCTCTGCGTGGGCGAGAGCGAGGAGGAGAACGGGGCCGGGCGCACGGACGAGGTGGTCACCCACCAGCTGGGGGCGGCGCTGGCCGGCTGCGCGGCCGACGATGTCGCCCTCCTGGCGATCGCCTACGAGCCCGTCTGGGCGATCGGGACCGGGCGCAGCGCCGACCCCGAGCACGCCTACAAGGCGATGCGGACGATCCGCCACCTGATCTCGGAGGCGCTCGGCAAGGGCGCCGCCAAGAAGGTGCGCGTGCTCTACGGAGGGAGCGTCAGCTCGGAGAACGTGCAGTCCTACGTCGAGCTGCCCAACTGCGACGGCTGCCTGGTCGGCGGCGCCAGCCTGAGGGCGGACGAGTTCTCGAACATGATCAGGGTCGTCGCCGAGGTGTACGGGGAGGGACGTTGAAGAAGATCCTGTACGTGGTCCTGGACGGCGTTGGCGACCGCCCATGCGCCGCCCTCGGCGGGCGGACGCCTCTCGAGGCGGCCGCCACCCCGTTCCTGGACCGGCTCGTCGCCAGGGCGCAGACCGGACTCATGGACACCATCGCCGCCGGCGTGGCGCCGGAGTCGGACGCCGCCGTGATGAGCATCCTCGGCTACGACCTGGACCGCTACTACACCGGTCGGGGGCCGCTGGAGTCGCACGGAGCGGGGCTCGAGGTCCGGGACGGGGACATCGCCTGGCGGGCCAACTTCGGAACCGTGGACGGCAGTTGGAAGATCATCGACCGCCGAGTGGGGAGGAACCTCGGGGACCCGGAGGCGCAGGAACTGGCCGAGGCCGTCGAGGCTTCCGTGCGGCTCCCCGAGGCGGGCTTCGAGTTCCGCCACACTCTCGGACACCGCGCCTGCCTGGTCATCCGGCGCCCGGGGACGGTCCTGTCGGGCGAGGTGGACAACTGCGACCCCGGATACCGGCGTCACGGGGCCTTCTCGGTCGCGGTGCCGAATCCCGGCGACCGGGTCCAGGAGGCCGCGGCGCTGGATGGCTCCGCGGCCGCCCGGATCGCCGCCGAGCTGACCAACGAGTTCATGCGGCGCAGCTACGAGATCCTCGACGGGCACCCCGTCAACCGGCGGCGCCGGGAGGAGGGGAAGATGGCCGGCAACATGATCCTGCTCCGCGACGCCGGGAACCGGCTGCCCAAGCTGCCCTCCCTCGAGGAACGGTTCGGAGTCCGCTTCGGGAGCCTCGTCGAGATGCCGGTCGAGATCGGCATCGCCGAGTTGACGGGGATGGGCCAGGTCCCGGTCGCCTCCACCGCCGAGGACCCCGAGGCCGGGTATCGGGACTGGTCCGCCAGGACCGTGTCCGGGCTTCGAGAGTTCGGCGGCCTCTACGTGCACCTCAAGGGCCCGGACCTGTTCGGCCACGACGGGGACGCGGCCGGCAAGAGGGCGAACATCGAGCAGATCGACCGCTTCTACTTCGGGCCCTTGATGGCCGAGCTGACGCCGGCCGGGGTCGTCGTCGCCGTCACCGCCGACCACAGCACGCCGTGCGGCCTGGGTGCACATTCCGCCGACCCGGTGCCGCTGCTGATCGCCACCGACGGCCTGGAGGCGGAGGGGGCCCCCAAGTTCGCGGAGTCGGCGTGCGCCCGGGGCCGGTTGGGCCGCATTCGCGGCCCGGAGCTGCTGCCGCGCCTGGTCGAGCTCGCCCGCGCGGCAGGCCAGGAGCCGGGGGCCCGGGTCGTGTGACCGTCTCTCCTACACTGGTAGTGATCGGCTGTCCGGCGACCCAGATGGAGGAGATTGACCCATGGCGTTCGAGCTTCCGCCGCTTCCCTATCCGTACAACGCGCTCGACCCCCACATCGACGAGACGACGATGCAGATCCACCACGACCGCCACCACGCGGCCTACGTGAACAACGCCAACGCGGCGCTGGAGAAGCACCCCGAGCTGGAGGGGAGGAGCGTCGAGGACCTCCTGCGCGGGCTCGACAGCGTCCCCGAGGACGTGCGCACCGCGCTCCGCAACAATGCTGGTGGCCACGCCAACCATTCGCTCTTCTGGCAGGTCATGTCGCCCGATGGCGGCGGCCAGCCCGACGGTGACCTCGGGAGCGCGGTCAAGCAGGCGTTCGGCAGCTTCGAGGCGTTCAAGGACGAGCTGTCCAAGAAGGCGGCGGGGCAGTTCGGCAGCGGCTGGGGCTGGCTGGTGGTGGACGGCGGCGGCCTCAAGGTCGTCTCGACCCCCAACCAGGACAGTCCCCTCATGCAGGGCCTGACGCCCCTCCTCGGGGTGGACGTCTGGGAGCATGCCTACTACCTCAAGTACCAGAACAAGCGGGCCGACTACCTGGCCGCCTGGTGGAACGTGGTCAACTGGAAGGCGGTCGCGGAGCGATACGGGAAGGCCGCGAGGTAGGCCACCCCGGCACCGGGCCCCGGCTGCCGGCCGGGACCTGAGCCGCGGGGCGGTTAGAATCCCTGGCGTTCATGCAGAGCCTCAAGGGACCGCTCGGCACCCTCGAGGTCATCAGCGCGATCCTGCTGATGGCCAGCGTCCTCCTGCAGACGCCCAAGGCCAGCGGGCTCGGCGGCACCATCGGCGGTGGCGACTCGAGCCTGGGCGGCGGATACCGGACCCGACGCGGGCTCGAGCGGCAGATCTACTGGACGACGTGGGTGCTCATCGTCGCCTTCCTGATCGTGTCGGCGCTCTACATCGTGGTCTCGTCGCATTAGCTGATGGCGGCGACGATCCGTCGATACCCGGAATCGCTCATCTAGCGGCCTGTCCCGGAATGGCGGCCGGTCGGGTCGTCCGGGCCGGGCCGCCCGCGGACCGATGCTAAGAGCGCGGTCGCGGCGGGCGCGGCTCCTCGGTTTCTGCCTGGGCGCGGTCCTCCTGGCCGGTTGCCGGATCAGCCCGTCGTCGCTGGCGGCCCGGATCAGCCCCGCCCGCGGCGGATCGGTGACCGAGGCCATCGTCGGGGTCCCGGGCATGCTCAACCCTCTGCTCGCGCAGGACGCGAGCGCGCACGACATCGACCGGCTGATCTACCAGGGGCTGACATCGGTGGACGGACAGCAGCGACCCCGGCCCCTCCTCGCCAGCGGCTGGACGCTGTCCCCGGATCGCCTGACCTACACGTTCACGCTCCGGCCGGGCGTGCGCTGGGCCGATGGCAGGCCGCTGCTGGTGGAGGACGTGCTCTTCACCTTCGAGGTCCTCCAGGATCCCACCTACGCCCAGGGCGCCGACCCCTGGCAATCGATCAAGGTGGCGCGGGCGGGGCGGGACCGGGTCAGCTTCACGCTCAAAGCCCCCAGCGTCTCGTTCCCGTTCTTGCTCACGATCGGAATCATCCCCGCCCACGCGTTCCGCTCGGGCCGGCCCGCGGACGTGGCCAGGGACCCCCATAGCGGCGCCCAGGCCTTCGGAACCGGCCCCTTCATGGTGCAGTCGATATCGGCCGACCACCGGACCGTGACTCTGCGCCGGAACCCCTATGGAAGCCCCGCCCCGTACCTGGACCACTTCGTCTTCCACGCCTATCCGACGCTCTCCGGGGCCCTCAACGCGGTCATCGACGGCGAGGCCGACGCCGTCGGTGGCGTCCAGCCCCCCCAGCTGCCGGCGGTCGCCAACCGCGGCGACCTGGCCGTCCACGAGCAGCGAACCTTCGCCCAGATGGCGGTCTTCCTGGATCTCTCCCCACTCAGCTCGGGATACTTCGGCGTCCCCCAGGTGCGGCAGGCCCTGAACCGGGCCATCGACCGTCGCGCCATCATCGGAGCTGTGCTCGACGGGCATGCGGACGTCGCCACGGGACCGATCCCGCCCACCAACTGGGCCTACTCGCCGCGCGCCGCGGCGGCACTCTCCCACGACCGGGCGGCGGCGGCCCGCGGGCTCGATGCGGAGGGCTGGAGGCTGCCCGTCCGAGGGTCGGTGCGAGAACGGGCCGGCAAGTCCTTCGAGGTCACGCTGGTCACGCCCGACGCCTATCCGTACAGGGAGGTCGCGGAGCAGGTCCACCGTCAGCTGGCGGCCATCGGAGTGAGGGTGGTCCTGGACAAGGTCCCCTCCTCGATCCTGGTCGGGCGCTACCTCATCCCGCGCGAGTATCAGATGGCCCTCACCCAGCTCGACTCCGGACCGGATGCCGACCAGTCCGCCTTCTGGCACTCGGGAGCGTCGGGGGGAGGCCTCAACTTCACGCCGGTCCCTCGTCAAGCCCTCATCGACAAGGACCTGGAGGACGCCGAGGCGGCGACGACCCGCGCGGCCAGGATGCCCATCTACGATGACTTCCAGCGGCTCCTCGCGCAGGCGGCGCCCGCCATCTACATCTACGAGCCGCACTACCTGTACGTCGTCAACACCCGCGTCCACGGCGTCCGGATGAACCGTGTCGTGGAGCCCGTAGACCGATTTCGGGACGTGGCTCGCTGGTATGTCGTGAGCACCGGCGGCTGACGGTTTTGGAACGCCCCCCGGTGCCGGTGAGGCGGTCCGGCAGGAGGCGAGGAGGATTCATGGAGCTGGGTTTGGAGGGCGCGCGGGCGCTGGTGACGGCCGCCAGCCGGGGCCTCGGGCGCGCGTGCGCCGAGGCGCTGGCGGGCGAGCGGGCGGCCGTGTTCGTCTCCTCGCGCAACGAGGTCGCCCTGCGAGCGGCGGCGGACGCCATGGGCGCCTGCGGGCACCACGCGGCAGACCTCGCGGGCGAGGGCGAGATCGAGCCCCTGGTGGCGGCCGCGGCCGAGCGGCTGGGGGGCCTCGACATCCTGGTCGCCAACGCGGGCGGGCCGCCCCGCGGCGACTTCGAGAGCGTCCCCGACCAGCTCTGGGCGGCGTCCTACCAGCTGACGCTGATGAGCGCCGTGCGGCTGGCGCGGGCCGCGCTCCCGCACCTCCGGAGATCCGACCGGGGCCGGATCGTCTTCATCACGTCGCTGACGGCGCGCGAGCCGGCCACCGACCTGCTGCTCTCGAGCGCCCTGCGCCCGGCGGTGGCGGGGCTGGCGAAGGCGCTCGCCTCCGAGCTGGCGCCCGAGGGCGTGACCGTCAACTGCATCCTGCCCAGCCGGGTGCTGACCGACCGCGTGCGCGAGCTGGAGGCGATCAAGGCCGGCCACGCGGGCGTCGGGCTCGAGGACCAGATGCAGCGGACGGCGGCGGGGATCCCGGTCCGGCGGTTCGGGACGCCCTCGGAGGTGGGGGCCGTCTGCGCCTTTCTCTGCTCTCGGCAGGCGGCCTACGTGACCGGCCAGGGCATCGCGGTGGACGGCGGCGCCGCGCTCTCGGTGCACTGACCGGGAGCCTGGCGCGCTCGCCAGGGGCGGGGCGAGCGGGCGGTAGACTGGCAGTGCGGTGGGGATCAGGTTCGCGCAGCGCATGGAGCGGCTGGGCACCGAGGGGGCCTTCGAGGTGCTGGCCCGGGCCCGGCGGCTCGAGGCCGAGGGCAACGAGATCATCCATCTGGAGATCGGCGAACCGGACTTCGCGACGCCGGACAACATCGTCGAGGCCGCGATCGGGGCCCTCCACGAGGGTCATACGCATTACACGCCGGCGAGCGGCATGCTCGAGGCCCGGCAGGCGGTGGCCGAGTTCGTCGGTGACCGCCTGGGGGTTGCCGTCGAGCCGACCGAGGTGGTGCTGGTACCCGGCTCCAAGAACGTCCTGCTCTTCACGCTGCTGGCCTGTGTCGAGCCCGGGGACGAGGTCATCCTCCCGGACCCGGGGTATCCCGTCTACAGCTCGCTGGTGTCGTTCATCGGCGCGGTCCCGGTGCCCATCACCCTTCGCGAAGATCGGGATTTCCGCATGGACCTCGACGAGCTGGCCTCGCTGGTCACGCCGCGGACGCGCGTGCTCATCGTCAACACGCCCCAGAACCCGACCGGCGGCATCCTCACCCGCGACGACGTCGAGTTCATCTCCGAGCTGGCGTCGGCCCGCGATCTGCTGGTGGTCGCAGACGAGATCTATTCGCAGATCGTCTACGGGTTCGAGCACGTCTCGCTGCTCTCCCAGGCGGGCATGCGCGAGCGCACAGTGCTCATGGACGGGTTCTCCAAGTCCTACGCGATGTGCGGCTGGCGGCTCGGCTACGGGGTGGCGCCGCCGGCCCTCGCCGCCAAGCTCGACACGCTGATGATCAACTCCTCGTCCTGCGCGGCCGCCTTCACCCAGGTCGCCGCCGTCGAGGCGCTGCGGTCCCCCGAGTCCGGCCGGGCGGTCGCCCGCATGGTGGGCCACTTCGAGCGGCGCCGTGACCTGCTGGTCGACGGTCTCAACGCGATCCCGGGCTTCCGCTGTCGGCGCCCGCAGGGGGCCTTCTACGTGTTCCCCAACATCGAGGGGACCGGGCTCGGAGAGCGCGAGCTGGCCGATCGCCTCCTGAGCGAGGCCGGGGTCGCCGTGCTGCCGGGCACCGCCTTCGGGGCCGCCGGCGCGGGTCACCTCCGGCTCGCCTACACTCAGGACGAGCGCAGCCTGGTCCGTGCCATCGAGAGGATCGGCGCCTTCGTGGCCACCGCGAGGGCGGTCAGCCCGACCCCGTGAGGTGCGCCCCGTAAGGAGGCGGCCGGGGTACCGGAGAGGCGTCCCGCAGAATCGCACTTGCGCTGCCGCCCGTCTTCGCCTACGGTTTATGCGACCGAGGTTCTGTTTTCGAGGCGAGGACAGGAGGAAGGGCGTGGTATCGAGTCTCCGCAAGGTCGATCTCGGCGCCACCGAGCGGCCGCCGTAGTCGCCGATCGCGACGGGTTTCCGATCCTCCGCGCGCACCGGCACGCGGGCGTCCACCAATCGGTTAAGGAGGGTTCACTCCCATGGCGGAAGAAAGAGCAGCGCCGATCGCGGCCCTCGCGGTCGCCGATCCGGCGCCTCTGGGACTGGGGGCGTTCGCCCTCACCACCTTCGTCCTCAGCGCCCACAACGCGGGCTGGGCCCCCGACCTGATCTGGGTCGGACTGGCCCTCTTCTACGGCGGCACCACCCAGCTGCTGGCCGGGATGTGGGAGTTCAAGAACAGGAACACCTTCGGCTCCACCGCGTTCTCCTCCTACGGCGGCTTCTGGCTCTCCCTGGCGGCGTTCGTCGTGCTGCTCCTCTTCGGCAAGATCCCGGCCGCCATCGTCCCCCACTCGCTGGCCTGGTTCCTGCTCGCGTTCGCGATCTTCAACACCTACATGCTGATCGCCTCGACCCGCGTCAACATCGCCGTCTTCGGGGTCTTCCTCACCCTCGAGGTGACCGAGATCCTGCTCTTCATCGGATTCTTCCAGAACCAGGCTGCGGGCGCCGGGCTGGTGGGGGCGGGCGGCATCGTTGGCGTCATCACGGCCCTGGTCGCCTGGTACGCGTCCTTCGCCGGCGTCGTCAACAGCCTGTCTCCGACCAAGATCATCCCCGTCGGCGGTCAGCTCTGGGGCACGGCCCCGCTGGCGCCCCGGGCGGGCAGCCCCCTGCCCCGAACCCTGAGCTAGACTCGTGAGGGAGAGCCGGGGAGGAATAACCAGCGGGAGGTGGGCCTTGTGGCGGACACTGATCTGACCGGCCACGCCATCGACACGATCTTCCTGGAGGAGCGGCGCTACCCGGCGCCGGCGGACTTCGCCGCCGGTGCCAATGCCAAACCCGACATCTACGCGCGCGATTTCGAGGCCTTCTGGGAAGAGGAGGGACGGGGCCGGGTCTCCTGGTTCCGGCCCTTCGACAAGCTCTACGAATGGGACCGTCCCTACGCCAGGTGGTACCTGGGCGGGAAGACCAACGTCTGCTACAACTGCGTCGATCGTCACGTCGAGGCGGGCAAGGGCGCCAAGATCGCCTACTACTGGGAGGGGGAGCCCGCCGACGATCGCAAGGCGATCACCTATCAGGACCTCCAGGGGGAGGTCGTCAAATTCGCCAACGGGCTCCGCAAGCTCGGCGTCAGGAAGGGCACCAACGTCGCCATCTACATGGGCATGGTGCCCGAGCTCCCGATCGCGATGCTCGCCTGCACCCGGCTCGGAGCACCGCACACCGTCGTCTTCGGCGGGTTCAGCGCCGACTCTCTGTCCGGCCGCATGAACGACATGGGGTGCGAGGTCCTCATCACGCAGGACGAGGCCTGGCGGCGGGGGAAGCCGGTCGGGCTCAAGAAGGTTGCCGACGACTCGATGGATCAGGCTCCGGGGGTCAAGACTTGTGTCGTCTGCCGGCGCACCGGCGGCGATGTCGACATGCGTGAGGGACGGGACCACTGGTGGCACGACGTCGTCTCCGTGGAGCGCGGCGATCCCGCATCATGCCCCTGCGAGGAGATGGACTCGGAGGACCTCCTCTTCCTGATGTACACGAGCGGCACCACCGCCAAGCCGAAGGGCATCATCCACACCACCGCCGGCTACCTGGTCGGCACCGCGACCACGCACCACTACATCTTCGACATCAAGCCCGACACCGTCTATTGGTGCGCGGCGGACATCGGCTGGATCACCGGCCACAGCTACATCGTCTACGGACCCCTCTGCAACCAGAGCACGAGCGTGATGTACGAGGGGACGCCGGACTTCCCCGACAAGGACCGCTGGTGGGAGATCATCGAGCGCTACGGGGTCAACGTCCTCTACACCGCCCCGACGGCGATCCGGACCCACATGAAGTGGGGTCCCGAGTACGCGCAGAAGCACGACCTCAGCTCGCTGAGGCTGATCGGCAGCGTCGGCGAGCCCATCAACCCCGAGGCCTGGATCTGGTACCGAGAGCACATCGGCATGGACCGGACCCCGGTCGTGGACACCTGGTGGCAGACCGAGACGGGGATGGTCATGATCACCCCTCTGCCCGGTGTCACCACCTTGAAGCCGGGCTCGGCCACCCAACCCTTCCCGGGCGTGGACGCGGCCGTCTATGACGAACGCGGCGAGACGGTCCCGCCCGGCGGCGGTGGATACCTCGTCCTGCGCCGGCCCTGGCCGGCGATGCTGCGGGGAATCCACGGAGATCCCGAGCGTTACCAGAAGACGTACTGGGACCGGTTCCCGGGCGTCTATTTCGCCGGTGACGGCGCGCGAGTGGATGAGGACGGCGACTTCTGGCTGCTCGGCCGCGTCGACGACGTCATCAACGTCTCCGGCCACCGGCTCTCGACGATCGAGGTGGAGAGCGCGCTGGTCGACCATCAGAAGGTCGCGGAGGCGGCCGTCTGCGGCCGGGCCGACGCTCAGACGGGGCAGGCCATCGTGGCCTATGTGACCCTCAAGGGCGGCGGCGACGGCTCGCCGGAGATGATCGTCGAGCTTCGAGACCACGTGGCCAAGAAGATCGGCAAGCTCGCCGCTCCCGCCAACATCGTCTTCACGCCCGAGCTGCCCAAGACCCGGTCCGGGAAGATCATGCGGCGGCTGCTGAAGGACGTCGCCGAGAAGCGGGAGCTGGGTGACACCACCACCCTGGCCGACGCGTCGGTGGTCCAGGAGATCGATCGTCGAGCCAAGGAGGAGGCCGCCAGGGACGAGGCTTAGTCGGGATCCAGGCATTTGCGGCAAGCGAATCGGCGCCCAGGTGCGGCACATCGTATCCGGCGCCCAGCACGGACTGAGGCGGGCCCCGCGAAATCGGAGATTTGGTGGAGTGGGGCAGGCCGGGCCGTGAGATGGTGCGCATGGGCGCCGAGGCGTTGTCATGGATCGGTCGTGGATCGATGGAATTCCCCTGGCGGCGGGGCGGTGCGAGCCGGGTTGTAATAGGGGGGGACGTTGCTGCTGGCGCAGGTCGAGGGATTCCTCGAGGTGGCCCGCCGTGGCAACGTCAGCCGTGCCGCCGAGGCCCTCTATGTCACCCAGCCCACGCTCACCGCCCGGCTCCACGCGCTGGAGAAGGAGCTGGGGGAGGCGCTCTTCACGAGGACGCGTCACGGCATGAAGCTGACCGACGCCGGCCGGGCCTTCCTGCCCTACGCCGAGCGCGCCGCCCGGACGCTCCGGGAGGGCCGAGAGGCGATCAAGGAGGTTCACGCCGGCACCACCGGGCAGTTGGTGCTGGCCTCCGCCCCGGCCGTCAGCGCGTACCTGCTGCCGGCCCTGCTGGAGCGCTTCACGGCCGGCCATCCCCGGGTCGAGGTGGCGGTGCGGACGGGCCATTCGGAGGACGTGCTCCAGATGGTTCTTCGGGAGGAGGTCCAGCTCGGGCTGGGACGGGCGCTCCGGCATCCGGAGGTGGAGCTGACCACCTTCTACGAGGAGGAGCTGGTGCTGGTGGTGCCCCCGAACCACCGCCTGACCCGCAAGCGGGCCCTGCGGATGGCCGACCTGGACGGGGAGAAGATGATCCTCTTCGACCGCACCTCCAGCTACTACGAGCTCACCCAGTCCCTCTTTCTCGGGGCGGGCGTCACGCCCTGGCTGGTGATGGAGATGGACAGTATCGAGGCGGCCAAGAAGATGGTCGAGCGCCGGCTCGGCGTGGCTCTGCTGCCGCGGACGGCGGTGGCGCGGGAGATGGTCCAGGGGACTCTGCGCCAGCTGCCCATCTCCGACGGGGTGCCCGTTCGCAGGCCGATCGTCGCCATGCGGCGTCACCAGGCACCGGCCTCAGGCATGGTGAGCGCCTTCCTGGAGCTCCTCGGCCGCGCCCGCGACATCGTCCCCCGCTGACTCGTCGGAGACGCGGTCGCCACCGCTTGGAGGAGCCGATCGAGATTGAGCCATAGAGCCCGTCAATGTCGCCCATCGTTGATATCGATTGGACAAATATCAGGGTTGTTGATAGCGTAGCCGTCATTATGAGGTCTGCACATCTCGTCGACACCTATGACCCGGTCGTCACCACCGCCGAGGTGGCCGAGTGCAACTGCCCGGACGATTGCGATCGGGATCACGAGAACGACTGACAGCATCAACCCACAGATGAAGGAGCGGATGACAGCAGTGGAGATGGATCTCGTCGAAAGCCCGTTGCTGCCCGAGGGGTTCAAGATCCCCAGGTCTCGATGGCAGAAGCCCAGCGCGCGGCTTCGGGAGATGCTCGCGACCAGGCCCTATGTGTTCGGCCCGGGGTGCTACGACCCCTTCACGGCCGAGATGGTGATGTACCACGGGCTCGACGCGGTCTACTTCAGCGGCTACTCGTTCGCCATCGGCCACCTGGGCACCACCGACATGGACCTCTACTCCAGCGTCGAGATTGCCGACGGCGCCCGCCGGACGGTCAGCGCCCTGCGCAAGTTCCAGCTCACGATGGCGGTCGGCGACCCCGACAAGGGCGTCGCTCCCAGGCACCTCGAGATCCCGCCCGTGATCGTCGACATGGATGCCGGCTACGGGAACATCTTCAACGTCCAGCGGACCGCGGAGCTGTACGTCAACGCCGGCGTCGCCGCGGCCCACCTGGAGGACCAGGTGATGCCCAAGCGCTGCGGGCACATCGCCGGCAAAGCCCTCATCCCGGCCGGGGAGATGGTGGGCAAGCTGAAGATGATCCGCAACGTCGCCGACGACCTCGGCGACCAGGACTTCGTGATCATCGCGCGAACCGACGGGATCTCCGCAGTGGACGCCCCGGAGGCCGCCCGGGGGCTGGACCTCGCCATCGAGCGAGGTCTCCACTACCTGGACAGCGGCGTGCCCGACCTGCTCTGGTGCGAGTTCCCGACCGCCGAGCGGGGGCCCGTCGAGCGGTTCGCCGGCGAGATCCGGAAGCGGTTTCCGGAGGCCCGCTTCGCATTCAACTACTCGTCGTCCTTCAAGTGGCAGAACGAGAAGAACCCGCTCACCTTCGACGAGCTGGGGAAGATGGGCGTCGGCTTCCTCTTCATCACGCTGGCCATGCAGCACGCCAACGGTCTTGCCATGACCAACCTGCTCGAGGACCTGGCCAGGAGCAAGGAGCGTGGCTACATGGACCTGCAGTCCCAGGAGTGGGCGGAAGGCCGCGACATCCCCACCAGGAGCCATCATCTCTACACCGGCGTGCCCTACCACCAGCACACCGGCACCCGCTACAGCGCCGCCCGGCTCGGCGCCTTCACGCCCGAGCACGAGGAGGCGGTCGTCTAGCCTGTGTAGCCGGCGAGACGCTCGGATCAGCGCGGAGGCGGTCCCCGCCCGGTACCGGGCGGCTCAGCAGCAGCCGCCGCCGCCGCTATCGTCCGAGGAGCAGCACTCGCAGCACTCGCAGCGGTCGATGTCGTCGGTCGTCACCTTGGTCACCTCCTCATCCATCGATAACTGTCGATAGCGTCGGTGGCCAGCATATATCCAACTGACCTGACCCCCTAGAACTGGTCCATCTGATATGAGGTTCCATCATCGCCCGAGAGGGCAAGGAGGAACCGAAGTGAAGGGCAGGAAGCACACTCTGGAGCCTGTCTCTTATAC